>JAJYGF010000016.1 GCA_021785125.1 bacterium | reverse complement strand
TCAAAAAGAGGGGAAAGAAGATTCGCGCCGGCAGAAATCATATCTGCTGGATGTTCAAATATTAACCACTTTCATCGAAAAGGGAGGATTGAAAAAAACGGAGTATTAAATGCAAGGGAAATACCAAGCATCAAGGGAGCTAGCAATGGCTCCCTTTTTTTCTTGAAAAAACCTTAGAAATAGGCTAAAATCAAATCATAACGTACTACTTCGTATGGAAACATATAATCCAAAGGGAATAGAGGCTAAATGGCAGGAAAAATGGCTTAAACAAGGTATAAATCGGATAGACAAGGACAGTACTGCCAAAGAGAAATTCTATGTTTTGGACATGTTTCCATACCCTTCCGGAGCTGGTCTGCATGTAGGGCATCCCAAGGGATATATAGCGACGGACGTTTCAGCGAGATATAAGATGCTTCAAGGATATAGCGTACTCCATCCGATGGGATGGGATGCTTTTGGCTTGCCGGCGGAGAATTATGCTATCAAAAACAAAATCCATCCAAGAATTGCGGTGGAGCAGAATATCGCCACCTTTAAAAAACAGTTGGAAAAATTCGGCTTCACTTATGATTGGGATCGGGAAATCAATACGATCGATCCGGAATACTATCGCTGGACGCAGTGGATATTTTTGAAAATGTTTGAAAAGGGCCTGGCGTATGAATCAGAAGAGCCGGTCAATTGGTGTCCGAACTGCAAGACTGTTTTGGCTAATGAAGATTTGGAACATGGTCTCTGTGAGCGTTGCGGTACTCAAGTGGTGCAGAAAAAAATGCGCCAATGGGTTTTGAAGATGACTGAGTATGCGGATCGATTGCTTTATGATCTTGATTCAAGTGAATTGAATTGGGAAGATTCTATTATTGAGCAACAAAAAAATTGGATAGGGCGTAGTGAAGGCACGCAGTTTGCATTAAAAATAAAAGATTCAGAAGAAGGAATTGAGGTCTATACGACCCGTTTGGATACTGTTTTTGGCGTGACATATTCAGTGGTGGCGCCGGAACATCCGATTGTCGCTAAGATTAAAGATAAAATAGAAAATTATTCTGAAGTAGAAGCGTATCAAATTCAAGCGCAAAATAAAACGGAACTTGAAAGAACAGAGCTGCAGAAAGAAAAAACGGGTGTTGAATTGAAGGGAATCAAGGCTATCAATCCGTTCAATGATGAAACTGTACCAGTATTCATGGCAGATTATGTCTTGGGAAATTATGGAACCGGAGCGGTGATGGCTGTGCCGGCGCATGATGAACGTGATTTTGAATTTGCCAAAAAATATAACTTGGCTATCAAGCGAGTAATTGTTCCAAAGAAAGATCAGACGGATGCAGAATGCTTTACGCAAGATGGAGAATTGGTTAATTCCAATAATTATGATGGACTAAGCTCTCAATCGGCTCGTAAAAAAATGTCGGAATGGCTTGAAAAAGAGGGAATTGGCAAGAAAAAAGTGAACTACAAAATGCGCGATTGGGTTTTTTCCAGACAACGTTATTGGGGCGAGCCTATTCCGATCATCCATTGTGAGAAATGCGGCACGGTAGCCGTACCTGAAAAAGACCTGCCGGTCAGATTGCCGGAAGTTGAACATTATGAGCCGACCGGAACGGGAGAGGGGCCTTTGGCGGCGATTTCTGAATGGGTGAACACGGCTTGTCCTAAATGCGGCGGTCCAGCAAAAAGGGAAACCAATACGATGCCGCAATGGGCTGGATCAAGCTGGTATTATTTGCGTTATATCGATCCGAAAAATAACATAATTTTGATAGATAAAAAATTAGAGGAAGAATGGATGCCGGTCGATCTGTATGTTGGCGGTGCTGAGCATGCTACGAGGCATCTGTTATATGCGCGCTTCTGGCATAAGTTTTTGTATGATATCGGCGTAGTTACAACTATCGAGCCGTTCAAAAAATTGGTGCATGTAGGATTGATCTTAGCGGAAGATGGCAGGAAGATGAGTAAGCGCTGGAATAATGTCATCAATCCGGATGATGTTATTGCCGAATTTGGAGCAGATGCGATGAGATTATATGAGATGTTTATGGGGCCGTTTACGCAACCAGTGGCTTGGAGCACAAATGGAGTGAAGGGCGTCAGGAGATTTCTGGATCGAGTCTGGAAATTGCAAGAAAATATAATCCAGGATGAAGATAAAAAAGAACTAAGTCTTATAAATAAAACGATCAAAAAAGTCACTGAAGATATCGAGCAGTTCAGATTCAATACCGCCATCAGTTCCATGATGATCTTATTGAATGAAGTTGAAAATGCGGGTATAACCAAAAAATCTTATGAACTTTTCTTGCAAATTTTGTCTCCATTCGCTCCGCATATTGCTGAAGAAATTTGGGAAAAGCTTGGTCACACGGAAAGTATATTTTTATCAGCTTGGCCGAAGTATGATCCGGAATTGATCAAGGATGAGGAAATTAATTTAGTGGTGCAGGTTAATGGCAAAGTGCGCGATACGATCAGAATTAGTGCGAATATAACCGAAGAAGAGGCGAAAAAAGTGGCGCTGGAAAGTGAAAAAATAAAAGCTCACCTAGAAGGCAAAGAAATCAAAAAAATTATTTTTGTTGGGGGGAAGTTGATAAACATTGTCGTGTCTTAAGCGCGAAGTGACGGGGGATATGCTACGTGCCGAATGACAAAAACGCTTATGCAAGCAGTAATCTTAGCCGCAGGCAGGGGGAAAAGGATGAAAGATCTGATCGACGGGATTCCGAAACCGATGGTCAAACTGAAGGGCAAGCCTATCTTGGAACACAAAATCAACGCTTTGCCGCGCGAGATCAAAGAGCTGGTGATCGTCGTTGGCTATTATGGCGAGCATATCATGAACCATTTCAAAAGATATTTTGATGGTCGCCGGGTCACTTATGTTTTTCAAACTAATTTGAACGGAACCGGCGGAGCTTTGTTCCTGGCGCGAAGTGTCTTGCGCGATAAATTTTTGGTCATGATGGGCGACGATCTTTATTTGAAAAAAGACATCAGAAATCTGCTGCGCCATGATATGGCGGTTTTGGGACGGGAGGTTGATGACCCGTCAAAATTCGGAATTATCAAGACGAACAGGCGCGGGCATCTTGTGGATATTGTGGAAAAACCGAAAAGATCGAAAGAAAAATTGGCAAACGCCGGAGTTTATGTTTTGAACAAGAAAATTTTCGATTATGATCCGGTGCATATCGGAAACGGCGAATTCGGATTGCCGCAGGCGATCGCAAAAATGGCCCAGGATCATCGCATCAAGGTTGAAAAAGCCACCTTGTGGCATTCGATCGGATCGCCCGAGGATTTGGCGGAAGCGGAAAAAATAATTCATAAATTCATCTAAATGCGGCAGAAGAATGTCGTGACGATCGGAGGCGGAACCGGAAGCTTCATGCTTCTTTCTGGCCTCAAGAAATACCCAATCAATCTTTCGGCCATCGTTTCCATGGCTGATGACGGCGGATCGACCGGAGTCCTGCGGGATGAATTGGGCGTTCTGCCGCCCGGCGATGTGAGGCAATGCCTGGTGGCGCTCAGCGATTCGACGCAGACATTGCGCGAGCTGATGAACTATCGTTTTGAAAAAGGCACCCTTAAGGGACACAACTTCGGAAATATCTTTCTGTCGGCTCTGGAAAAGATCAGTGGAAATTTCGCGGACGGCGCCATCGAGGCGGCCAAGATCCTGAATGTGAAAGGCGAGGTCATCCCTGTCGCAAATGACGATATGCGCCTCTGTACCCGGCTCAGGGACGGGCGGGTCTTGAAAGGCGAGAACCAGCTTGATGACAACAAACAGATCCAAAAATCAGGCATCGAAAAGATATTCTTATCTTCAAAAACCAAGGCGTATCCGAAGGCCGTCGACAAGATACGGTCGGCCGATTTCATCATTATCGGCCCGGGCGATCTGTATGGCTCCATCCTGCCGAACCTTCTGGTCGGAGGGATCGCCGAAGCGATCCGCAAGTCGAAGGCCAAAGTCATCTTCAACTGCAATCTGACCAACAAAAAAGGGCATACGGACGATTTCGACGTGGATGATTACGTCACAAAGATCAACGAGTATATCGGAAAAGACCGGATAGATTTCGTAACCTTCAACAACAAGAAGCCGAGCGCCGGCCTGGTCCGCAAATATGAGAAATTGGAAGGGGCGTCCCTGGTCGGCTGTGACAAGGCCAGGAAAAGGAACTGCCAGATTATCCAGGCGGATCTCCTGTATCGGGCGAAGATCAGCTTCAATGAGAGCGACCTGATATCCAGCAGTCGCTCCTTCATCCGCCATGACAGTGACAAGCTGGCCAAGCTCATCGTGATGATCTTCGAGCTCGGCGAATACAGAAACATAATCAAAGGGATAATATAAATGAAAATCTTCATAGATTTTGACGACGTCAGTTTCAATACGGGAAAATTCGTGCTGGATCTGAAAAAAGTTTTTGCAAAGCATGGCATCGACGAAAAAATATTCGCGCAATCCTATCTGGACTATCCGATTAGGAATAAAAATGGAAGCCTGAAGAAATACGATGTCTATCATCACATCGACATCCTTGAGAATAAAATAAAAGTCGATGTCACAAATCTCAGAAAAGATGTTGACAGGCTCATATCTGGCGCAAAAAAGTATCTTTTTGCGGATGTTTACGATTTTGTCTCATTCTGTGGCAAGAGTAACGTTTATGTCGTTTCTTATGGAGACACGCAATTGCAGTTCGACAAGATGATCCATTCCGGCCTGCCTGAGAATGTCAAAAATGTGCTGATTTCGGATGATCTGAAATCAAAAGGGGTGGCTGAGATCATTGGAAAGGATAGGATTAAAAAATCAGAAGCGATGTATTTTTTAGATGACCGGATCGAGCAGTTGGAGGATGTCAAAAAGAAATTTCCTAGGATAACAACTATTTTGGTAAAAAGGAAGCAAGGGCGGTATAATGATGCTATGAATGGGTTTTGCGACTTTGAGGCCGGCGATCTGGAGCGGGCTGAAAAAATAATAAAAGATATCGATGGGAAATAAAAATCAAAACCAAGAAAAACTGTTCACGCTTTCCGAATTCCGTCACGAACTGGGCATCCCGTTGGTTTTGGCCAAAAAGTTGGTGATCTGGGGCGTGGTCAAAGGCGAAAGGGCGGTGGATGGAACCATTAGAATCACGGCGTCCGAAGTGGTCATAGCCGCCAAACTCATCGAGCGTCCATGGTCCAAGGCGTATTATTTCATCCGTGCTTTGGGGCCGGGCCTGATAACCGGAGCATCTGATGATGATCCAGGCGGCATTGGAACATACTCTTCGGTCGGAGCTAAATTCGGTTTCGCGATCTTGTGGATGGCAGCTTGGCTATTGCCGATCATGTTGGCTGTGCAGGAAGTTTGCGCCAGAATCGGAATTGTGACTAATCGTGGTTTAGCCGGAGTTTTGCAAAAACATTACAAGAAAAATATTGTCATGCTGGCCGTCGTGCTGCTAATCATCGCTAATGTCGTGAATATCGGAGCTGATTTGGGAGCTATGGGCGCTTCTTTGAAAATACTCATTGGCATAAATGCGGGTGTCGCAGCGTTATTATTCGCGGTTCTGACAATAATTTTCCAGATTTTTATCGGCTATCATATATATGTTAAATTTCTAAAATGGCTGGCTATCTCGGTGTTGGCTTATGTCGTGGCTGGAATTCTGATTCATCCGCAGTGGCATTTGGTTCTTCGCCACGCATTTGTGCCGCAAATAAATTTGAATAAGGAATATGTTTTTGCCATGATTGCGGTTTTTGGAACCACCATTACTCCGTATTTGTTTTTCTGGCAAACTTCTGAAGAGGTTGAAGAAAATAGATTGCATAAAAAAATACATAAAGTATTGGGTGCAAAGGAAAGAAATGGTTTGCGTACGCGTATCGGAAGGATGAGAACGGATGTGGGAACCGGGATGCTGCTTGCAAATGTTGTTTTCTTTTTCATAGTTCTGACAACCGCGCAAGTTCTATTTAAAAACGGAATAAATAATATCGATTCTGCGGAACAAGCCGCGCTTGCCCTGAAGCCTTTGGCTGGAAATTACGCCTTTTTGCTTTTCGCGGCCGGCATAATCGGAACGGGAATGTTGGCTGTGCCTGTTTTGGCCGGCTCGGGCGCCTACGCGTTGGCTGAAATAATGAATTGGCGGGAAGGATTGGAAGAAAAATTTTCCCGTGCCAAAGAATTCTATATGGTCATTGCTTTGTCCATCTTGGTCGGCTTGAGCATGAATTTTTTCCGGATAAATCCGATCATGGCGCTGTATTATTCCGCTTTTCTGAACGGTATCATTTCCGTCCCTTTGCTGATAATCATCATGGTGGTCGGCAACGATCCGAAGATCATGGGCAAGGAGACGCATCCGAAGTGGGTTTGGTTTTTCGGCTGGCTGTCGGTCATCGTGATGTTTCTGGCGATCGTGGCATCCATAATTTTGTACAGCTAATTTTTTCATCAAAATATTTATGTGTGGAATTGTCGGTTATATCGGAAAACGAAAAGCCTCTTCAGTCCTGATCGAAGGATTGAAGCGTCTTGAATATCGCGGATATGATTCCGCCGGCGTGTCTATTATCGATGGCAAAAAGGGATATGTCGTCAAATCGGTCGGAAAGGTGGCCAATTTGGAAGATAAAATCGGGGATAAAGATATTTTGGGCACGGTCGGTATCGCACACACCCGTTGGGCCACGCACGGCAAACCGAGCGACAATAATTCCCATCCGCATCGGGATTGCACCGGCAACATCAACTTGGTGCATAACGGCATCATTGAAAATTATCTTGAATTGAAAAATGATCTGGTGAAAAAAGGACATAAGTTCAGATCGGAAACGGACAGCGAGGTTTTGGCGCATCTGATCGAAGAATTGAATAAAAAAATGCCGTATGAGGAAGCAGTGTTGGAAGTGCTAAAAAAGATCCGCGGAACCTATGGCTTGGCTATCATCAACAAAAAAGAGCCGGACAAAATTATCGTGGCGCGAAGCGGCAGCCCGCTGGTCTTGGGAGTGGGCGACGGCGAATATGTGGTCGCATCGGATGTCTCGGCCATCATCCGGCATACCCAGCAGGTCGTCTATCTCGAAGACGGAGAAGTGGCAGTCATCACTCGCGACGGATATGAGGTAAAGACGGTCAAAAATCAGGCCCGCAATAAAAAAGTCACCAATCTGGATTGGTCTTTGGAAAAAGCGGAAAAGCAGGGTTACGCGCATTTTATGCTGAAAGAAATTTTTGAGCAGCCGAGCGCGATTGAAGATGCGATGCGCGGGCGTCTGGTCGCGGAAGATGGGATGGCGAAATTGGGCGGTTTGCAGAGCGTGGCAGAGAAATTACGAAAAATTGAAAAAATCATCATTGTTTCCTGCGGCACGTCATATTATGCCGGCTTGGTCGGGGAATATATGATTGAGGAATATGCCGGCATTCCGGTGGAAGTGGAATATGCTTCCGAGTTTCGATATAGAAAACCGATCATGAATTTCAAAACGGTCGTGATCGCTATTTCCCAATCCGGAGAAACGGCGGACACTTTGGCGGCCATCAGAGAAGCTAAAAACAAAGGCGCGCTTACTTTAGGAATAGTGAATACGGTTGGATCAACAATCGCGCGGGAAACGGATGCGGGCGTGTATAATCATGCCGGGCCGGAAATCGGCGTGGCTTCGACCAAGGCGTTCACTTCACAGCTGAGCATTTTGGTTCTTTTTACTTTGATGTTGGGACGGCAAAGGGATATGTCGCTGGTGATGGGGCAAAGGATCGCCAAAGAAATGAGAAAAATCCCGAAAATGGTAAAGAATATTCTGGCGGAAGAAAAGGAAATTAAAAAAATCGCCAAGAAATATGCTGGTTACAAAGATTTCTTATATCTCGGCCGTAAATATAATTTTCCGATTGCGACCGAAGGAGCTTTGAAAATAAAAGAGATTTCGTATGTCCATGCGGAAGGTTATCCGACCGGAGAAATGAAGCATGGCCCAATCGCTTTGATTGATGAAAATTTCCCGTCGATTTTCATCGCGCCGAAAGACAGTGTTTATGAAAAAACAATTTCCGGCATGCAGGAAATCAAAGCGCGCGGCGGGAAAATAATTGCGATTGCAACCGAAGGCGACAAGGAAATCAAAAAAGTCGCGGATGATGTGATCTATATTCCGAAAACTCTGGAAATGCTCACGCCGCTTCTGGCGGTGGTGCCTCTCCAGCTTTTCGCATACCACGTCGGCGTGGCCAAAGGTTTGGATGTCGATAAGCCAAGAAATTTGGCAAAGAGCGTAACCGTAGAATAAAACCCCCGTGCATAACGAGCGCGTTTCTAATTTCAAGCGAGGGAGCGTTAAAAAATTTGTACCGGGGATGCGGAAGCAGACCCTTAGAAATTTTAGCGGACGAGCTTAGAAATTAGACAGCGCGAAGTTCCGCACGGCAGTTTCTTTCTGCCGCTTTCTTTGCCGTCAAAGAAAGCGGCGCATAGTAAATAAAATATGAATGCAAATAAATTACAAGAAATATTAGATAAATACGATCAACCCAAATTTAGGCTGAAACAAATTACTAAATCCATTTACAAAGATGGCGCTTCTTCTTTTTCGGAAATTACGACTTTATCCAAGGACTTGCGGGAAATTTTGGACAAAGAAATTACCATCTTATCTTTCAGAGTTAAAAAAATTTTGCGGGCCAAAGACGGGCAGTCCATCAAGGCGCTTTTTGAATTGGCCGATGGCAATCTGATGGAATCGGTCTTAATCGCGCCGAAACCCGGCTCGTGGTCGGCTTGCATCTCATGCCAGGTGGGATGCGCGATGGGTTGCCGTTTCTGTGCGACCGGCAAGATCGGACTCAAAAGAAATCTGACGGCCGAAGAAATCACGGACCAGATCTTGTTTTGGAGGCAATACCTAAAAAACCTCACCCCAGCCCTCTCCTTGGAAAGGAGAGGGGGATCAATCAGTAACATCATCTACATGGGAATGGGGGAGCCGTTCGCCAATTGGAAGGAGGTTTCACAGAGTATCCGCGATCTGATGGATGAAAAAACTTTCGGCTTCGGTTCGCGCTCGCTTTCTGTTTCCACTTCCGGCCTCGCTTCCGGTATTTTGAAGCTGGCGCAGGAATTTCCGCAGGTGAATCTGGCCATCTCTTTGCATTTTGCGGGCGATGAAAAGCGCGGCGGTTTTATGCCGGTGAATAAAAAAGATAATCTGGAAATTTTGCGCATGGCGATCAGACAATATATCAACATCACCAACCGGAAAGTTTTTTTGGAATACATCTTGCTGGAAGGCATTAACGATTCACGGGAAGACGCCAATATTTTGGCGGACTATGTGCATGCGATCGGCAAGACGCATCTTCTGCATGTGAATCTGATCCGGTATAATACGACCGGAGAATTCCAGGCGTCTTCCAAAAACAAGACATACGCTTTCAAGCAAGAATTGGGAAAACGCAGGATAAATTCCACGATAAGAAAAAGCCTTGGAGAAGAGATCCAAGGCGCTTGTGGACAGTTAGCGGGAAAATAGGCTATACTTTTTTTATCAGGTAAGTGCCTCTTAATTTATATCCGAATTTTCGATAATAATTTCTTACACCGATGCCGGAAATGACGGCGATTTTTTTTGCTCCGAATTCTTCTTTGGCGATCCTTTCCGCTTCTTGAATGAGCTTGCGACCGAGGCCGACATGCTGCGGAACATTAGTATTATTTTGGCTTATTTTAGCCATTTTACCGTAGGTATGTACCTCGCGAATAAGGGCAGAATTTTGCAAGATTGGAAAAGTGTTGAACATCGGATGTCTCTCGCCTTCCTGACCTGTTGGACATCCGATGTCTTTGAAATGCGGGATGCGCAAGCGAAGAAGGGCGTATAATTTTTTCTTATCCTCGGAAACAAATTGTAAGAATATTTCCTTTCCATTCGATGCATCATAATCAATTCGGTCTAAAATTATTTTATCTTCCTTTCGGTAATCCGATCTCACTTCGCGGCAGCGGATGCATTGGCATTTTGATCTGTGGGTGATGATCTGGCGCAGATTTGAAATGATCGGGCCAGCTTCAATAGATGAAGTCGGAACATCACGCACAAGTCTAGCGATGCGCACGTATGGCGGAATAAATTTTTCTTTGATATCCAAGACAAATTTTTCAAAAGTTTTATCCGTAAGTGGCTTATACTTTCCGTTTTTCCAAAGCGAATATAATTTGGTATTTTTGGTGACCACTGTCGGATAAATTTTCAGCATATCCGGTTGGAAGTCGGGATTGGAAAACAATTTTTCAAATATTTTCAAATCTTTTCTGACCGAAGATCCGAGCAGGCCAGGCATGATATGATAATTTATTTTGAATCCCGCATCCTTCAGCATTTTTGTTGCCTCGATAGTTTGCTGAATGTTATGTCCCCGGCGGTTAATTTCCAGAACTTCATCAAAAATGCTTTGCACGCCTAACTCAACACGGGTACAGCCTAGATTTCTGAAATTCAAAATTTCTTTTTCATCCAAATAATCCGGACGCGTTTCCAATGTTAGACCGACTATTCGACAGAGGGCTTTTTCATTTTTCCTTTGTTCGCGTGCCAGGCCAGAGGCGTCCCGGCGAGGCGTCTTTACGCCGTATTCATTGCACGCTTTGAAACATTTTGTGATGAATTTTTTCTGGTAAGCCTTCGGTAGATATGAGAAAGTTCCACCCATCACGATGAGCTCGATCTTGTCGATTGCGTGACCATTGAGCTCCAAGGCGCGCAATCTGTTTTGGACTTGCCGGTATGGATCAAATTTTGCATTGATGGCGCGCATGACAGCCGGTTCATTGGAAAGATAGCTTTTGGGCATCTCTTTTTCCGTAGGGCAATAGATGCATTTGCCAGGACATGGATAGGGCTTAGTCAGGACCGCTACGACCGCGACCCCGGATTCGGTGCGGATCTTTTTGCTGAGCAGGATTTTTTCAAACTCGGCGTTTCTTTTTATTTCTCTTTTGGCAATCAGTTTTTCATACGCTTCGCGCAGGTCGGCGTTAGTTGGGATAGGAAGCTGCAATTGTTTGGAAATCTTCTTTTTGAGCCGCAAAAAATCCGCCGCGTCTTCGGCGAGCGTTTTCATTGCTAATTTTATAAAATTGTCGTAGGATTTATTCACCATGAAAACAGAAGATAGTAATAAAATTTTATCTGAAACAGAGGCTGGCTATGATCAAATGGCGGAAAAGTTTTCCGGCACGCGGAATTTTTTCTGGTCCGACTTGGAATTTATCAAGGATCATGTAAAAGAAGGGGATAAGGTCCTTGATTTCGGCTGCGGCAACGGCCGTCTCCTGGAGATTTTAAAGGATAAAAATATGAGCTATGCTGGCGTGGATGTTTCCCGAAAATTGATCGATTTGGCAAAGGAAAAATATCCTGATTTTGCCGGCAATTTCACAAAAATATCCGGTTCAGATAGCTTACCATTTCCGGATGATTTTTTCAATAAGGTCGTCTCGATTGCCGTTTTCCATCACTTTCCTAAAAAGTATGCCAAAGAGATGGCAAAAGAACTGTATCGTGTGATGAAAAAGGACGGCATTTTGATCGTCACGGCCTGGAATCTTTGGCAGCCGAAATATCGAAAATATATTTTTCAAAATATTATGCGAAAAATTTTCGGCAAAAGTGATTTGGATTTTTTTGATTGTGAGATTCCTTTTAAGGACAATTCGGGGGAAATTTTTTATCGCTTCCATCGTGCTTATGATGAAAAAGAATTGGCGAAATTGTTTTTCAAGGCCGGATTCAAAATTGAGAAAACAAGCATCGTAAATGGAAGAAACATCATATGGATAGCAAAAAAATGAAAAAGATAAGGGCGCTGGTGCTTTTTTCGGGAGGATTGGATTCGACTTTGGCCGTAAAAGTGCTGGAAAAACAGAATATCGATGTGACGGGACTGGCGTTTGTCAGCTATTTTTTCGATGACGCGAAAGCGAAAATTAGCGCGGATAAAAACAATATCAAGATGCACTCGGTGGATTTTTCCTGGATGCATTGCGAGATGGTGAAAAGGCCGAAACGAGGGTACGGTTCGGCCATGAATCCGTGCATCGATTGCCACCTTTTGATGATCCGCGAGGCCGGACGCATCATGTGTAAAGAAGGTTTTGATTTTGTGGCGACGGGAGAGGTTTTGGGCCAGCGGCCGATGTCGCAGAACATGAGAGCGCTGAAATTGATCGAAAAAGAAGCTGGGTTGGAAGGAAGATTGCTGCGCCCGCTTTCCGCCAAATTGCTCGAAGAAACTTCTGTCGAAAAAGAAGGATTGGTGGATAGGGAAAAATTGTTGGACATTTCCGGCCGCTCAAGAAAAAGACAATTTGAACTGGTGAAAGAACTGGCCATAAATTATTATCCAACTCCGAGTGGAGGTTGCCTTTTGACTGAAATCGAATTCGGAAAAAGACTCAAAAAATTATGGGAAGAAGTCGAAGATCCTGCATTTTCCGATTACGAACTTCTGAAACTTGGACGCCATTTTTGGGTTGATGGGGCGCATATCATCATCGGCAGAAACGAAAGGGAAAATATAAAATTGAAAGAATTGAAAGGAAAAAGTGATATAATGATAGAGCTGGAAGATCTCATGGGGCCGGCCGCTCTTGTCAGAAATCATGATTCTCGGACTGTCGAAGAAGCGAAAAAATTGATCGCTGGATATTCGCGACATGCTAAAAATAAAAATTATCACCAGCTTGAATATAAAATATCAGAGGGATAATTTTACTACGGTATTACAGCATATTGTAGCAAAAAAATGATATGAAGTTGATCGAAGGAAAAAAAATCGCAGAAAAAATCCTGCAAGATTTACAAAACACAATCGTTTCAGAAAATCTGAAGCCGGGACTGGGCGTGATTTTGGCCGGTCAAGATGAAGCTTCCAAGATTTATGTCGATCTTAAAGAGAAAGCGGCGCAAAATATCGGCATCAAGATCGACGTGATCCGGATGAGCGAGCATGTTTCAACAGGCGAGGTTTTGGACAGGATAAACAATCTTAATAATGATCCGGAGATTCATGGGATCATAGTCCAATTGCCATTGCCGGAACATCTGGATCGAAATGAAATAATCCAGGCCATCGATCCGAAAAAAGATGTGGACGGATTCACGCGAGAAAACATCGATTTATTTTTCCAAGAGCATGAAAGGTTTTTTCCGGTTTTTCCAAGAGCTATCATTGAGCTTATCAGGCATTCCGGCTTGGATTTGGAAGATAAGGATGCGGTCATAATCTGCAATTCACAGGAATTTGGCCGGACCATGCAGGTAGCGTTGGCAAAGATGAATATCTTGTCGCAATATTTTTTTCGCGAAGATAT
Organism: bacterium; assembly: GCA_021785125.1. Lineage (GTDB taxonomy): Bacteria > Patescibacteriota > Minisyncoccia > Moranbacterales > UBA2206 > JAJYGF01. Next base: position 2 of record JAJYGF010000016.1, on the reverse strand, counting down.
CA
>JAJYGF010000011.1 GCA_021785125.1 bacterium | reverse complement strand
ACTAAAACGATTGAAGTGCCGTGCTATGTGGCGGATGAACCGCTTCTCTGCGTGATCAAGGGGATCGGAGTCGCACTAGATAACTTGGATTTATATAAACGCACCATTATGTTAAGCAAATAATTTTTTAATTTTTTAATTTTATAATTTTATAAATAAATCTGAATTTTTAATGCTTAAGCATTTAGGAATTAGAAGATTATTTAAAAATTAAAAATTGGAAATTAAAAATTATGATCTATGATCATTGGCATCGATGCGTCGCGGGCGTTTATCAAAAAGCGCACGGGAATCGAGGAATATTCTTATCAGACCATAAAACACCTGAAGGATAAGCTGGATGCTCATCAGGTGATTTTGTATGTCCGCAGCGGACAGAAATCTGTCATGGATGCTCTGGATTTTTCTCTGCCGGAAAATTGGCGGGTCAAAGCCTTGTGCGCGCCGCGCTTCTGGACCCAATTCAGGTTGTCTCTGGAACTGTTTTTGCATCCGGTAGATACGCTTTTCGTGCCGGCCCATACAGTGCCGCTCATCCATCCTAGAAAAACAATTGTGACCGTGCATGGTTTGGAATATGAAGTTTTTCCGCATGGCTATTCCGCCTGGGAAAGATTTTACATGCGCTTTTCCATCAAAAATTCCTGCCGCTGGGCAAATACTATCGTAACCGTTTCGCGCAATACTAAGCAAGATTTGATAGATCTATATAAGATTTCGGAAAAAAAGATGCAGGTGATCTATGAAGGTTATGATAGTAATTTCCAATTTCCAATTTCCAATTTCCAAACAAATTCCAACGATCAAATTTCAAAACCATACTTGTTATATGTTGGTAGAATCGAAGAACGAAAAAATATAAATGGAATAATTGATACATATAAAATTTTAAAAGAGAGATACAATATTCCGCATAGCTTAGTATTGGCTGGAAGGGCCGGGCACAATTATAAAATTATAAAATTGAAAATTGAAAATTCTAAATTTAAAATTATAGAGCCCGGTTATGTAAGCGAGACCATGAAATGGCAGTTATTATCAAATGCAGACGTATTCTTATTCCCGACCTTTTATGAAGGCTTCGGCATCCCGGTCTTGGAAGCGCAAAGCGCGGGTGTGCCGGTCGTCGCTTCCAACAATTCTTCCATGCCGGAAGTGGCGGGTAATTCGGCAGTTCTGGTCGATCCGGAAGATACTGAAAACATTGCCGAAAAAACCCACGCTTTGCTTTATGACCAAGTATTGCGGGATGATATAATAAAAAGAGGTTATGAAAATGTAAAAAGGTTCAGCTGGGAAGAGTGCGCTTCGCAAATAGCTAATTTGATGGAAGATGGACATAAAAAATAAAAAAATCGCCTTGGTGCATGATTTTTTGGTCGATTTCGGCGGAGCCGAAAAGGTTTTGGAAGTGCTGAGCGAGATGTTTCCGGAGGCTCCAATCTACACCTTGCTCTATGACAGAGAGAAAATGCGCGGGAAATTTGCCGACAAAGAAATCCACGCCTCATTCCTTCAGAAATTTCCGAAATTTTTACGCCGGCGAAAAAAGTGGCTCCTGCCTTTTTTGCCGGTTGCTCCGGAAATTTTCGATCTGCGCGAATTCGACTTGGTTATCTCAAGCTCGGGCGCTTGGTCCAAGGGCATTGTGACTCGATTGAATACGATACATATTTCGTATCTTCATAGTCCGATGAGATTTGTGTGGGATGCGAATGAGGAATATTTATGTCAAATTCAAAATTCAAAATTCAAAATTCAAAAATTTTTTACGCGTATAATGCTTAATTACATCAGGATTTGGGACAAGGCGGCGGCGGATCGGCCGGATCATCTCATCGCCAATTCCAAATATACGCAGGAACGAATAAGGAAATATTACGGGCGGGATAGTGAAATCATTTATCCGCCTGTAACTATCAATAACCAAGAAACAAGAAACAATAACCAAACAAATAGTAATAATCAAAATTCAAATTCCAAACATTTTTTGATTGTTTCGCGCCTGTCGCCATACAAGAAAATAGATATGGTCGTGGAAGCGTTCAACAAGCTCAGCCTGCCTTTGGTCGTGATCGGCGAAGGGCAGCAAGAAAAATATCTGCGAAAAATCGCAAGTGGCAACGTGGAAATTTTAGGCTGGAAATCGGATGAAGACGTAGAAAAATATTATCAGAACGCGCGAGCTTTTGTTTTTGCCGGTGTGGATGATTTCGGAATGGCGCCGGTGGAAGCGATGGCGCATGGCATTCCGGTCCTGGCGATCCGCAAAGGCGGAATTTTGGAAATCGTCGAAGAAGGAAAAACCGGAGAATTTTTTGACGCGTCTACGCCGGAGGTGATTGCGGACGGAGTGCGGAGGTTTGTAGAAAATGAAGCGAATTATAATGGAAGAGAAATGAAATCTAGGGCCGAAAAATTCAACGGGAGCTGTTTTAAGGATGCTTTTTTCAAGTATATTGACAAAATATAGTTATTCTGCTACACTTTTATTTCTATGCGAAGGGAGGAGATATGAATCTTGGCATGCCGGACTATATTAAAGTCCGTCAAGCGGTCAAAGAACTTGCTGACGGATGCGATGAAGAATGCGTAAAGAGGATGATCTGCGGGCTTGGTTACGATAAGGGTCAGACGGAGATGCTTCTTTACGCGTTGCGCGTGAACGGCCGGATCTCATTTGATGAGACGGTGCACGCAATATAAATTTTGGGCGAGGATAATAAATCTAATCCTCGCCCGCTTTTGTTTATGATATAATTTATTTATGAGGATAATCGGCAACCAAAAAGCAACAAAGCTGCTGGATAAGATCGTGGCAACGGGCAAAGTGGCCAATGCCTATCTTTTTTCCGGTCCGGAACATGTCGGTAAATTCACGGCCGCTTTGGAGTTCGCTCAAAATTTAGCCGGACACGCCAAAGTAAATCCAAATCTGACGATTGTCAGGCCGGAGACAGAAGAAAAAAGGGGGATTGTAAAAAAATCAAATATTAAAATCGAAGCGATCCGCGATCTGCGACACAAACTTGGCCTGTACGGTGATGCCGGAAAGTACAAAGCGGCTATCATAGACGAGGCGGAAAAAATGCTCCCAGCCGCGCAAAACGCTTTGCTTAAGACCCTCGAAGAGCCTAATGACAAAGTGGTTTTGATCCTGGTGTGTCAAAATGAAAACAAGCTATTGCCAACCATCGTAAGTCGTTGTCAGAGAATAAGATTTGGACCGGCCGGCCGTGAAGAAATAGAGAAGCTGATTGGCGGCGGTGCTAACAGCAAAGAAATTCTATCCTGGTCCATGGGAAGACCGGGTGTGGCCTTGGAGATTGCCAATGATTCCGCAAGATTGGAAAGTCGTCGGGAAATGGCAAGAGAGTTGGCCGATCTTTTTTCTCAAAATTTGGCCGAGAGATTTATGCTGGCCGAAAAGTGGAGCAAAAATACGGCCGAGCTGGCGGACAGGCTGGATCTGTGGCTGATCGTGTTGCGCGAATCTTTGCTGGGTCGCCGTTTCGGGTCGGATATCGCGCAGGACAAGGCGCTGGATCTGATGCGGCGCATCATTGAAGGAAAGGAAGCTATTGAAAATACAAATGCCAATCCCAGGCTGATCTTGGAAAATATATTTCTTCAAGTTTGAAAAAATGTCGTGGAGAAAAAATGAAAATAAAAAAATAATCAGGCCGTCGGGCGCAAATAGAATTGTTGTCGGGAAAAAGAGAAACCGTTCCAAGCCAGCAAGCCATTTTCGGAAAAAAATAATTGTTTGGACCGCACTGGTTATTTTTATCGGCGTTACTGCTTATGTCTTGTTTTTTTCGCGCCTGCTGTCGATCGGAACTGTTTCGATTTCAGGCAATAACATTGTCAAAACAAGCGATATTTTGGGAGTCGTGCGTGGCGATCTTGACGGCAAGCGTCTGGGCATATTCAACGACAGGAATCTCATATTTCTTGATGAATCGCGTATCCGGAATGATCTTCTGGACAAGTTCAAGCAGATTAAAAGCGTGGATATTGCTAGAAAATTTCCAAATAAACTGCAGATTGGAATCGCGGAAAGAAAATCGGCCCTGGTGTTTTGCGGCGGGGACGCTTGTTATGTTGTCGATAGCAATGGACAGGCGTATGCGCCGGCCGATTTTTCCGTTTCCGCATTCGGCGAAAAAAATCTGAATGTCCTGCGCGATCTAAGCCGGAAGCCGATCGGCGGCAAGATTGTTCTGGATTCCGGACTTTTGCAGTTCGTGGCGGATATCAAAGACAGATTGAAGCAGGACTTGGGCATCGATATCCAGCAGGAAATCGATACTCCGGCTTTGGTTTCCGGCGACATCAGGGTACAAACGTCCGAAGGATGGAAGATATTTTTCAACCAGAGTATTGGAATAGGCAAAGAAATTGAAATGCTGAAAACGGTGCTGAACGATGATATTAAAGATAAACGGTCAGATCTGGATTATGTCGATCTGCGGGTGGACAACAAGGTTTATTATAAACTGAAATCTTCTTAGTTTTATTTCATCGCGTTGGCGGCGGCGGCCTCCTCCGGCGTTATGTGGTAGATGAGGATCGAAGTGCCGGCTTGAGCGAACGGCTGTTTGTTTTTCAGCCAGCGGTAGGATTGGTCATTGGCTAAAGTTTTATCATAAATTCCTTGTTGGAAGAAGAGGGCGGAGATGGCATACCAGCCCGGCTCAATCGGACGCCTGGAACTCCACCACATTTCAAAATTGTCGCTTCCCAAATAATATTTCACATCGGCCATTCCGAAATAATCCAGTTTGATCTTGTCGATCGTTTGGCCGGCTTGCGGCGCGAAATCGGAGATCTGGTAGCAGTAAGCCGGAATATCGTTGGTTTTGGCGCAGGTGTTGTATTCATCCAGCCAAATTTTCAATCTTTTGAGGTCTTGGCCCCAGTCGGCATTGGAATCGGTCACCACGTGGTAGCCGTTTTTCGGTCCGCCGACGGATTCGTTGAAATATGACAGATAATACGGATAGGCGGAAATAGTGTCGATCATCAGGAGAATTGCAAGAATTAATACGGTCAGATTGAATACGTGCTTGCTTTGATTGTGCCTGGTTTTTATGAAGCTGAAGACCGTTTTGGCAATCAGGATGTACATGAACGGCAGGATCGGGAAAAGATGACGGAACCCGATGTTCAATCTGCTGGTAATGCTGGCGGCGGCATAGAGGGTGATAAATGAAATCATGGCAAATTCGACGGTTCTGGTGCGGATGAAATGTGCCAAATCGCCGGATATTTTTTTGAAAAAGCCGGTCTGGGATTTTCTGAAGATCGATCTCGTCATGGCAAAAATTCCCAAAGCGAGGGCGAAGAAGACGAAAAGCAAAGTTGGCAGCGGTTCCTTGATCAGAAATACGATCGGGAAATACGACAGATAGCCGGCCGAAGTGACTTGCCCCATGAAATAAGTCACGTTTCCGCCCCCGACTCTTTGGAAAACGCGCAATATTCCGAAGACGTAATCGGCGAACGGCATGGAAAGTTTCTGGCCGTTCAACCAGTTGACGATATTTCTTGATTCGACGACCAGCATGCGCGTGTCGCCGGGTTTGAAATAATGATCCATCGTCTCTGTCAGTCTGGATTGGGGCATCTTATATATGTTGAGGTAATAAACTATCCAGACGATTACGAGTGAAATTGCGAAAACAAGCGCGCTTTTCCAGACGTATTCCCACAGGCTTTTGAGTTTGGACCGATTGCCGATTTTAGCCAAGGGATAAGCTATGACAAGCAGGCCGAAAATCGGGAAAATCAAAACTGCCGAGAATTTAGCCAACTGAGCCAGGGCCAAAAAGAAACCGGCCGTGAAAATGTTTTTCCTTGTCGGCTCTTTGATGAAGCGTATGAAATAGTAAAAAGCAAAAGTGATGAAGGCGGCGATGCCGAGATCGGTTGTGACCAGATGGTCATGGCCCAAAACGTTCGGGTCGAATGCGTAGAGCGCCAAAGCGAAAAGTCCGGCCGCGGTGCCGGCTAGTTCTTTGGTCCATTTGAAGATGAACAGTCCGAAAACTAGCGCGATGAGGATGATCGGCAGGCGGGCCCAGAAAATTATCTGGTCCGCATTGTTGCCGGAGCCGAAAAGGAAGCTTTTGCCGGCGTCCCATTGGCTGGCGTCGGCGTCTTCCTTGTTCCAAAAAGCTTGCGTCGTATCGAATTTCGGATGGAGAAAGAGAAGCGGCAAGGCGGCCAGATCTTTGATGAGCGGAGGGTGTTCCGGATTGAGCCGGTTGTCATGTTGGGTCAGATAGCTGTAGCCGGCCGGAATATGCGCGTCCTCATCATAGATAAGCGTGTCGTTTTTGGCATTGAGTATTGAAACCGATGCCATGAATCCCAGCATCAGGATGATGACCAGGATATAATTTTTTTCCAGAAGCCTTTTCATAAGATATTATTTCAAAATATAATAGACGCTGCCGAGGGAGTTGTTCACTTCTTGCAAGGACAATTGCGGAAATCTTTGTTTTAATGCCACGGCGGCATCCTGATAGTTTCCAGTCAGGAATATGGCGAAACTTTTCGGATCTCGCGGCGCTATTTGGTCGGTCTGGTTCGGCAGATAAAAATTCACATCGTCATTCAACGTAAAAATGCGGATCGGCTCGTTTTCCAGCGTGTTGTAGCTGGTAACGACGAACTTTTCTTCTTGTCGGGGCATCGATTGGATTTTTCGGGCGATATCGGTCAGATTTTTGTCGAAGGCATATCCGGCCGCATCCTTGTTGGCCCACACCACGAAATATTTTACGTAATTGAAGATGCCGATCGAAAGCATCATGGCGATCAGGATGGTAGCCATGATTTTCTTGAAAAACCTGGAGCTTTTTTCCGACCTTTCCAAAAACAGTTCGAAGCCCATGGCGGCCAGGATCATGACAGCCGGCAGCGTGCCAATGGAGCGCAAAGCATGCGGATTGCCTTCATCCGCCAGAAATTCCGGCACGAGCATCACAAAAAACCAGACTATGAGCAGGACATAAGCGTCCAAGCGGACATCCTTAATCTTGTGCGCCAGCCGCAAGGCTGAAAGGCGGACCAATTCCATGGCGACATAAATTATGCCCAACAGAAATGCCAGGCCGGTTAGCGGATCGAGGATCGGGTATGGCGGAAAATTCTGGCGCCAGTTCTGGTCGCCGATAAAGTTATATTTCAAAAGGCTCAAGCCGAAAGTTTTGAGTATGGTTGTGACAAGATGTCCATGATTGACGGCCGAATTGAACACTGAAATTTCGGAAGTGCGGCTGGAGAAATATTCCGGGTGGGCGTAGAAAGTGTAGAGCATCGGCGCGGCCGAGATGAAAGTCAGGAAGATAAAAATGATGATATGTTTCCAATATTCTTTCAGAAAATTTTTGCGGCTCAAAACGAAAGACAGGAGAAGCGCCACCATGATGGCCGGGGCAATGCGGAAAGCGATGTAGGTGTGAACTCCGATGCCGAAAATGAAGCCGCTTATAGCAAAATCCAGAAATTTTCTGGTGCGGATACCGCGGAAGAGAAAATAGAAAGAAAACACGAGGACGGTCGGCAAGAGGTTGGCGCGAAAGGCCATGCGGCTGAAATTGACGGCCCAGAAGGAGACGGCCGTGAGGAAAGCGGCGATAAGTGCCATCCTTTTTTTGTCGAAGAGCTCATTTGTCAGAAGATACATTCCCAAAACCGTCAGCGTGCCGGCGATCATGTCGGTCAATTTCAAGGAAAATATGCTAATGCCGAAAAGCTTGAAGGCCAGAGCGGTTAGATTCATCTCCAGACCTTCGCGTCCGTTGTTGGCGGCGTAGAACCATTGATAGTGTCCGGAAGCGTTGGCATTGATCGCGTCTTGCGCGTTGACCGCTTCGTCCGGATAGATCCCCGGAGGAGCCGTGTTGATATGGTATGTTCTGAAAAATACAGCTAACGCCATGATAAGAATCAGAATGATGAAGGGTAAAATTTTTTTGTTTTTTGATTTCGGCATGTATTTTTATTTTACATTTTCCGATCGTTTGAATATTTGAATAAATGATAGCACATCTCGGAAGCCAAAAAAAGACTTTTTCAGTTATGCACAGGTTATGGTAAGGGTTGGTTTGTGGTATAATTTAGAAAACAAATGGAAAAATTACCCGAGCAACAAAAAGACAATGAAGTAGAATCGCCAGAAAAAAAGAAGGAGCGTATTGTGCCGATAGATTGGTGGTTCAAGTATGGCAAAACGGTGAATTCTGAATCCCATAATGTCGGTTGGGAGTATGATATTATCAAGAAAACGCCATCTGTTAACGAAAACACCGCGCTTGCGCTTGCCGGTGAAGCAAAAGAAATTTTATGTAAGGCATTTTACAGTCCAAGTTCTCTTGAGTACCCTGTTGCTGGCTTCATAAATATGATGGGCAACAACATGTTTGCCGCCAAAATGTATCGAAGCAAATATTCAACTCCAAGCGGACACTACTGGATCCAGCGAAACGTGGCTTTTATATCAACGGAAAAATTCGATGAACTTGGTGGCCATGTTGAGGCGTTGTTGCAAACTAAAAGTTTTGGTGACAATAAAGAAGTGAGGATCCAGGAGAAATATGATCCACTTGATTCGCTGGAGGTTCCCGTCAAGGAAGATAAGGAATACATCGCGGACTACTTGTCTTTCGATGAAAACGCATCCGTTGTTCTTGCTAATTTCATGCGCGGTTTGTTGGGTCCCAAAAAAATGATCGTGTATGTGAATTATGAGAATGCGAGGGATTATTACTTGGCGTTGTATGGCGCCGCCATATCATGTCTTCCTCTCCGGGCGCGGAAAGACGCGCTGTTTGTTTTGGACGCATATGATATGTTTGCAAGCGAGGTAAAAATGGTAAAAATAAATTTTTGTGGAAGTTATTATGCGGAGCGGCAAGGTTATTATCAAGAATATAAGTCAAAATTTTCGAATTTTGATGTTATGTCGGGCACCAAGGCAAAGTTGGCATTGCAGGAAAGCAAATATGTTGAAAAAATAATGCGTGGCATTGAAATGATGAAAAAAGATCCGGACGCGGGGTATCGCGTGATCCAGGATATCGTAAACGATCCGCGATTGTCGGAAGTCAAGCTGGACACTTTGGATAAAATAAGTTCTAATTATTATAAAAATGAAATGGAACGTTTGTCGGAGAAAAAAGAAGAGAAAATAAGCGAAATCGAAAAAGAAGAAATCGATCGTTTGATCGGCGAGCGGATGAATTTGTTTCGTGAAAACACGCAATTGTTTTTGAATTCGGGTTATTTGAAAAAGAAAGATGAAACCGCGCGCTTGGAAGGCGTGCGAAAAGGCCTGGACGCGCTGGAAAAAATCATCGGCGAAGAAATCGCGATGAGAATAAATGAGAATGGTAACTACAAATCCGCCGCGGATGTCGAAAAAGATATGAAAGAAATTATAGGATCTGTCGCGCTCAATCATAAAGAATATTCAAAACAAAAATTTCCCCAATCGGACACATTTGCGCGAATCGTCAATGAGATAAATGCTCCGTTGAATGGGAGTAATGATGAAAAAGAGGAAGAACATGGTGTGGTGGCGGAAACAGAGCAAGAAAAAACCGAAGAGAGTAATGGAAATGAAGGAAAGGGCGAAGAGGAACTTTCCGGAGTCCAAACGGCAGAGGAGAAAGAGGAGAACGCCGTTCCCGTCTCCGAGAATAAAAAACCGACTAGAGAAGAATTTATTGCAAAATATCGAGATGTTTTCCAGCGTGATCTCTTTGATGGCGATGGAAACTGGATGAATGTGCGTGGTTACAATTATGATTCGGGAGAAATCGAAGTGGCGTTTTCTGGTACCAAAAATAAATCCGGAGGAAGGATTGAGAGAATGCCTGTAAATTCATTGGATGAACTTATAAAAAAATATACAGTTAAAGGAGAATTTAAGCTGAAGAGCGGCAGAAAAAAAGAAAAGGCGGAATTTAGCAGAAATGCGGAAAAAGAAACCGAATTTTCTCCGGAAGAATTGAAAATCATAGAAATATACGGACAGGATGCCAAAGAGATGCTGAATTTTATAGAAAACTTAAATTATGAAGAATTGGGTTATGAGGCTCAAGACATCGAACAAATCAAGGAAATGGAAAAAAGAAGGTTCTGGAATAAATTTAAGGAGGATATTTTGAATGAGGGCAGAATATCCGAGGAAAAAATAGAAGAAGCGATTAAGTTGATGCAAAATATTTAATATGTCAAATCCAAGCGCGAGGGAGCTGATAGACGCTAAAATGGAAGAAAAAAGAAAGGAGCGGGCGAAAACTTTAGCTGGTTTAGGCTTGGCAACGGAATTGCCGACTGAAAAAGAAGAGCTGGAAAGTTTCGAAGAAACCCAAAAAAAATTATCATCGTCCAATCAAAAAGAGATCGAAAGGCTGGAAGAACTTGGAGAACGGCAGACAGTCGGACCGGATGCGCAAGAAGAAAAGCCGGAAGCTGGAAATGGTACGGAAGCGCCAAAAAAAGAAATCGATGAGAACATCGTCAGAGAATTGAAAGCCCGATTGGACGAAGCGCGGATGGCCTATGTGCAGAAGGATATCGAGGCGGAAAAAAAATCCGGCGCCTTGTGGAAGATTTTGCGCGTGGGAAGCCTTGGCAATTATACCCAGGAGCACGACATGGCCAAGAACGAATATTATGCCGCGTTGAAAGAATATAAGGATGAGATGCTGGCCGGCGGCGACGTGGAAAAAGCGGTGCGAATTTTGAACATGGAAGAAAGGCTTGATCGGGATAGTTTGAGATGCGATTTGGAAATGCAGAATGCCGGTCTTGGGAAAAGAGTGGCGGCCAAATATCAAAAGATGATCGAGAAATACAAAGCGATCGGCCAAAATGACAAGTCCAAAGCGGTGAAGATCGGAAAAAAACTTCTGGCGGCCGGCGCGGTCGGAGTGGTGGCTGGCGGAATTGCGATGTCCGGCGGGATGGTGGCCGGCGCGGCCGGAACGTTGGCCGGCGCGACGGTTGCGCGGTTATTTTCAAGCTCCATTTCCGCCTTCGGTTTCAAAGCTATGCTTGAAGATCTGGCGGAAAAAGGCAAAGAGAAAAAAAGCCGGGAGGAGGCTGCTGGATTGATTTTTAAAAATACGAATGAAGCCAGAGAATTGGATTTCGATGCCATAAGACGCGCCCTAGATGCAAAAATCGAAGATATCGACAAGAAGATGCAGGAGCAGAAGCAATGGCAGAGGCGCCGATATTTTGCATCGTTTGCCGCAGCCTTGGCGTTTTCTTATGCGGGCCAATATATCGGTGAAAAAGCCATCCATGGATTGCATGAGGCGTTCGGACAGCACAACATTGATGTTGTGCCCGGCCATGGCGCAGTCGGAGATCCGAGCGTGCATAAGTTTGCCGGACCGGAATCCGGCAAAGGCGCTTTTACAAATTATGATTCTGTAAAATCGGCGCTTCCTGTCGAAGCGGTCCCCAAAGCGGAACATATCATCAATCTCGATTCCATAAAGACCGGAGGCAGCATCGAGGGTTCGATCAAGCATTATCTGGAAAACAATCCGAAATTGGTCGGGCAATACAACCAAATGCATCCCGGCCACAAGTTCGATGCCGGGAAAATCGCCCATCGCATGTTTTTGGAATTGAAACCGGAAGACCAAAAAGACCTGATTCATGCCGGCGCCCAAGTTCATCTGACATCCGACGGCCTGCATATCCAGAGCGTAACCGGAGACGCGCATACGGGACATCTGCCTGTGCATGAGGCGAGCCTGCACGCGCACGCGTCGGATTTGCAATCAACTGGAACCGGGCACGAAAATCTTCCGCGGGGACATTGGGCGGTGAGGAAGCATCTCGAGGCGAATGTCGACAACGCGTCGGATGTGTCGGACAATGCGTATGGAAATTTCATGCATGACAATCAAAACATGCTGCTTGATGCCAAAGCGGAACTGTCCAGATTGAATCGGGATCTCATGTTCGAGCAGATCGGGCATGAAGGCATCGGCTCCGTTCCGCTGGAAAATACCGTAGCCGGACAAGAGCATATCAATGCCGTGAGGGAAGCCATTACAAAAGAATTCTCCAAGGTCATGCGTTCTTTTTTTGGAGAATATTCCGATCCGGCCATTTTGAAAATGAATGCCGGCGAATACGTGAAAAGCCATCTTGGCGACAAATCGGTCAAAATTTTCAAGGGATTGAAAGCGACGCTGACTCCGGAACAGATAAAAAAATTCAGGATCGATCCCGTTTCTGGAGAAAGCGTCAAGACTTGGTCCACGCGGATCGTAACCGTCTTGTTAAAAAATATTAAAAAATAACACATGGTCACACAAATCACGCAAAATCAAACTGATTTGATGAAAGAACTCGGCTTGGACAATCTTCCCGAGGACAAACAGGATGAGCTCGTCATTAAGATGACGGAAGTCATTTTGAAGCGGATGTTTGTCGAAACGATGGGCCGACTCAACGTAAGCGATCAGGAAAAATTGGGTGAGATGATGGAATCTCAAGCGACGCCGGAACAGATCGAAAATTTCTTGAAGGAAAAAATCGCCGATTATGACGCGATGCTCGCAGGCATAGTCGAGAAATTCAAGGAGGAGATGAAAAATATGCAAGCTTAATTATTCAATGCAAACATATGTTGGAACCGATTGACGAGAAAGATCTTGATCTGGAGAGCAAATTTAATGAAAAACCGACAGGCGGAAGCGGGCCGGACAAGCCTCTTGAAGCTGTCGCTTCCGCATCGCCGGAAAAAAATGTCGAAAGGAAAGAAGGCACGGTTGAAAAAGAGGCGGCTTATGCTAAGATACTTTCCAAGGTGAAATCGCCGGCACCGGCTTTGCCGCATGACGAGGTGAAAAGCGACGCGAGCTTGGCTGGGCAAGAAGCCGATGTTGAAGGAAGGGTGAAGCGGCTGGTCGATTTGGCTATGCAGAAAGGCGTAGTGCATGCGGTGCAGGTGGCGCGTCATCTGGATGACAACTATGTTCTGGACGAATTGCATGACAAGCTGGTGGCGGATGAATTGCATGAGGCGCTGATGAAAAAAGGTCTTATAAAAGAAATATAAAATAAAGTAAAAACAAAAACAAATGACAAGTTTCGATCTGAACTATCTGCTCTATTCTTTGACGGTGATCTTGGCCCTTGCGAGCGGCATAAGCGGAGCCTGGATGGTTGCGTGCAGCTTCTTGAATTTTAGAGTTCAAATCAACCGGTCATTAAGCATGGATTTGGAAGTCATCCGTGTTTCCAAAGTGGTCAAACCGAGAGGAGAAAACGAGCGGCAAGACGCGTGGAAAGAGGAAATCGGCGCCATGGAACAACTTTTGGCATCGATTGCGACAATGAAAGAAAAGATGAGTTTTTGGCGTCGCTTTTTGTATGATGTTCCGCATATTTCTTTCGAAATCGCCAATTCCTCCAAGGATGAAGAAATAATTTTTTTCGTTTCCGTTCCGAAAAAATTCAGGGAGAATATGGAAAAACAGATCCATAGCTTCTTTCCAAACGCTTCTTTGGAAAAATCTCCGGACTATACCATCTTCCATCCGGGCAGTTTTACGTCGGCAGCCATACTCAAGCTCAAGCACAAATATATTTTGCCGATAAAAACTTATGAGAATCTTGAAGTCGATCCGTTGAATGCCATAACCAACGCCCTGAGCAAATTGGATACGGAGAAGGAAGGTGCGGCCATCCAATTGGTGCTGAAACCGGCCAATCCCGGCTGGCGCCAGGCCGGTCGGACTTTGGCGCATAAGATGCAACAAGGCAAGAGATTGAAAGATGTGCATCATGATTCTTTTGTGGCCAAGGCTGGCAAAGAATTGGGCACCACTTTTTTGGATACCGTTGTCAAAACCAGGAAGGATGGGGATCTCGGTCCAAGCCGCGAAAATTTCCAATTGACGCCGGAAGAACAGGAACTTATCAAAAGCATCGACCAGAAGTCCAACAAGGCCGGATTTGAAGTGAACATACGCCTGGTCGCTTCTTCCACGAGCGAGGAACGGGCGGAGCAGATCTTGGCGCATCTTGAGAACGCCTTCGCACAGTATGAGAATTCGGACGTCAATTGGTTCCAGATCAAGAAGCGTGTCAAACAGAAAGACATCGCGTATGATTTTATCTTCCGTAATTTTTCCGACGAACACGCCATGATCCTGAACACGGAAGAGATTGCTAGTATTTTCCATCTGCCGATTTCAGTTACGGAGGCGCCGCGGATAAAATGGCTGAAATCGAATTCGGCTCCGCCGCCTTTGGATATTCCGGCAGAAGGCCTGGCGTTGGGATTCAATGAATATCGCGGCGTCAAGACGCAGATCAAATTGGGAGATGCGGACAGGCGGCGGCATTTGTACGCGATCGGACAGACTGGTACCGGTAAATCGAATTTTTTGCAGGAAATGGCCAAGCAGGACGCGAAGAACGGCAAGGGCTTCTGCTTCATCGATCCGCATGGCGATGCGATCGAGGATATCCTGACGGCCATCCCGAAGGAAAGGGCGGAGGATGTGATCGTTTTTGATCCGTCGGATGTGGAGAGGCCTTTCGGTCTCAATATGCTGGAATATGATCCGGCCCATCCGGAACAAAAAACTTTCGTCATCAATGAGATGATCGGCATCTTCGACCAGTTGTATGACATGAAGGCGACTGGCGGTCCGATGTTTGAGCAATATATGCGGAACGCGATGCTTTTGGTCATGGATGATCCGGCCAGTGGCTCCACCCTGATGGAAATCCCGAAGGTATTGGCGGATGAGGAATTTCGACGGTTGAAAATATCGCGCTGTCAGAATCCGATCGTGGTCGATTTCTGGACCAAAGAAGCGGAAAAAGCCGGCGGCGAAGCGGCGCTGGCCAATATGGTGCCATATATAACTTCCAAATTGACGACCTTCATCTCGAACGACATGATGCGGCCGATCATTTCCCAGCAGAATAGCACGATCAATATCCGCGATATCATGGACAACAAGAAGATCCTGCTCATCAATCTGTCCAAAGGAAAGATCGGTGAGATCAATGCGCGCCTTCTCGGTATGGTCGTGGTCGGCAAGATCTTGATGGCGGCACTTTCAAGAGTGAATGTTCCGGAAGATCAGCGTGTGGATTTCTATCTATATTTGGATGAATTCCAGAACGTGACTACCAATTCGATCGCGCAGATCCTGTCGGAAGCGCGGAAGTACAAATTGGTCCTGATTCTGGCGCATCAATTCATTGGCCAATTGAAAGAGGAGATTTCCAAGGCGGTGTTCGGCAATGTCGGGTCGGTTGTTTCTTTCCGCGTCGGTCCGGAGGATGCCGAATTCTTGCAGAAGCAGTTCGAGCCGGTCTTCACGTCCAATGATTTGGTCAATGTGGACAACTACAATTGCTTCGCGCGCATCCTGGTCAACAACGTCCTGACCAAGCCGTTCAACATGGCCACTTATCCGCCGACCAAGGGCAATCAGGAAATCGCCAATGCTTTGAAAGAATTGTCGCGCCTGAAATACGGCCGCGACAAAAATATGGTCAATCGGGAGATCATGGAAAGGACGAAGCTAAAAACGCTCTAATTGACGAAAAGTCGCCTCCGGCGGCTTTTTTTGATATGATAAAGCATATGATTATAGGATTTTCTACAGGGGCAAACTATAAGAATTTTGAATCAGCTTCTCCAGAGGCTGTTGATTTAGTTCGATCTGTCTGTTGTAATGCCATTGAAATAATGGCTGGAAGAAAAGAGGAGATTGATATAATCATTGGCAGCCTTTCAGAAATTAGAGAAAAAGTTTCTGCATTCCAACATGTTTCTTTGCATGCCCCTTGTATCGAAATGTCTTATGGTAATGACCAGGCCTCCAGAATCTATGCCGAAAGAATTCCCAATTATTATTGAAAGCTATTGTGACGGGATTGATAAAATGAAAGAGGAACTTAGATATATAAAAGAAAGGATATAAGTCATCGCCCAGAGCGGATTTTCTACCATTCGACTACATAAGGTAGAATTAATATTCTGACATTCTGTAGAAATCCAGAATGTTTGCAAAATAAAAGCGGACTATTTTTCAAGTCCGGTTTTTATTTAAGTGTTTTAAGCTAAATTTATTATTGATTCATGCTGAAGGTTTGGACGTTGCCGGCGTTTGAGAAATATATCAGATTGTTCGTCTCATCTACGGCCAGGCTGTTGGCGTCATGCAGACCCATGTCGTAGTATTGCGCGATGATCTGATTCTGTCCGTCCAGGCGGATGATCCGGGAATTGGCATTGTCCAAGATATAGAGGCCGCCGGATTGCGTTCCCACCGCCAATCTGTCGACCTCGACCGGCGTGGCCGTGGATTCCATGGCGAAGCCTTGATCGGTGCCGCGGAAAAGCTTCATGGCATTATTCTTGTCGGCGAGGTATATGCTTTCATTCATGGCCAGATCGGATGCGGCTGCCAAGCTGGCCGTGCCCTTATACCAATTCGTCGCCGTGCCGAAGCCGCCGGTGACCCGCGGATAACGATAAATCCGGTTGTTTTTGGAGTCGAGAAGATACAAATACGTCAGATATGTGCCCATGCCTGTTATGTCGGCGTCGGACGGAATGCCGATCGTATTATTTTGAAAACTCGAGGCGACCGGACTGAAGGATATGACATTCTTGTTATTGTCCATGATGAAAATCAGATTGAGACTATCCATGCCGGCGGCTTGAAGCGGTTGGCCGAAATCGGATGGAAAGGCAAAAGATTTGTTCTGGGCGATGCTGATTACGGCCTTGTCGGTTATGGCATAAAAGCTTCCTTTTAAATTTATAACTTTTTGAATATTGCCGCCGGAATAGACGACCTTGGTGCTGGCTATGCGTATCACGTTCTTGTCCTTGTCCAATGGAAAGGCAACAGCGGTTTGGCCGGCCGGTTTATTGGAGCCGATCTTTTTCGCTTCCATGTAATTGAATATCTTCAGTCCGTAATAGGGTGCCACGAAAATCAGGAGCAATATGATGGCGACATATATTTTTTGCTGATGATCCAGGCGGGAAGCGTTTTCCCTGAGCTTCGGGAAATTCGGCAAAACTCTGCCGGCCATGGCGACGGAAACTTTCGAAAACTTTCTGATATTGGTTCCGGCGGCGGCCATATTTTTTCGGGAAAAAATTTTTTGAGCTTCTGGTTTGGATTTGACGATCGTTTTTTTGGCGACGGACATCAAGGCGGTTGCGACCGATGGCAGATTGGCGATCAATTTTCGATTATTTTTCAAAATTTCTCCAGGGATCCGTGAAAGTTTTTCAAAATAATCGGTTCGGATATTTTCTCTTCGGTTGATATTTTCATCACCTTTTATGTATATGTGTCCGGTTTTTTCATCAACAAATTCATTTTTGGCGTTCCGGATCTCTTTTTTGATTTCAGATCGCAATTCGTCCGGCGGATTTTTGGCGGATGGCTCTTTTATGAAAGCTGCCTGACTGAAAACATTGGCTTGGCGATCCATTTTCGGCTTTTCGGCCGTAATTTCTTTAGGCTCATCC
>JAJYGF010000006.1 GCA_021785125.1 bacterium | reverse complement strand
ATGCGGCATTAACATGGCGGTTTAAAATCCCGTATGTCAGTTACCTGACAATAGGTCACGACATAGCAATAGCCACCATCTTGGCCATAGCAGCTATCGCAATACATTTTAAGCATAAGCATAAGCTTAAAAATCGCTATCGCCCGTATAAGTGGTAGGCAGCATTTACCCCGGACATATTTATGTTCCGGGGTATTTTATTTTCTCGTCAGGATCTCCGGCCCGTTTTTGGTTATAAGAACCGTGTCTTCGAAATGCGCACTTAATTTTCCGTCAGCTGTAGAAAATGTCCAGTTGTCATTTCCCAATTTTATCTTGTGCGTTCCGGCATTGACCATCGGCTCCAACGCCAAAGCCATCCCTTCCTTCAAAATAATTTCCGGATCGCGCGTCTTGTAGTTCGGAATGTGCGGATCCTCATGCAGTTCCCGACCCACGCCGTGCCCGACCAGATCGCGCACGATTGAAAAGCCGTGGCGCTCGACAAACTCTTGGACACGGGCGGAATAATCGGAAAGCGGTTTTCCCGCTTTTAATTTTTCGATTCCGAAGTTCAAACTTTCGCGCGTCACATCGATCAATTTTTGCGCTTCCTCTGAAACTTTGCCTACCGCAAAAGTTCTGGCCATGTCCGTCATCATGCCTTTGTATCTCATTCCGATGTCGATCTTGAAGATATCCCCCTTTTTCAAGATCCGATCTTTTTTGGGAATGCCGTGCACGATCTCATTGTTGATTGATGCGCAGATCGTCGCCGGAAAAGGATTGCCGCTTTCGGCGCCATAGCCCTTGAAAGCCGGCACTCCGCCCGCCTCGCGGATCAATCTTTCCGCTAACTGATCGACGGCCAGAGTGTTTTCGCCCGGCATCGTTATTTTTTCCAATTCACGCATGACCGAAGCCAGAATTTTTCCACCCTCGCGCATCGCCGCTATTTCATTTTCATTCTTTATAATAATCATATTTTCCTAAAACTAAGTTTAGGATCCATCCTAAAACTTAGTTTTAGGAAAATCCCTTTTTATCTCTTTCTCAATTTCCGCGGAAACTTTTTTGATGCCCTGCTCGCCGTTTATTTCAACCACCAAGCCCCGCCCTTTATAGCGATCGATGACCGGCATAGTTTCCTTATTGAAAACCGACAATCTTTTTTTGATGCCTTTAATCGTATCATCTTCACGTTGCATAATTTCTCCAGCGCATTCAGGACATTTGCTTTCTTCAGAATCAACATCTTTACCCATAATAAACACGGTCTTGCATTTTCGACAGATCCATCTTTTGGAAATTCTCTCCAGAGATTCTTTTTCAGAGATATTGATAAAAAACACTTTTTCTATTTTTCTGCCAAATTCCAACAAAGCTTCTTCAAAATAATCAGCCTGTTCCAAGCTTCTGGGAACGCCATCAAAAACAACTCCTTGCTCTCTGGGCAATGAAGCTAATCTTACATGCAAAATCTCCTTCAAAATGCGACTTGGCACCAATTCTTTTCTAATCATCACAATCTCATTCACTTCTCTGCCCAACGGACTGTCAAGTTTGG
Organism: bacterium; assembly: GCA_021785125.1. Taxonomy (GTDB): domain Bacteria; phylum Patescibacteriota; class Minisyncoccia; order Moranbacterales; family UBA2206; genus JAJYGF01. The sequence continues at coordinate 17,156 of JAJYGF010000006.1, read as the reverse complement.
AAATTTGCCGCAAAGCTTTTCCCGTGTCAAAATGATCCAGATTATATTTTTCCGTCAAAAATTCGGCTTGAGTTCCCTTACCGCTGCCGGGTTGTCCCAAGATGATAATATTCATGAATTTTATAATTTTTAATGTTCGGAAATTAAAAAAATTCAAACTTGATGAACGACTAAAATCCTTCGTAGTCACGCATGACCAGCTGGCCTTCGATCTGTTGGACGGTTTCGATGACCACCGCCACGACGATCAAAAGTCCGGTGCCGCCGATAGAAATGGAATTTATTCCGGTAAAAGCCTGCAGGATAAACGGCAGAATCGCGATTAGTCCGAGAAATATGGCGCCGGACAAAGTAATGCGGTTAGTAATTTTATACAGGTAATCCGCTGTGGTTTTCCCTGGACGGATGCCAGGAATATATCCGCCCTGTTTTTGCAGATTTTCCGCGATCTTGTTCGGATCAAATACGACCGCCGTATAAAAATAAGTGAAAGCCACAACCAAAATAAAATACAACGATCCGTAAAACGTCTGATTCTGGAAAAATATTCCGACCGAACGAGCGATGTCCGAAATGGTTTGATTTGACACATTCACCAGAAAATTAGCGACCATCCCGGGAAAAAGCATGATAGACATGGCAAAAATGATCGGAATAACGCCGGCCTGATTCACGCGAAGCGGCAGATGGGTGGATGTTCCGCCGTACATTTTGTTGCCGCGGATCCTTTTGGCATAAGAAACAGGAATATTTCTTTGGCCCTCCGTCATGATCACGATGCCCGCGATGACCGCTACCACGATCGCCATCAGCAATATATACGTAAAAAGTTGCGACGAATCGAAAGTCGCAAACACCCGGGAAAGACTCGATGGAAGTCTGGCCAATATTCCCGCGAAAATAATCAGAGACACGCCGTTTCCGATATTTTTTTCAGTGATCAATTCTCCCAACCACATCAAGAAAATTGTTCCGGCCACCGCTACGACAATGATGGAAAAAATTTGAAATCCGTTGACTTGTTCCAGAATGTGCTGCGAACGGAGTAGCGAAATCATGCCGAAAGTCTGAAGCGCCGCCAGCGGCACGGTCGCCCAACGGGTCCACTGATTGAATTTTTGCCGGCCAGCCTCGCCCTCTTCTTTGTAAATCTGTTCCAGGCGGGGAACGATCATAGTCAAAAGCTGCATTATGATCGAAGCGGTAATATACGGACCCACTCCCAGCATCACTATGGAAATACTGCTAAGTCCGCCGCCAGAAAACAGGTTGAGCAGTCCGAAAAATTGGTTGTTTTGAAAGAAATTTTTTAATTGTTCCTGATTGATTCCCGGGATCGGAATAGTCGCCACCAGGCGGAATATGACAAGAATCGCTAAAATAAACAAAATCTTGCTGCGAAGCTCCTTAATTCGAAAAATTTGAGTTATTTTTTCCAACATAATTGATAATACGATCTAAAATATTTTAAAAAGGGAGACTTGCGCCACCCTTTGGATTATACAACATTATTTCTTATTTTTCCACTTTCCCTCCGGCTTTCTCAACCAAATTCTTGGCGGAAGCGCTAATTGAGATTTCACCGCTTATGATCAATTTTTTCTTTATTCCGGATTTGCCTTTGCCTTTGCCAAGCACTTTTATCCTGGAAAATGTCTGCGTCTTGCGAATAATTCCCAATCTTGCCATAGATTCCTTGTTAACTGTGTCTCCGTCTCCAAACTTATCTTCCACTTTAGCCAAATCCACCACAATCGCTTTTGGCTTAGCTGAAATGAAGCCTCGCTTTTTTTTCATGTGATCCAATAAGGTTGAACGGCCGCCTTCAAAAAGAGGGTTGACTTTAGCGCCACTTCGCGCTTTCTGTCCTTTCACGCCCCTTCCGGAATAAGTTCCTTTTTTTCCTCCGCGTCCGATGATCTTTCCGCTTTTCCTGCCAATCTTGAGTTTTAGAGTATTTATCTGCATAAATTTTAAAAATAAATCTTAATCGGGCTGCGCCTACTCGGTCGCACCCAGTCTATTTTTCCTGCTTCTAGCCTGATTGAAAGAAGCCAAGGCCTCAACTGTGGCTCTGGCCACGCTAAGCTTGTTGGAAGTTCCTAAAGATTTGGAAACAATATCTTTTATTCCGGCAAACTCAACTACGGCACGCACCGCGCCGCCGGCAATTATCCCCTTTCCTTCCGAAGCCGGCTTCAAAATTATCTTGGCACTGCGAGATTTGTAATTTACATCGTGAGCAATCGTATTTTTTTCCATCTTAATCGTGACAAGATTTTTTTTGGCGTCATCAAAAGCCTTACGGATAGCATCCGAAACATCGGCTCCCTTTCCCACTCCGACACCGACCTTATTTTTCTTGTTTCCGATCACTAAAGTCGCTCTGAATCTAAAACGTCGTCCGCCTTTGACCACGCGAGTCACGCGGGCCAAATCAAGAAGCTTCTGGTCGAATTCGGGCTTCTCTCTTTTTCCGCCAAACTTTTTATTGTCTCTTGCCATAATTTTATAAATCTCTAATTATATTGTCGCAATTATTCAGAATAAATTCGCCGCGATCATATCTTTAAAATTTAAGTCCGCCCTCGCGAGCTCCGTCGGCCAAAGCTTTGATTTTGCCGTGATATTTATATCCGGACCTGTCGAAAACTATTCTTTCGATCTTTTTGGCCAGACATTTTTCAGCCACAATTCTCCCCAGCTCTTTCGCGCCCGCCACATCATTTTTTGTTATCTTGATTCCTTTCAAACTAGCAGAAGCCAGCGTTTTACCGGCCGCATCATCGATGACTTGAGCGCTTATATTTTTCAAGCTTCGAAAAACAGAAAGGCGCGGCACTTTCATGGTGCCAGAAACTTTAGCCTTGACCCTTTTCTTTCTGTGCAATCTGATTTGATTCCTGCTTATTTTTTTCATAATGTTATAAATCCCAATGATATTTTATTCCGTTGCGTTATTTGGCCGCTGCTTTCTTTCCGGCTTTTCTTCTAACATGTTCTCCGACATATCTAAAACCCTTTCCTTTGTACGGTTCGACCGGCTTTAAACTTCTGACTTCCGCGGCAAATTGTCCAACTGCTTGCTTATCCACTCCGCTTAAAACCAAAGCGCCTTCTTCGATTTTAGCTTCGATTCCTTCAGGCACTGTTACTTCAACCGGATGGGAAAAACCCAAGGCCAGATTAATTTTTTTGCCGGATACCGCCATGCGATAGCCCACGCCCTGCAATTCCAACTTTTTCACATAAGGATTGGCTACTCCCTGGATCATATTGGCGACCAGAGCACGCGTCAAGCCCCAAAGCGCCGGAGCTTTCTTGGTCTTTCCAACATTTTTAATCGCAATTTCCTTATCCTTGATCTCCACGGATACTTCGCGATGGTGCATAAATCCAAGAGTTCCTTTCGGCCCTTTTACTTCGATATTCCTGCCCTGAAGCTTCACCTCGACCCCATCCGGTATGATTATGATTTTTTTGCCTATTCTGCTCATGATATTATAAATCTCTAATTATCTCGCCGCGTTACCAAATTTCACAAATAATCTCTCCCCCCACGCCCTGCTTCTTCGCCTCAAATCCAGTCATGACCCCTCTGGGAGTGGAAATTATAGCGATGCCATAATTGTTTTTCACATCCCGGATGTCCTTGTTTTTCACGTATATCCGCTGACCTTCGTGGCTGATTCTCTTGATGCCGCGAATGGCTGGAAGCTTCTGCGTATTGGAAATTTTGTGATATTTCAATTCGATTTTCATGGACGGATTGGCATCCGTTTTTTCTTCCGAAACAGCCCCGACAAAACCTTCTTTTTCAAGAATTTTTGCGATCGCCAGTTTAAGCTTGGACACTCGCACCATAACATCCTCGTGTCCCGCTTCCTGGGCATTTCGTATTCTGGTTAACATTTCCGCTATTGGATCTAACATATATTCAATGAATTTAAAATTTTAAATTTTAAATTTAAAATTATTCTTAATTACCAGCTGGATTTCTTTACGCCTGGAATCTGGCCCGTACTTGCCAGTTCTCGAAAACATATCCTGCAAATGCCAAATGCCCGCATATAGCCGTGCTTTCTCCCGCATTTCCAACATCTTCGCACTTCCCGCGTTGAGAATTTCGGTTTTTTTTGAGCTCTAGCTTCGACAGACCTTTTAGCCATACTATTTTTTAAAATTAATCTTCTTATTGTTAATCCTTTTTCAAAGGAAACCCCAACGTCCTGAATAACGCCAATCCCTCATCCTTGTTCTTTGCGGTTGTTGTGATGTTTATCTGCAATCCCATTACGTTTTTGACTTGATCGGGTATGATCTCCGGAAAAATCATATGTTCTTTTATACCCAGATTAAGATTTCCATCCGCATCGACCGCCGATTCTTTGATTCCCTGAAAGTCGCGCACGCGCGGAATGGCCGCACCGACCAACTTTTCGATAAAATCCCATTTTCTCCGGCCACGCAATGTCGCTTTCAGTCCTACTTCCTGTCCTTCCCTGATTTTGAATCCGGCGATCGATTTTCTGGCTTTCATCATAACCGGCTTCTGTCCGGTAATGGCAACGATTGATTTTCGCACATCCTCGATCAAGGCAGAATCTTTGGTAAATTTGCCTATCCCGGCATTCACCACAACCTTGTCGATTTTAGGAACTTGCATGTCATTTTCAAAACCGAATTGTTTTTTCATTTCAGATATGGCTTCCTTATTATATTTTTCCTTGATTGAATGCTGCATATTCTTATAATTCCGCGTTACATTTTTTACAGATCCTGAACTTGTTTTTACCGACCGCCTTGTATCCAACACGGGTAGCTTTGCCACATTTCGGACAAACCAGCATAATATTGGAAATATCGATCTTTCCGGCTACTTCTATCCTTTGCCCCTTTTCACCTTCGCGTCTAGGCCGAACATGTTTTTTTATCAGATTCAATCCATCAACGACAACTTTCTTTTCAGAAGCCAGCACGCGCGAAATCTTGCCGGTCTTACCATTATCTTTTCCGACTAATATCTTAACTTGATCATTTTTCTTTATCTTCATAAATTTGTCTTTTTACAAAACTTCAGGTGCGAGCGAAATTATCTTATTAAAACCCTTCTCGCGAACTTCTCTGGCAATCGGCCCGAAAATGCGGGTGCCTTTCGGATCCTTTCCTTCCAAAATTACCGCCGCATTTTCATCAAATCTAATATATGAACCGTCTTTTCTTCTTAATTCCTTGTTTTGCCTGACTATAACAGCTCTGACCTTATCTCCCTTTTTCACCATTCCGCGCGGTTCAGCCGTTTTGACGGAAGCAACTACGATATCGCCGATCCGGGCATAGCGTTTTCTTGAACCGCCCAAAACCTTGAAACATTCAATCACCTTCGCTCCGGTATTGTCGGCAGCTTTTAATTTTGTCTCCGCTTGTATCATATGTTCGAAATTTTATTTATACCACTTTATAACGCTTGTCTTTGCTTACAGGCCTGCACGGCACAATTTCTACGACATCGCCGATTCTGTGTTTTCCTTCCGCATCATGAGCCTTATATTTCTTGGTCGATCTGTATTTTTTCTTGTATTTGGAGTGAGTCTTCAAACTGTCCACGGCCACCACGACGGTTTTTGCCATCTTATCGCTGACGACAATGCCTCTTTTTTTGATGACTATATTGTTTTTTCCGGAATTGTTTTCCATATTTGTAGCTATTTAGTTTCCTTTAAAATGGTCAGAATTCTTGCCACATCTTTTTTGGCGTTGCGGATCTCGCGCATATTCTTCACTTGCTTGGACGCAATATCAAATCTCAATTTGCGCACATTTTCCCGCTTCTCGATTAAAAGCTTCTTGAGCTCTTCGTTATTTTTTCCTCTGATTTCTTTTATCTTCATAATGATATTGCAACTATTTGGCTTATTCTTGATCTTTAGCGACAAATCTGGATTTTACGCAAAGCTTGTGAGATGCCAGTTCCATCGCTTTTTCGGCCACTTCTTTTTTTACGCCATCCATTTCAAACATGATCCGGCCCGGCCTGACAACCGCCGCGAAATGATCAACTGTTCCTTTTCCTTTTCCCATCGGCACTTCGGAACCTTTTTTGGTTATCGCCTTATCGGGAAAAATCCTGATCCAAATCTTTCCTCCGCGTTGGACATATCTTGTCATGGCTCGTCTGGCCGACTCGATTTGACGAGCGGAAATAAGACCGGCTTCAGTCGACTTCAGGCCGAAACTGCCGAAACTGATCTCCGTTCCGCGATTGGAAACTCCACGAATCCTTCCGCCTCGCTGGACTTTTCTATGTTTTACTTTTTTTGGCATCAACATATGGTTCTGTTAGCGGTTTTTATCATTGAATACTTCACCCTTGTACAACCAGACTTTGACTCCCAATGTTCCGTATGTCGTGTAAGCGGTCGCTCTGGCAAAATCAATATTGGCGCGCAAGGTATGGAGCGGCAAAGTTCCTTTGGCCGCCCATTCGCGCCTGGACATTTCGGCACCGCCAAGTCTTCCTGACATTTCAATCTTAACTCCTTTGATCGTGTTGTTTTTGGCGACTTGGTCCAGCATAGATTTCATCGCTCGCCGGAATGGAATTCTTTTTTCCAATTGCTCGGCGATATTTTGTGCGATAAGCGTCGCGTTCTCTTCGAAATTCTTCACTTCCTGAATCTCGATCTTCAGTCCCGACTTCTTATTTTTGAAAAAATTCATTTTTATGTAATTTTGCATGTCATCCACGCCCGTTCCTCCGCGTCCGATCAGAACGCCCGGCCTGGCAGTTTTGATTATGATCTTGGTCATGGCCGGAGATCTTTCTATTTCGACATCCGCAATCGCGGCCGACTTCCACTTTTTCATAATGGTGCCCCTGAGCTCGATGTCCTGCCTAAGATTGTCGTTATATTCTTTTTTTCCGCCGAACCATTTTGACTTCCACGTATTCGTAATTCCTATGCGCAGTCCGACCGGATTAACTTTGTGTCCCATAATTATGATCTATAATTTTAAATTTAAAATTTTAAATTTTAAATTTATGATTTACATTCCCGATTTGCGATTAAAAATTTTTTTCGTCCACCCGCTTTTTCCCACAATCTTATTTTCAGCCTTGCCTTCCTTCGCTTTCATTTCGGATTTGTCGGTCAGCTTGTTTTCTCTTTCTTCTTTTTCCTGCTCTTGTTTTTGAATGGCTTCTTTTTCAGCTTTCTTTTTGGCATCGATCCTGGCTTTCTTTTCCTTTTCCAACTGTTCCTTGCTCTTCCTTCCCTTGCCTTCCACCCTTTCTTCAATTATGAGTTCGACGTTGGAAGATCTTCTCCTGATGGGCGTTGCTCTTCCATATGCTTTCGGCATCCATCTTTTGAGAGTCATGCCTTCTTTTACGACAACATCAAAAATATACATGTTATTTTTGTCGATTCCAAAATCATTCTCACCGTTGGCGATAGCGCTATTCAAAAGCTTGATCATATACGGACCGCTTTTTTTGACAGTTCCCTCAAGTTGATTCAGGGCATCTGCCACGTCCAAGCCCTTGATAACATCGGCCACCAATTTAACCTTTCTGTTAGGCATGCGTAAATTGTTCAATTTTGCTGATACTCTCATAGTTTTATTGCCTTATCGTCCGTGTCCCTTATTCCATCTTTTAAAAAATAATTATTTCTTGGCTTCGGCGCTAGCCTTGGCGGCCTTGGCGGATTCCAATTCCTTCTGTTTGGCCGCTTGTTCTATTTCTTTTTGCATCTTGCCGCCGTGCCGCAAGAACTTTCTGGTCGCTGAAAATTCTCCGAACCTATGACCGACCATTTCCTCCGTCACGAAGACCGGCAAATGTGTTTTTCCATTATGCACACCGAAAGTATATCCCACCATTTCGGGAGAAATCACACTGGCGCGGGCCCAAATCTTGATGACAGATTTGTCGCCGGCCGGCTTGTTCTTGATCTTGTTGAGTATTCTTTCGTCCACATAAGGACCCTTCTTTAGGCTTCGAGTCATAATATTTTATAAAATTCGGCTTGGAATTTATTTGCGCTTTTGCCTTCGCTTAATTATAAACTTATTGCTATATCTCGATTTCTTTCTGGTTTTCTTGCCGAGTGCCGGTTTGCCCCAAGGCGTTTTCGGATGTTTCAATCCGATTCCTTGACGACCTTCTCCACCTCCATGCGGATGATCGACCGGATTCATGACCGTGCCGCGGACAGCCGGCCTCACACCCATATGTCTTTTTCTTCCGGCCTTGCCTATATTTATGGCATTATGCTCAAAATTGCTGACCTGTCCGATGGTTGCGTAACACTCATTGTTGATCAAGCGAACTTCGCCGGATGGCATTTTTACTTGGGCGGTCTTTTCATCTACGGCCGTCAGAATGGCTCCCGAACCGGCCCCACGAACGATCTGTCCGCCCTTGCCAGGGAATAACTCCAAATTTGAAATCATAGTTCCGATCGGTATATTTTTAATTCTGGTGCGGTTCCCCGATTTGATCGGGGCGTTTGCGGATGTCAGAATTTTCATTCCGGCCACCATTCCTTCGGAAGCCAGCACATATCTTTTTTCTCCGTCTTTGTAGTGTATCAGAGCGATGAAGGACGATCGATTCGGATCTCTTTCGATAGCCGCGATTTTTCCGGGAATGTCAAATTTATCCTGCTTGAAATCAATTACCCTGTATCTTCTCTTAGCTCCGCCTCCCTGATGCCGAACGGAAATTTTTCCGTTCGAGCGTCCGGCCCTGCTCTTCATCGGAGCCAAAAGAGATTTCTCGGGCTTTTTGTCGAAAACCAGATCGGACTTCACAATGGACATGTTCCTTCTTCCGGCGTTATTCTTTTTATATATTTTAATTGCCATATTATTCGCTTCGCTAAATTTTAAATTTTAAATTTAAAATATTACTATGCTCCTTTGAACAGATCGATGGAATCTCCTTCTTTCAGGGTCACTATCGCCTTCTTCGAACCGGCCCTGAAACCGGGAGTTCTTCCATAATTGACAAATTTTCGTTTGTAATTTGCCGTATTGACTCCTAAAACTTTCACTTTATACAAATCTTCAATCGCGTTTTTAATTTCTATCTTCGTCGCGCTCTTCGCCACTTTGAAGCTGTATTTATTCAATTCCATGGCTACAGTCGCAGCTTCCGTAATTACCGGCTCAAGCAAAACCTCGTACGCGTTGCCCGCCTTTTCGCCATTATTCATTTTTTTCTTCAAATCCGCCATCTTGTTGATTTTTTATCGTTGGATAAGCAATTACCGCCTAATTGATTTTATTATATTTCTCTTCCAAGTACTTGATTGAATCACGGCTCAAAATCAGATTCTTATTATTCAAAAGATCCAAAACATTGAGCTTTTGCACCAGAATATTGTTGACTCCTTCGATATTGCGACTGCAGGCGCGCAACTCCTTCTCACCGTCCGCAAAACCTATCAACATGCGTCCTTTGACCGGCAAACTTTTCAAAATTTTCGCTGCTTCTTTTGTTTTCTTTTCTTTCAGCTCCAGCTTGTCCAGCACCACCAGTTCTCCGTCGCGCAATTTTCCGCTCAGAACCGTCGCAATGGCCTTGGCGTTCATTTTCTTATTGATTTTTTGCTTGAAATTCCTGTTCTTGATCGGCCCGAAAACAATACCTCCGCCTCTCCATACCGGAGTTCTGACCGATCCTACGCGGGCGCGACCGGTTCCCTTTTGCTTCCAAGGCTTAATGCCCGACCCGGCTCTTTCTCCGCGGGTTTTAGTGTGCGCCAAAACTTGTCTCTGATTCGCCGCCAAGGAAACAAACACTTGGTGCACGAGATCATCATTTTGCGGCAAACCGAAAACCGATTCCGCCAATTCGATCTCTCCAGCTCCTTTTCCTTCCGTATTGTATAACTTTATCTTCATATTAACCCAGATTAACTACTTCGTATAAACTTCCACCACCGAACCGGAAACGCCGGGAACGGCTCCTTTCAACCCTAATAAATTTTTTTCTTTGTCTATAAAAACAATTTTGATATTCTTGGTTGTAACTCTGTTGCCGCCCATCCTGCCAGCCATCCTTTTGCCCTTAATGACATGTTCCGGATAGCCCGCTCCGATCGAACCGGGCGCGCGTAGGTCATGCTTGTGTCCATGAGAAGCCGGAGCCCCTTTGAAACCGTGTCTCTTGACCACACCCTGGAAACCTTTTGCTTTTCCAAGTCCGCTGACATAAACCCTGTCTCCGATTTCGAAAGTGTCCGTCTTGATTTGATCTCCCGCCTTAAATACACCTTCATCCTCAATTTTAAATTCTTTTCTGACAACTTTGTTTTTTGTCTTTTGGATTTCGACTTGCACGGCAGCATAACCATCTTTTTCTTTAGCGCGCACCAAAGCGACTTTTGAAAAACATTCAACCAACGTTACGTTTTGCGCCAATCGCGCTTCATCATATATGGTTGTCATTCCCAATTTTTTCCCCAGAATAAACTTCATATATTTCACTTTCACTTAATCTTTGCAAAATAAAAATCGGACATTCATGAGCCCAGCCACGCGGGCTTATGAATACCCGATTTGGCTAGTCTAGTATCTCGTCGCTCGCGAGCGACAGGACTTGAACTAGTATTTATATTGATTTCATAATTACATTTTTATTTCCACATCCACTCCGGACGGCAGATCCAAACTGGTCAAACTATCGATCGTTTTTGGCGTGGGATTCCATATATCAATAATCCTTTTGTGCATTCTCATTTCATATTGATCTCTGGCATCTTTATGGACAAAAGTGGATTTGTTGACTGTGAATTTCCTAATTTCAGTCGGCAATGGAACCGGCCCGGTAATGGTAGCTCCTGATCTTTCGGCCGTTTCCACAATCTGCTTGGCCGATTGATCTATGATCTTATGGTCGTACGCCTTGATTTTTATCCTAATTCTTGATTTTGCTTCTTCTTCCTTTTTTGGCATTTTTTTAACGAAAACCTTCTTTTAGTTATACATTTATAAAATTTACTCTATAAAGCCGCCCATGTCAAGTATTGAGCGGCTTAAAAAATAAACTATTTGTTGATCTTAGTCACAACTCCGGCTCCGACGGTTCTTCCGCCTTCGCGGATTGCGAATCGCATTCCTTCCTCCATGGCCACAGGAGCGCCCAATTTGACAGACAAATTTATCGTATCTCCAGGCATGACCATTTCGGTTCCCTCCGGAAGTATGACTTCTCCGGTCACATCAGTCGTTCTGACATAGAATTGTGGCTTGTATCCCTTGAAGAAAGGAGTGTGTCTTCCACCTTCTTCCTTGGTCAAAACATAAACTTCACCTTCAAATTCGGTATGCGGAGTGATCGATCCCGGCTTGGCCAAAACCTGTCCTCTTTCAACATCTTCTTTCTTGATTCCACGCAGAAGAAGTCCGGCATTGTCTCCAGCCTGCCCCTTATCCAAAGACTTGTTGAACATTTCGATTCCGGTCACAACAGTTTTAGAAGTCGGCTTGATTCCGACGATTTCAACTTCTTCATTGATGTTGACGATGCCTCTTTCGATCCTTCCAGTCACTACGGTTCCGCGACCTTCGATAGAAAAGATGTCTTCTATCGGCATCAGGAACGGCTTATCTGTCTCGCGAACCGGCTCAGGGATCTTTTCATCCAAAGCGGCAATCAATTCCAAAATAGGCTTGGCAGCCTCCTCATCGGCCGATTTGGATTCAAGCGCTTTCAGAGCTGAACCGCGAATAATTTTTGCATTGTCGCCATCAAATTCATATTTCGTAAGCAACTCTCGAACCTCGGCTTCGACCAGTTCAACCAATTCCGGATCGTCAACCATATCGACTTTGTTCAAAAAGACTACGATTTCAGGCACACCTACCTGCTTCGCCAGAAGAATATGCTCTCTAGTTTGAGGCATAGGACCGTCAGTCGCGGCTACAACCAAAATAGCTCCGTCCATCTGGGCGGCACCGGTGATCATGTTTTTGATATAGTCGGCATGACCCGGACAATCTACGTGAGCATAATGTCTCTTGTCAGATTCATATTCGCAGTGAGCGGTCGCAATAGTGATTCCACGCTCTCTTTCTTCCGGAGCCTTGTCGATCTCATCCACTCCCTTTTCCTTAGCCTTTCCCTGGAATGCCAAGACATGGAGAATAGCGGCCGTCAGAGTGGTTTTGCCGTGATCGACATGGCCGATTGTGCCGACGTTTACATGAGGTTTGGTTCTTTGAAATTGTTCTGCTGCCATATTTTTGCAGTATTACGCAATTTTCCAGCTCGGAATAAAAACACCGAACCCGCGATCATTGCGAATTTTTATAAGTTATTTAGTTATTTATTACACAAAAAATATTGTAATACGGAATCGTTTTTTTGGCAAATTTTAGCGATTTTTTGAACTGTGGATAACTTTCAAGCTTTCTCATAGATCACCTGTTCCTCATCGATTTCTCCCAGCTCGTCCAGGCTTATCATTTCAACTTGCTTTTCTTCCTGCGCAAACCGCCAACTCGCGATGTCATTATTGATCTTATCAACCAATTCCTGCTTTGTCAAGCCCTGGATGCTTTCTTGCTTCACTTTGCGAAACTCCTTCAAAGTGAGCAGGATATAGACGGAATCGCCGTCTTTTATGACCGCCTTCCCGCCCAGAAGTTCGATAGCTTCTTTGAGTTTTTTATCTAGCATATTTTTTTATTTTATTTTATTTTAGCAAAAAATATAAAAAATAAAAAGAGGGCTAGGCCCTCGAGAAAAAATTGATGGCCATGAGAATTGCCTTAAAAATTCCCCACATGCCAAAAACTATTAATGCTGCCACACCAGCTAGAGAAAAAATAGCGATCCACCCCATGCCATCCTCCAGGGCCTGCTTAATGAAATTGCTTATTAAGGCCGCCGCATCTTTCATCTTAGACCTCCTAATTTTCCGCTCCTGAGAATCAAATTTAAACCAGGATTTTTTATTCTCATTTCTTCTTTCCGCTGGCGATCTCATCTGCCACATTCTTCGGAACTTCCGCATAATGCGAGAATTCCATCGAAGAACTGGCGCGGCCTTGGGTCATCGAACGCAATTGGGTCACATATCCGAACATTGAAGACAATGGGACTTCCGCATCGATGAGTTTCACTCTTGATGCGCCGGTTCCACGGTCATTCATTTCGCGGATGATTCCCCGCTTTGAATTCAAGTCTCCAACAACATCGCCCATGAATTGTTCTGGGGTTGTCACCACGACTTTCATGATCGGTTCCAAGATGACCGGATTAGCCCGGCGAGCCGCCTCTTTCAAGGCCATGGATCCTGCAATGCGGAAGGCAGCTTCTGATGAATCGACTTCATGGAAAGATCCGTCATAAACAACCGCCTTGACATCCACCATCGGATAGCCGGCCACCACGCCGTTGTCCAGCGCGTCTTTGACTCCTTTTTCAATTGGCACGATATATTCCTGCGGAATGGCGCCGCCTTTGATCTCGCTCTCAAATTCAAATCCTTTGCCCGGTTCTTGCGGTTCGATCCGGATCCAACAATGTCCATATTGTCCACGTCCGCCGGACTGTTTTATATATTTGCCTTCAGCTTCCGCAGTTTGTCTGATCGTTTCACGATAGGCCACTTGCGGTTGGCCAATGTTAGCTTCCACTTTGAATTCGCGCTTCATCCGGTCGACGATGATGTCCAAATGCAGTTCGCCCATTCCGGAGATAATAGTTTGTCCGGTTTCTTCATCAGTCTTCACCCGGAAAGTCGGATCTTCCTCCGCCAATTTGCGAAGGGCCAAGCCCATCTTTTCCTGGTCAGCTTTGGTTTTCGGCTCGATCGCGATCGCGATGACCGGTTCCGGGAAAGTGATTGATTCCAAAAGCACCGGCTTGTCCGGATCGCACAAAGTATCTCCGGTCGTCGTATTTTTCATGCCGACCAACGCTCCAATTCCGCCTGAATACAATTCATCGATTTCTTCCCGATGATTGGAATGCATGCGCAAGATCCGTCCGATTCTTTCTTTTTCACCCTTGGTCGAATTCAAAACATATGATCCGGCTTTGATGGTTCCGGAATACACTCGGAAGAAAGTCAGTTGTCCGACAAACGGGTCGGTCGCAACCTTGAAAGCCAAAGCGGCAAAGGGCGCGTCGTCTTTCGCTTCGACCGGCACTTCTTTTTCATGATCGTTCACATCGAATCCTTTGATCGCCGGCACATCGATCGGACTTGGAAGATAATCAACCACCGCGTCCAAAACCAGCTGCACGCCTTTGTTGCGAAGCGCGGTTCCGGTCAGGACCGGATAAATTTTTCCGGCAATAACTTCTCGACGCAAAGCATCTTTCAATTCTTGCTCGCTTATTTCTTCGCCATTCAAATATTTTTCAACCAAAGCGTCATCAGTTTCCGCGATCTTTTCCACCATTTTCTCCCGCCATTCCTTGGCTTTTTCAACCAGATCAGCCGGGATTTCGCTTTCGATCACTTTTTCGCCCATCTGCCCGTCAAAAGTGTAGGCTTTCATGTTCATGAGATTCACCACGCCGGCAAAATCATTTCTTTCTCCGATCGGAATCTGAATGGCCACGGCATTCGGAGTCAATCTTTCTTCGATCGTTCCCAAAGAATAATAGAAATCAGCGCCTTCCTTGTCGATCTTATTGATGAAACAGATTCGAGGTACGTCATATTTATCAGCTTGTCTCCAAACCGTTTCTGATTGCGGCTCAACACCTTCTTTTCCATCAAAAACCACCACGCCGCCATCCAAGACGCGCAAAGATCGCTCCACCTCAACAGTGAAGTCTACGTGGCCCGGAGTATCGATGATGTTGACCTGATGGTCCTTCCAATAACACGTTGTAGCCGCAGATGTGATGGTAATTCCGCGCTCTCTTTCCTGCTCCATCCAGTCCATCGTTGCCGCACCTTCATGCACTTCGCCGATCTTGTGGGTGATTCCAGTATAGAACAGGATACGCTCGGTCGTCGTCGTTTTTCCGGCATCGATGTGGGCGATGATTCCGATGTTTCTTAATTTTTCAATAGGATATTGTCTCGACATTTTATTTTAAAAAATAGGACAGATAGGTCTTATCTGTCCTATCCGTCTTACTAGTGAATTACGATTAAGCAAAATGAGCGAAGGCCTTGTTAGCATCAGCCATTCTATGCACGTCATCTCTCTTCTTGATAGCCGCACCGGTCTTATTAGACGCGTCGATGAATTCGTCGGCCAATTTTTCAGCCATCTTCTTGCCCTTTTTGGCTTGAGTGGCATTCTTGATCCATCTCATGGCCAAAGTCGTTCGTCTTTCGCCGGAAACCGGCACCGGAACCTGATAATTCGCTCCGCCGACTCTCCGGGATTTCAGCT
The DNA here is from genome assembly GCA_021785125.1 of bacterium. Classification (GTDB taxonomy): domain Bacteria; phylum Patescibacteriota; class Minisyncoccia; order Moranbacterales; family UBA2206; genus JAJYGF01. Next base: position 1,781 of record JAJYGF010000006.1, on the reverse strand, counting down.
CCACTAATGGAGAAACATTCTTGATAGCCTGTTCAAAAGTATTCAAACCGCCTTTTTTGGTTCTTTCATGGACGATATCAAAAGCATCATACATCACTTTCTCAGCGACAGTCCTTTTGCCGCGCTCCATGATATATCCTACAAATTTACCTACCAGCATATTGCCGAATTTCGGATCCGGCTTGATATTTTTCTTAAAGATTCTTTTTCTTCGTGGCATATGTTTATTCTTTAGCCTTTACTTGCTTAGCGCCATATTTACTTCGACCTCTTTTTCTGTTGGCAACGCCGGCAGAGTCCAAGACTCCGCGCACGACGTGATATCTGACTCCTGGAAGATCTTTGACTCTTCCGCCACGGATCATTACGATCGAGTGTTCCTGCAAATTGTGTCCGATTCCCGGGATATATGCAGTGACTTCCATTCCATTAGTCAATCTCACTCTGGCGATCTTGCGAAGCGCCGAGTTCGGTTTTTTCGGAGTGGTCGTGCTGACCTTCAAACAGACGCCTCTTTTGAAAGGGCTGTCTGTGTTGATCGGCTTATTCTTGAGTGTGTTAAAAACATTTCTAAAGGCAGGAGACTTCGTCTTTTTCACGTTTGACTTCCTGACTTTCCTTTTCAGCTGATTGATTGTTGGCATTTTGTCTTTCGGCCGGTTAGCAGAACGCCCTAACTAGCCAGAATAAATTAAATTAAACAAAAAGCTAGCTAATGACTAGCAAAATTATAATAAAGGATATCGGAAAATATGTCAATCCAGCACCAACTTCACATTTGCGCCTTCGTCGCTCCAGACCATGACCGGTGCGAAATTAGTGCTGGATCAATATGGAATCAAACGACCTGCGACAAAAAAATATTCAGTACGAAATTGAGAAATGTCCCCAACGGACCGGAGAAAATAAGGATAAACATGAGAAGAAAAACGAACCCGAACTGCTCCAAAACGGCCATGGTTTCGATCTTCATCGGCAAAAGAGCAAAAAGAAGTTTGGAACCGTCTAACGGAGGGATCGGAATCAGATTGAAAAAGGCCAAAAGAACATTGATGAAGATAACCACGATACAAATCTCAAACAGGATTGCGGAGACAGAGCCGGCAATCAGCGGAGCGATCGCGGAAAAATCGATCGCATGAGTGATGATTTCCACTTTCAACGCCCCCTGCAGATCGATCAGGCGGGCAATTACGGTGAAAATGACAGCCAAGACCAGATTAGAAGCCGGACCGGAAAGAGCGACCAGGGCTGGCCCCCACTTCTGGTTTTTCAAGTTGTATGGGTTGTACGGCACCGGCTTAGCCCAGCCGAAAGCGAAGCCTACGCCGAAATACATCAGGATGGGCACAATTATCGAGCCCCAGATGTCGATATGGTTGAACGGGTTGAGATTGAGCCGGCCGGCATATTTGGCGGTCGTATCCCCTTGCCATAAAGCCGAAATGCCGTGCGAAACCTCATGGATGATCACCGAATATAGAAGTATGATGAAAAAAAACGCTCCCAGTACTATTTCATTTAACATGTCTTGGGCTTTACAATTTAATATACATATGATAACCTAAATCCTGTTAGTAATCAACCATTTAAATCAAACAAGATGAGCAGAGTTTGCGAAATTTGCGAGCGTGGAGCAAAAACTGGAAACAAGGTCAGCCATTCAAATATCAAGACACTTAGAAAATTCGGCATCAATCTTCAGACCAAGAAAGTCGACGGAAAAAGAAAGAAAGTTTGCACCCGCTGTATCAAGACTTTGGCCAAATAACGGCTAGACT
>JAJYGF010000005.1 GCA_021785125.1 bacterium | reverse complement strand
TTCTATAAGCAAAAATCCCGATTACTCGGGATTTTTGCTTATAGAAAGTAATAATATACTTAGCTACGAAGAAAGAACGCAGAATTTTCTCAAATTATGTTCCCAACATGAAAATCAAGACAATGACGGAACCATAACCGCGTACCTGTGCAAATTATGAAGTTGTCGCGCGTTAAGGCTTTTAGCTTTCGTGATGGCGTTCTGGATCAGGCTTTTTGAAAATTCCACTGATGTTCCCGCGAACATTCTCTTTTGGTTCGGCACATTCTTTCTCAGGAAATCTTCGATGTATATCTTATGCTCGGCGGTAAGGCTCGAATCCTGATTCTTTTCCAGATAATTCGCCAATGCTCTGCGCGCCAAAGAAGTGTAACTGTCTCCCTTGCTGGCAGTCTCAACGAATGACTTTTCGGTCTCTTGGCTGGTCCCGGCAGGGGCGGCTTGCTGATTGGAATTGTTGGTGGCATTGTCGGTGGTCGCGGCCGCGGAATTGTCAGAATTATCGGCGGATTGTTGGACGGTTTGTTCTTGGTCGGAAACTACCGGAGCTTCCGTCCTTTTTGAATAAGAATATATTCCGCCTGCGATGGCGACTACGATCAACACGCTGATGATGATTCTAAGATTATCCTGCAACCATTGCTTGGCCTTGTCTTGGATCACAGTTCCTTCTGCTTGTGCTTCTTCTACTTTTTCTTCGGATTTTTCTTCAACTTTATTTTCCTCTTCCATTGTTTTCACCTTCCTTTCTATTTTGAATGTATTAATTATCTCCCGCCTAAGCGGAAAACAAGCTTGCGTTGAAGCGTGGGTCCCGCCGGAGCGGGACATCGACCGTAATTTGTCTGTCTTTAAATTTTATCAAAGCTGAAAGCGGCGTCAATCTGGACAAAAAGGCGCATTTTGGGTGTAATATTGTAGCAATTTTTAATTATTGATTTTCAATTTCTAAACAATTTAAAATTTAATAATTTAAATTGTTTAGAAATTAGTAGTTAGAAATTATAAATTTAAAAAATTTTATATTTAAATATCGGCTGTGCCATGTAAAATGAAATTTTTTAAGGTAAAAAAATTTTCATCACGTGGCTACAGCGTAGAAAAAATTTATAAGAAAATTTTTTTACGCTGTGGATAACTTTTTTCTATTGCAAAAAAAATTTATTGACATATAATTTAATCAGATAAAATTATTTTTAAATAAAAATAATTTTATAAAAACAAAAAGGTCGAAAACAAATATCATAAATAAAACAAAAATAGAAAGGCAGGTGATTTCAATGGCAGCAAAGAAAAAAGCAGCAAAGAAAAAAGTAGCTAAGAAGACTGCAAAGAAAAAAGCGGCTCCTAAGAAAAAAAAGGCAGCTAAAAAGAAAAAGAAATAATCTTTTCTTGAAATAAATTATCAACTTTTGAGAAATTTTTCGGAGGTATACATCTGAAATATCAACAAAAAGTTGTATACCAAAAACCCGCTAACATGCGGGTTTTTGGTTTATCGGGGCTATGATTTTATCTTGCAGATCCGCCATTTTCCGGCTAGATCTTTCTTGAATTCGATTTTCTTGGCAAAGGAGAATATTTTTTTCATTCCCGACATTTGCAAGTGTCCGATTTCGCAGAAAATTACAACATTTTTCGGTTGCATGGATTTGATTTGCTTTGCCATCAGTCGATACAACCCCAATCCATCCGCATCCCCGCCGTACAGAGCTGTTGATGGCTCATATTTCAATCCCGCGCTTTCGCTGCTTTTCAATAAATTTTTCCAATCGGCATCAAGATAGGGAAGGTTGGCAATGATAATCGAATCATTCATATCTTTTATTTTTTCCAACAGACTTCTATGAACAAATTTTATTTTATCGACAACTGAATTTAATTTGGCATTTTGTCTGGCAATTTTCAAAGCGTCCTTGCTAATATCGATGGCGATATAATTATTTTTTTCTTTCAAATTTTTTGCCAAAGAGATGATGATGTTGCCACTGCCCGTTCCGACATCGATAATGGTTGTTTTTCGTTTCTTGTTTCTTGTTTCTTGAAGTGCGAGTTCGACGAGCAATTCGGTCTCCGGGCGGGGGATAAGCGTGTCCTTGGTGACCTTGAAAGCCAAGCCGAAGAATTCTTTGTGGCCCAAAATATAGGCCAATGGCTCGCCCCGCCTGCGGCGGGCAATTTTAAATTTTAAATTTTCAATTTTAAATTTAGGAATCTTATGTTCCGGGTGGGCTAGCACAAATTCACGTGATTTTTTGATGACGTGGGCAACGATAAGATCCAAATCTAATTTATCTAGCTTGCCGGCATATTTAATTTCAACATCTCTTATAGTTCGCATAAAAGGACGCCAAATTTTCTAAACTATTTGAATTTAGTCATTAAAAATTGTTTGAAAATTGGAAATTGATAATTTAAAATTCTCAAATTACTTTTGTAATTTGAGCTTGATATCTTCTTCCTGCAGTGCGGTTACGATATCATCCAGATTTCCTTCAAGAATGTGATGGATATTGCTCCAGTTCTGCTTGATGCGATGGTCTGTGATGCGATCCTGTGGGAAGTTGTATGTTCTGATCTTTTCGCTTCTGTCTCCGGTTCCGATCTGCGAACGACGCGCGTCACCAAGTTCTTTGGCGCGTTTTTCTTCTTCCATCTGCAGCAAACGAGAACGCAAAACTTTCATCGCCTTATCCTTGTTTTTGATCTGGGATTTTTCATCTTGGCAGGACACAACCAGTCCTGAAGGGATGTGGGTGATGCGGACGGCACTTTTGGTCGTGTTGACGGATTGTCCGCCCGGTCCGGAAGAGCAGAAAGTGTCGATGCGAAGATCCTTATCTTCAATTTTGAGATCCACTTCCTCGGCTTCCGGCAAAACTGCTACGGTTGAGGTTGAGGTGTGGACGCGGCCATTCTTTTCGGTTTCCGGAATTCTTTGCACGCGGTGCACGCCGGATTCAAATTTCATCTTGCCATAGGCTCCGGTCCCATTTATTTCAAAAGTCACTTCCTTGTATCCGCCAACGCCGGTTACATTAGAATTGAGAAGGGCTACGTTCCAACCATTTTTTTCAGCATATCTGGCATACATTCTGAAAAGTTCGGCTGAAAAGAGGGCTGACTCGTCTCCGCCGGCTCCCGCGCGGATCTCGACGATGATGTTCTTGCTGTCGTTCGGGTCTTTGGGAATAAGCATGATTTCCAGTTCTTTTTCCAATTTTTCTTTCTGTTCGGACAGCTTAACATTCTCATCCATGGCCATCTGCTTCATTTCTGCATCTTCTTCCGTGTTCACAATTTCGGCATTCTCTTTCATATTCTTCTCAACTTTTTCCAATTCTTCGATTTTGGCGATAGTTTCGGAAAGTTCGGCCTGCCTTTTGCCCAATTGTGCCATTTTGGACATGTCAGAAATTATCCCGGGCGAATTCAACTGGGCTGAAATGTCTTGGTATTCTTTTTTGATCTCTTTGATTATCGGATTCATAGCTTTTTATAGTGGTTTTACATCAAAACCTTAGTAGATTATACTTTAAAAAAGGCAAAAAGTCAAAATAAGGCACTATGGATATAGCTCAAGAAATTTTAGCCAATCCTCTGATTGTTTTACAGTCGGAGGATATTTTTGATGCGCTCAAAAAACATTGGGTTCTGAATCATCAGAATGTGAGAGATCCTGAGAAATTTGTGGAAGAATTTTTCGGATGGTTAAAGACATCGGATGTCCAAGGGCATGCGATGTCCGGTCCGCTTAGACATCCGATGTCTAAGAAAGAAATTTTGAGATTTTATGAAAAGAAGCTGAAAGAATATAAGTTAGAAAATCTGCCTCCAGCAGAAAATTCCGACATGTTTCTGGAAATGATCGAGTCAAAATTGGAAGGTGTGAAAACCATCTTGGATTTCGGCTGTGGAAAACTGACATTTCTTAAAAACATAGCGGCGCAAAACAAAAATGTTGAAAAATTTATAGGAATAGACGCTAAGAGCAATCCTGTTTTGGGGGATCTGGATCCGCGCATTGAATTTGAAATAAATCTGGATCGGATTCCGGACAACTCGGTTGATTTGGCGGTCGTCAAACTGGTTTTGCATCATCTGAAAGAATCTGAAATTTTGGAGAACTTAAAGAAAATAAAAAATGCTTTGAAACCGGACGGCAAGCTCATCTTGTTTGAAGAATCGTTTCCGGAGGCGGCGAGACATCGAATGTCTTTAGCTTCCGGCAAGGCTTGGACATTTGATGTCCAAGCGATCGCGAAATATTTGAAAAAATCCAATCTTGAAACTTCGGAGGCGACCGCCGATTTCATGCGTCTATCCGATGAAGATAAGTTTAAGTTTCTGTTTTTGAATGATTGGCTGATGAATCTGCAGAACGCCTATATGCCGTGGACTTTGGAATATCGGTCGATGGAAAGTTGGCGAGATCTGATTGAGTCTTTGGGCTTCAAAGAAAAAGAGGCGCATTTTATTGGAGCGATTAAGAACAGAAAAAGAAAACAGGGTATGACAGCGATCCTGATTTTTGAAAACTAAAAAATCCGCCGTGGCGGATTTTTATATTCCAGAAGATTATTTTTTCTTGGCTTCTTTTTTGGCTTTGACCGTAGCTTTCTTCTCGGATTTTTTTCGGACAACTTTGGAAGCTGATTTTTCCGCCAATTTTTTGAACCTATCGACTCGTCCGGTGGTGTCAAGGGATTTCTTCTTGCCGGTGTAGAAAGGATGGCAAGCGGAGCAGATTTCAACCTTCATTTCTTTTACAGTTGAACCGGCTGTGATGACATTGCCACAGGCGCAGACTATTTTTGCGTCATCGAAATATTTCGGATGGATGTTTTTTTTCATATTCCTTGCAAAATTACAAATACGTACGAAATTTACAAGTACACAAAAACCGTACGGATCTGGTATTGGTTGAGCGTATTAATTACTTGGCTATCCTAGCATACATATCGGGAATTGACAAGGGCAAAGAGCCCTGGTATACTGGCAGAGCATGAAAACACATACTTTTTGGGCCTATTCCTGCTCTCGCTTGGGCGAGAAAATAAAGGCCAGATAAACAAAAAGTAGCGGCATTTTCCCGTCAGAACGGGAGGAATAATAATAAGGAAAAAATCCATGACAGAAGAAAAAAAGGCGGTGGAAACTGCTGCCGACAAAACAGTTTCAAAAGCGGGCGAAGATTATTTTGCCGATTTTGATTTTTCCGCTTTGATTCCGGACATGAATGTGATGCTTAAAAGCGGCGTGCATTTCGGGCATCAAAAATCAAGAAAAAATCCTAAGATGGACGGATACATCTTTGGTGTCAGAAACGGAGTAAATATCATTGATTTGCAAAAAACCGTCGAAAAACTGGAAGAGGCATCCAAATTTATCGAAAAAATCGCTTCCGAAGGACAGGACATTCTGTTTGTCGGGACCAAAAAGCAGGCTAAAAAGCTGATCGAATCGGCTGCTCGGAGAGTCGGTATGCCGTATGTCATCGATAGATGGCTGGGCGGAACTTTCACTAATTTCCATGTTATTTCCGGACGTACCAGATTTTTGCGTGACGGCCAGGAAAAAACGAAGCGCGGAGAATATGAAAGATACACCAAGTTCGAGCAGATGAAAATTGCGGAAGAGCTAGACAGATTGGAAAGAAGGATGGGAGGCATCAAAAATATGGTAAAATTGCCAGGTGCGATCTTTGTGACCGGTGTCATCGAAGATGATCTGGCCGTCAAGGAGGCTGTAAAGAAGAACATTCCAATCATTGGATTGGTGGATACCAATGTTGATCCAAGCCTGATTGATTATCCGATTCCGGCCAATGAGGATGCGGTATCTTCGCTCCGTTTGATGATCGCATATGTTGCGAAAGCGGTTTTGAATGGGAAAGAAAAGACCAAAACGGCTCTGAAACCGGAGCAAAAATAATTAAAATAAAAATATGGCGACTTTAGATCAAATTAAAAATTTGCGCGAGCGGACCGGCGCCGGAATCGTGGAAGTAAAGAAGGCTCTGGAAGAGGCCGGCGGCGATGATCAAAAGGCGATCGAGATCCTTCGCAAGCGGGGACAGGAAAAAGCAATGAAAAAATCCGATCGTGTGGCTGAAGAGGGCGTTATCGCTTCATATGTGCACTCCAACGGGCGCGTCGGAGCGATCGTGAAACTTCTTTGCGAGACTGATTTTGTGGCCAGAAATGAAGAGTTCAAATCTCTGGCGCAGGATATCGCGATGCATGTGACCGCTATCGATCCTAAATATTTGAAACCGGAAGATGTTCCGGCCGAAGCGATTGAAAAAGAAAAAGAAATTTGGAAAGTTCAACTGGCATCGGAAAATAAGCCGGCTGAAATGATGGCTAAGATTTTAGAGGGAAAAGAAAGGAAATTCAGAGAAGAAATTTCTCTTTTGACCCAACCGTTCGTGAAGAATCCCGATCAGACGGTGGGAGGATTGATAACTGAAAAGATAAGCAAGATCGGAGAAAATATCCAAGTCGGAGATTTCTCGCGTCTTGAATTGTAAAACTGGCTCACGGCTCGCAATCGATGATTTAAAGACTGCGGACCATGGACCGCTAACGAATGCCAAAAGTTTTAGTCAGTATATATTCCTGGGAAAATCCCAGGCTTTATCTAACGGATTCCGATCTGGTCAAAGGCGACAAGGTTATTGTTGCGACGGAATATTCCAATGAGATCGGAATTGTGGAAGATGCGGCCGTGGAAACGAAAGAAGAGTCTAAGGAAAAGATTTTACGCGTAGCGACTGAAAGAGACAAGGATGTTTTCGCCCGATACGAAGAACAGAAAAAGGAATATCTGGATATCTGCGGAAGAGAAATAAAAAGTATGGGTCTGGAAATGAAGCTGATTGACGGACGTATCAGCTTGGATGGCAGGCAAGTAATTTTCGCTTTCACGGCCGATGGCAGAATAGATTTTCGGGAATTGGTGAAGAATTTGAGCCGCCAATTCAAAAAAGCGATCCGCATGCAGCAGATCGGTTCGCGCGACGAAGCCAGGAAATTGGGCGGATATGGAATCTGCGGACGCGAGTTGTGTTGCGTGAAAAACAACGGTAACATGCAGAGCATCACGACCGATATGGCCAGAGCTCAACAGATCGCCCATCGCGGCACGGACAGAATTTCCGGATTATGCGGCAGGTTGATGTGCTGTCTGGCGTATGAAGCCGAGCAATACAAAGAAATGCTGAAAGGCATGCCAGAGCTTCATAGTGCGATCAAAACCAAAGATGGCAGAGGAACGGTCATTGAAATCAATGCTGTGACACAGGAAATAAAAGTCAAGCTCGAGAACGGCAAATACATCGCCATAAAGAAAGAAGAAATAAGATAATTTATGCTATACTCAATCATTCCTCCAATCCTGATCATCCTAAGCTTGAGCGGCATCATAGTTTTTTTCATGAAGAAAGCTTCTCGGATAGCCAGTCTTGAAGAGGAAGGCGTTTTCGATATGAAAGATCGAGAGGCGCGCGGAAACGGATTTTTCGGACGGCTATCGTCCGTGTTTAGGCGCGATAATATCAAACATGCTTTTCTGACCGTTTCCGACAAAATGACCCGTCGTGCCAGAATAATGTTTCTGCGACTGGAAAATAAATCGAAAAATTTGAACGATTCAATCAGGCACAGGAAAAATTTGAGGTTTCAAAATAAAGAAAAAAGCCGTTCTGCTACAGCAAAGAACAGCAAGGAAGATGAAATAATCGAAAAAGTCAAAAATTACGGCTCAAGCAGCTCCGGCAACAGTAAGAAAAATTATTTTTCCGAATTGAAGCGGTCTGTTTATCGCGACCGTGGCCGCGGCGCGCATGTTTCGCCGGAGGATGTCGCCGAGAAGAAGATACGCCCGACCGTAAGCGACAGGGTGACCATACCGAGCGCAAAAGCCGAAATGAAAGACAGACTGGAAGATCTTTTGATCGAACGGATTGCCGTCAATCCGAAAGATATCGAGGCGTATGAAAGACTGGGCGAATATTATATGGAGATCGGCAACGCGAACGACGCGAAAGAATGCTATAAGCAGGTCCTCAAATTGGATCCGAAAAACAGGAATGTGAAATATAGGATGCGAAGGTTGGAAACAATGATGCATAAATAGCAATCGAATAATGCCGCCTTAGCTCGGTTGGTAGAGTCCCGCCGTGGCGGGATAAACAGTGGGCCGCCGCCCTAGCTCAATGGCAGAGCAACTGTTTTGTAAACAGTAGGTTATCAGTTCAACTCTGATGGGCGGCTCAAGGATGCTTTAAAATAAATTACACGGGTAGGTGGTAGAGCGGTCAATTACAACAGACTGTAAATCTGTCGGCTTCGGCCTACGGGGGTTCGAATCCCTCCCTGCCCACATAAATCAAACGCAGTGCCTTTGGGCACTAAGTTTGATTTGTTATGGTAGAGTGGATTCGAACGGGCAGAAGCGAGACAAGCCGCCTCGGCGAAGTTGAGCGCCGATGAATGCGAGCAAGTGTGAGCATTCAGCGCTGCCCAGGACAAGGAGTCCGCCGCGGACGACGCGAAAATCCCTCCCTGCCCACATGTTGCCGTTGTAGCTCAGTTGGTAGAGCACATCCATGGTAAGGATGAGGTCACCAGTTCAATCCTGGTCAACGGCTCCGAGATTAAATATAATTAATTCAAATATTATGGCCAAAAAAGGTAACGACAATCAGATCAAGCTCCGCTGCGAGGTTTGCAAAACTGTCAATTATTTCACAACCAGAAACAAGAAGAAGCTGAAAGAAAAGCTGGAGATGAAAAAGCACTGTCCGGTCTGCAAAAAGCATACGCTTCATAAAGAGGGCAAATAGTTTGAAAGTTCGTAAAGTTCAAAGTTCTTAAGGTTTAGATTTTTAAACTTAAGAACTCCATGAACTAGAACTGCGGGTGTCGTATAGTGGCAATACGGGGCTCTCCAAAAGCTCTAACGTGGGTTCGATTCCTACCACCCGTGCCAACGTGTAATTAGTGAGGCGAGAGCCTCGCTTTTTACTTTATTTAAGGGCAATTTGTTCAGTTCTAACCTTTGATATTCTTGTAATAACGGCTGATAGCCAGTTTTTACCGTTTCAAACCATTCTTCCGCCTGTATAAGCAATTTTTGGTCTCGAATCAGCGGGTTCGAACATAAACCGGACAAAATCTCCTTCTTCTGTTCTGGCGTTCCGGTGTTAAATCTGATTGCGGCATAGGTGGCAAAGTTAAAAGTTCTTTCCGTCAGTTCCAGCCACTTTTCCGCCCTGTTTTCTGTGTTCCTCAAAGCATCTTTCATTTGGATGATTTTCTTTTGCAGTGTTTCTTTTTCTTTCAAAAAAGCTTCATCGTCAATAAGGTTTCGGTAGCGCATCCTAGTCAGTTCATCCAGTTCTTTTTGGGTGTCAGTCAGATTTTTGTGTTGCATTTCATAGACTTTGGTGCGGTCTTCGATTTCGGTATCGTTTTGTTCGTTCAAAACATCCAACGCCCATTTCCTGAACTCCGGCAAGATAGTGTAGCCTTCCAATATTTCTTCAAACTGTTCTTCAAGTTTTTCCTCACTAAGAACCTTTCTCTGCGAGCAATCAATATCAACCTTTCTTCTGGTGCAATGATAATAGGTGTATTTTCTCAACTCGCCGGTGCTTTTTATCAGTTTGGTTTTATGCTCGGCGGTATGGAAGCATCCGCATTCATCGCACTTTATCAATCCGGTATAGGCGAATTGGTGAGTTTTCGGCCGTGGCTTGCCGGCTCGGCCTAAAATAATCTGGACTTTGTCATATTCATCCATAGTTATCATTGGTTCGTGTTTGCCTTGATGAAGTTGTCCGTTATGCGTGAACATTCCAGTATAGAAGATATTGGTAAAAACTTTATACAGTCCGCTCATCGCCAAAGGAACTCCGCCCATATTTTTTCTTTTTATAGTTCGAAAGCCCCATTCCTTGTTTAATTTGTTCAGAACCGTTGGGACAGTATAGTTTCCGGTCAGCATCAAGTCCCAGGCTTTTCTTATTAGATTAAATCTTTCCTTGTCTTTGATTATGGTGTGGTTGTATAAGTCGTTGACATAACCAACAGGCGCAAGGCCGCATTTCCAGCCCGAATCAACTTTGCGCTGGTTGCCTCTTTTTACATTCTTGCTCAAATCCAAAATGAATTGGTTGGCAACACCTGTTTCAACAGCAAAGAGCAGGGCATTGTCTTCGGGCAGATATTCTTTGTCTATGGTCTGGATGGATTTGATTATTTTTTGCTGAAGCATCCACTGCAAATCGCCGCTATCTTTTGGATTTCGGGATAGGCGGTTTATTTGCCAGCACAAAATGCCATCGGCTTCGCCTTTTTCTATCTTGCCTAACATTTCACTGAAAAGGGGGCGGTTGTTCGGCTTCTTGGCCGACTTGGCTTCGGTGTATATTCTTTTTATGTTCAGATTCAAATCTCTGGAGAGTATCTTTAGGCGGTTGACCTGGTCATCAATGGACTGCACTTGGCGGTCTTCGCTCTCGGATGACTTTCTTGCGTAGAGAAAATACTTTAACTTTTTTTCTGTTGTGTTCATATAATTTTATTTAGATAACTAAAAAGGGACGGTTCTGGTTGACCCAACTTACCAAAGGCTCGTCGGCAGAACCGCCCCTTGCTAGAGACGATAAAACCTTTGGATATTCTGTTGGGTCAACGCCTATATTATAACCCTATTTTCCAATATCAGCAAACCGTTGAGCAAAGTTCTTGTCTAGTTTGCATACCGTCTTAAATAGTCCGTATTCAAACTTATCGTTTAGTTTCATCACTTTTCTGTATTTTCTAGTCGGTCTGCCTTTGTAATACTGCCGCTTAACCTTGGCTTCAGCCCGTTCAATATCGGGAATAGATACGAAGCCTTTGTATTTTTCACTTTGCATTTGCGAAGTATAGGCAAGTTCGCCGCAGTGGCGGCAGCCGAAGTATTTGCCGATTCTATAAAGAACCCCGACCCGTCGTCCGCAATATTGGTTGTTTTTGACAATAGGGCAAATGAACCAGTAACGCTTGCTTCCATAATTACAGTTCGTAGTAACCAGCTGGATTTTATAGTCCATATTTTCTTTTTCTCTCGTTTGATTATTGGTGTAGGAATATAATAAGCGTAGATGGTCTTGCTCATCCGGCCTGTTAATGGCAATAGTCCAGCCGATAATGCTTTCGGTTTCTCCTGAAGTCCAGTGAATTGTGCCGGATTTTATTCCTCCACTGGAATTTTTAGGAAAGAAGCAATTATTGTTTTTTAGCCAGAAGATGCTTAATTTGTTTTTCCATTCCACTAATGCTTTAGACATAATTTTTTTCAAAAAACAGCCGAAATCATTAAAGATGCTTTTTTAGGTTAGTTTAATTTAATTCTTCAGATAAGCCATAATTTTGCGTTTTGCCATATCGGACATTTTTCCCATATTTTTTCCAAACGAACCCATTTTATTCTTCTTTGGAAATATCCACGTCAACAGCTACCGGAAGCGGGACTTTTTCGCCTCTGCGTTCCGCTTGCAGTCTTTGCAGTTCATGGAGAGCTTTGTATATGCCACGCTCAATCATTACTTCGTAACGGAATACTTTTTCAGCTCCATACATCAAACCGCCGCCAGATGACAGGGTGTCTTTCTTTTCCACTCCCATTATCCTGCGTAATCGCCAAAAGTTGGCCGTGATTCTGTCGGTCAGGAGCAGTTCTATTTCTGAAGCTGGTTTTAAATCATTCTTTATTTTTTCTTTTAACTCATCTAGTTCGGCCTTGTCTTCATCGCCGAACAAGATTTTGTCGCTCAATAATCCGTGCTTTACGGCATTGTATCTGCTGATAGCTTTGCCTTCCTCTGTTTTTACTCCGCCCAGCTTGGCATTCTGGCGGTTAGCTTCTAATTGCTCTTGTGATAGTTCGCTCATAACATTTTCTCACCTGTTATTTCCCTGTTTAACAGGGCAGAACTTAATAATTATTCACTTACCCCACTGTCCTGCTCACTATTGTTTTCCGATATAGTGAGCGGTAGGGTGGGGTAGACTAAATATTTCCTGGCATCGTTCGGGTCTTTCTCTTGGCTGATGAGTCCGGCACTTTCAAGCATTGGGATAATCTGCATTCGCAATAGCCATATTTGCAAAGGCCGCTTATGTATCTCGTAATACTTCTTGATTATTTCTTGTCTGGTTAGCCCTGCTTTTATTTCGCTCAAGCCAGTTTCCCTTTCGTTCCAAATCTGCATAATCACTTCCTGAAATATCTGATAAACGAATGGTGGTAAATTGTATTCCTGGCTCTCGGCTATTTTCTGCCAAAGCTTTACACCATCCTGAATATCTTCGGCAGAGGCGATAAGAATATCGCCTTCACGCTCCCTGAACCACAAATTGAGCAGGGCAAAGGTTTTGATTATGTTTATCAGTCGACCTATGTCTCGCTGATAGCGGGGCTTAAGAACTTTTTTATCGTCCAGAAAAATCTTTTTTAATTTCTCTTGGTTATTGATTTTTATGTCTTTTATTTTGGCTCTGGAAATAGCTTTGATTCTTTCCTTCAGAAGTTTCCGGTCAGGGTTGCTTTCCAGCCATTGGCGATAAGCGACAGGGTCGGTTTCTTTTCTGATTCTTTCTGATATTCCTTCTCGTAGTTTTTCTTGTGAAGTTTCCGGCGAGAGCAGAATAAACCTCGTCCCTTCTTGCTCGTCAATTTTTAGTCCGGCCGTGCAGAATATGACGGCGGGGAAACCTTTTATCAAGATTGTTTTTGTCCGCAACCCGAACTTCTGGCTCTTGTCAGTTATCTTGTTCATTATCTCTTTTTTGTCGTGCGAAAGAATAGGGCGCAGACGTGCCAAGAGGTCGTTGTGAGGTTGGTCGAGAAAAACGATTATCTTGCGGGACAAATCTACGATGGATATTTTCCTTTTGTCGTCCCATTCGCCGAAATCGTGGAAAAAAGCAGTGGGTGAACATTGCGCCAATTCTTCAACGTCTTTTTCGGGAAACAGTCTGGCAACTTCAGTTGGAATATAGCTTTTGCCTGTGGAAGAAGGTGCATTAAAGCTGATATTGAATTGAGCGGATTCGGTATAGGCGGAAAGTTGGCAAAGAAAAGCGACGATTTTATTTTCCTCGTCCTTTTTGATGGTCAATCCGAGGATTTCCGATAATTTTTCGGAAGTCATCGGTTCAAATTTGCTTTCGTCTATCGGTTCTGCTCCGGCCTTCCATTGTGCAAGTTGATAGATAAATTCATCGGGATTGCCGTCATAACGATTGAAATAGTCGGAAACATCTTTGCCGTCAGTCATCCGTTCTGGCAGGCTGATTTTATAAATGCTGGTTTCGGGCAAATTTTCCGCCAAAAGATTGATAAGTTTTTCTGATTCTTTTTCGCCGGTCTCGTCCTTGTCAAAACAAACATAAATATCATCAAAACCTTTCAGGTGCTCCGGCCAGTCTTTTTTGAATGTTGCTGCTCCAGCGGTGGAAGTGACAGCGGGAATAGCAAATTTGGAAAGCATAAGGCGGTCAAACTCACCCTCGCATATCACCAGCATTGACTTGTTGCCTTTTAAATTTTCCCAGCCGTAAATGGTCGCCTCGCTGCCGGCCGGATAAAACATATATTTGTTTGTGTTGCTGTTATCTTCGGGGTCTTGGCGGAGCTTAAAAAATTGGTATTTGCCGTTCTTGTCAGGGATGGGGATAGTAATCCACGTTTTTCCATAGAAATTGCCCCAGCCCAGCTTAAATTCGCCTATGAGGTCGTCTGTAATGCCTCTGGCGTTCAAATAGCCCCTGATGCGTTCCGGCAGGGCTTGGTGGCATTCCTCGACCAAAGCGGTGTTAATCTTAGGTTTTTTTAGGTTGTTATTGGTGGATTTTGGTGGATTATTTGCCTCGCTCTCATTGTCGCCCAAATGCTTTGCAAGGGTCATCAGGTTTCCTGTCTCGCCGCACTTTTTGCATTGGTATTGTCCGGTGTAGGCATTGAAATATAAATGTGCTTCGCTGTTTCCACTGTCATCATCGCATCCGTTGAAAAGGCATCGGGTTATTAGTTCGCCATTAGCTTCTTTAAATTCGATTCCTTTCTGGGTCAGATATTCTTTAATTGTAATTGTTTGAAAGTCCATAATTTTGGATAATTTAATGTTTAGATAGTTAATGGTATGCTTGCCTGGTTTACGCTCGCAGGCGGCGTTGTTTCGTCTTAATTTCTGTTGTCCTCACGGGCTTTGTGAGAATTTCCAAGTGGGCGAGTATGGCTTTTTTTTCGCTTCGAGTATAATCATCCTTGCTTACCAGTTTTTGAAACCAGCGATGGATAGCGTCTCGACTGAAGTTTTGCTCCTTTACCGCTTCAGCGAAACAGATGTATGTGCTCCAAAGCGGATTTTTCTCGGTGATGTTTTTAAATCTTCTTTCAATTGATTTCATAGTTGTAATGTTAAGTTTTGTTAAGTTTTTGTGCTCGGCGCATCTGCAGGTCTTGAAATTCCTGCTCCGAAATCGGTTGATAGACGATTTTCATCAAACGGACAAGCCTCGCTCCTTTTTCGAGGGCATCTTCTCGGCTGATTTCTTTTCCGAAACGCTGCCGGTAAATTGCCTGAAATTTTGAAACTTGCTTGTCAGTCAGCATAAAATTATTCGCTGTAAATTCTGTTTTTCAGCATCTTTACGTTGTCAAAGAATGTTCGAGCTTTTACTTCCAGTCTGTCTGCAAAATAGTCATCTACGACCTTTTCAATTCCTATTTCACGACGGAAGATAAACTGCACTTTCTTTGGATTGGTTTTATCTAATGAGACAAGCTCAAAACCACTGCTCACCAGTGCGGATGAACAGCCCAAATCATAGGTGGTCAGAAAGTCCTGATAGTTGTCAGAAGAAATCCGACCTTTTTCTTCTGTTTCGCCATTTTTGGTCATATAATTTTTTGTTAATAATTATGACTTCTAACCAAAATGGCGAAATTCACCGTATTTTTAGAAAAACAAAAAACGCCCCTTGATTAGGGAGCTATTTTTGAAAAAGGTTATGAATTTTTATTGGTGAATTTCACTACACCTCTCTGGCTTGTTCTTTGTAGTAATCATCTAGCCCAAACCCTTCTGATTTATCACTATTTGGCTTTAGGTTATTTAGTGAACTGGTCTGTGGGGGAATTAGTGTCATCCTTATTCTGTAAGACCTGCTTTCATCATATGGAAAGAAAGGGTCTGATTCTAAGGTGAAGTATGTTTTAAGTGCTTTTGATAAAATCTCTTTCTGCTTTTTGTATTTCTGTTTCGCTTTGGCATCCTGTATGGATAATTCGCCGTTTTGTGTAGCAAGCACTTTTAAGAAAGTCCAAGCCTCGCTAGGTTTTGGGTTTTTGCCTTTACCGATAAAACCCATTTCCTTATAGCTTGCATAATGTTTATATTGCTTAACTTGAATATAAATATTTTCATCATCTTCAAATTGGAAAGTGAAATTTTTCCATTCAGTCCCAGCTGGTAATTTATGTGGAAATTTATATTTGCTCTCCTTGTTATTAGATGATAGATTTTCCAAGCCCTGTATTTTTAACTCTGGCATTTTTGAAATTTCCAGTTTAAAAATATTCTCAATTTTGGGATTATCCCTCAAATCAACTTGCTTGATTTTAAAATTTCTTTTTTTATAGTTATCGATTTTTTTAAACAATTTATCGTTCTCTTTTTTTATTTTCTCGACATTATCTTTATCTGGTAACGAAAGTTCAGTTATCTTTCCTAAAAAATCATACAAATTAACAAACAGGCTGTCACTATTAAGTCCTTGCTTTTCAATCTCAAATTCGCAGCCAACTAAATTTCTAAATGGTTTTTTATATTGTTCTTTTAGGCCACCGCTCCCATTCCCGTCTAATAAATTTTCAATTTTGCCTATTATTTCAAAATAAATATTATTGATTTCATCATCTTGTTTATTTTTACTACTAAAATAAAATCTCGTTAGTTTTATTAGTTCGTTCCAAAAAACATAAAGTTCAGTCATAGTTTTTGGAAGAACAAGGTAAGTCTCAGGTTCAATTTTATTTCCGTCTTTATCAGTCCATATTGTTAAGCCGCTGCCATCATCCCATCCCTGCCATAACACTCCATCCTTTATCATAAAATTATCATATTCAAGAAGGCCGTTAAACTTATCGGTCATTAGTTGAGATGAAATTTTATTCCCACTATGCATCAACGGATGACAGGACTCTTCAATAATTTTAGATAATGTTTTTTTGTCCTTAGAATTAGACGAGGTAGCAAGTGCTACTAGAACAGAGTTAATCATTCGCCATTTTGTTTGAGGATATTCAATCATTTTTTTATCAACACCGCACCCGACAAGAAAATTAACCAGACTGTTTCCGGTATCAAGATTTGCGATTTTTTGAGATATTAGCTCAAGTGTTTTTATTTTTATTATTGAAGCTCTCGATGATTCGCTTGTGGGTTTTCCATCGTTACTATCCTGAAATTCGTTTATGTTTTCATATTTTCTGTATAACTCATCAAATTTTGGCTGTAATATTTCAACAAAAAACTCATCCAGTCCAGCATCTATAATTCTAATACCACCTAAATCTTCCAGCTTCTTTAGTAGTCCTCTGGCTCTATCATACTGGTGATTATTTGGAGTAATTTTTATTGCCTCTCCTTCTGGGGTGTATAAAGAGTTTTCCTTTATTTTTTCAAGCCCAAGAAAAAGGTATTCATTGTATCTCTTTTTTATCTCATCTATCGACATATAATTATAATTCTAATTTCTCTTATTTTACCGCAAAAACCGCAAAAAATCAAGGAAAAGAAGACTTGTAATTTATGTTGTATTGTATTATTCTGTAAATGCGACATCCAACTAAACAGGCTTGCTTATGCAAGGGTAGGGTTGTGCCTAGAAAGGGCAATTCCTACTAAAACAATTGGGCATAACCTGCCTAGTTGGGTGTCGCAACCAGTAGGGTTGCCTTTTTTGTTTATGTTGGAAACACGCTTGAAAAAAGGCGATTTTATGTTATGGTAAAAGTAGATTAAAATTACAATGGTTAGGCGAATAAAAAGTGAATCAATAAGAATAGTAAATTTCTCACAAAGGAAATTTATTTTGGCGAGCAAGTAGGTGCTCGTTTTTTGTTGCTAAAAATATGTTTTGTGAAAATTGTGGAAAACAAATCTTAGAGGAAAGTAAATTTTGTAAATTCTGTGGCTTTGGAGTTGTTAAGGATAGTGCTGAAACATCAGATAACGGCAAGCAAGTTGCAGCAAAAAATAAGCCCATCAGTATGTGGGATAAATTTGCTGAAATATATGATTCTAAGGGAGATGAGAGGGCAAAGTATAACAATCTCTCTTCCAATGAGGCCTGGGAGCTAATCAATAGAATAGGCAAAAACACATTTGAAAGTTTCATTGAGGAAAATAAGGAACAACTAAATAAGCAACCATACAAAGTTTTAGAGAATTTGGAAAGCACAATTAAGTATGCCGTAATTGGTGGCTATTGGTTATGGATGACTGAGAATATTTTAAAGAATGGTGATAATTGGAAGCTAAAGCCAATTATTTTGGACAATATTATCAAAGAATGGACGGAAAGCATCAAAGGCCTAAGTGAATTTCTGAAAGAATTACCGCAGGATTTAGATAGTGCAATCGGAGGCTATCAGAATTTTAAAGTTAATTCTTTTTTGGAAAATTCTCCGTCGGTTAAAGAATTACCCACTGAATTTATCGATAAGATAAAATTCGAAATACTGTCCAAAATATTATGGGGATATATGATAGGCGTAGCAGAATCCAAATATATTGCATAGAAATTTTATGATTTGTCCAAACTGCCAAAAAGAAATAGCTAGTGGTGCAAAGTTTTGCAAATTTTGTGGTAAAGAAATTGTGTCCGCCGTAGATTCGACCAATGCTGGTTCAGTTGATTTGTATTTTCAAAATAAACAAAATATTGAGCAAAAAAGCAGAAAAAAGTTAGCCAACTCCGAAATGCTCAAGGGTCTGATATTTATTATTCTTGGAATAGCAATAACTGGCATATCGTATGCAATGGCTACTGATGGTGGAACATATCGTATATTCTGGGGGTTGTCGATATACGGAGGATATATATTTTTAAAAAGTTTTTCATATAGGTAATTTTTAGATTAATTCGTATGATTTGTAAAAAGTGTGAAAAACAAATACTAGAAAACGCAAATTTCTGTAAATTTTGCGGCTATAAAAATGAAACTGCTAACGACGACGGTTCTGTAGATTTATATTTTAAAAAACGTGATAATTCTTGTCAGCTTTGTGGTTCATATGCTCCGGTAAAATATGTTGAGTTTCATCAAAATGTTGGGATGTTAGTAAGAAGGGAGCATAGGCATATAAAAGGTAAATTGTGCAAAAATTGTATAAATCAGAATTTTTGGAAATTTACTCTGACAACTTTAGCAGTGGGATGGCTTGGGACAATTTCATTTATAATAGCTCCATTTTTTATCCTTAATAATACTTTTTATTATCTTACATCAATAAGATTGCCAAAGGAGATAAAATAATCCCTTATGTTTTGTGAAAAATGCGGACAAAAACTTGAGACAGATTCGATTTTTTGTGATAACTGTGGTCAAAAAATATCTGTAAGCGAAAAATCTGCAGAAGTTGTTTTAAGCGCGGGAAATACATCCGCTGAAAAACATAATAGAAAAGTCATATTCATAGTATTAGGAGTTTTTGCTTTACTTATAATAATAGGAATTTTTAGTGATTCCAGTTCTAATAATTCTTCTAGTCAAACGTCCAGCTCCCAAGCTGTTACCCAGTCTTCCTCTACACAAAATCTGCAACAAAATAATGGGAATTCTGATGCCTCTAAAACTTATGACCAAAGTAAGATTGTTTCGTCAGTGGTCAATATATTATGTGATGACGGCAATGGTGGCAGCGGAGGTTCGGGGACTATCATAAGTTCAAACGGCGTGATTTTGACAAATAATCATATCATTCCACAAGACAAAGATGGCAACCCTACAGTCCAAGATTGTATGGTTACGTTGCCGGATTCTCAGGGAAAAGTTAAAGAAATATATTATGGTGAACCAATTATAATAACAGGTCTAAGCCAAGATTATGATTTAGCCTTTATTAGAATAACGGGCGCATATACTGATGACAAAGGTGTAACGTATG
>JAJYGF010000009.1 GCA_021785125.1 bacterium | reverse complement strand
GCCTTGCTATTGATCAATACGGTTGGAATTCTCGAGATATTTTATATTTTTGTCTTTTCGCGCAAGCGCAAGATGATCGATAAATATTAATCCAAAAGCCGTGTATTGGTTTTATCTTATAATTTTTATAATTGCCGTCCTTATTCCGGATATCATACGTACGGATCATTTCGGAATTCCGCGCGATCAGGTGCAGGAATTGGCGCTGTTCATGCTGGGCATGTTGAGCTTCCTTTTTTTCATATTCAAGGAACATCAGTTGTTCATTCAAAAAAAAGAGAAAGAAAAAGATCAAAGAAGATTGAATCAGACCGCCAAAGACCTGGTGGAATCGTACAGCTACATTGGAGAAATAAACCGCAAGATGGATATGCTGATGCAGATAGGATTGGGTCTCTCGGAGCGGCCATCCATAAGCAAGTCCAAGGAGAAAGAAATATATCAATCAATTATTGATGCCGCCGGTTTTTTATTGAAAGCGAAATGTTCAACCTTGCGCTTCGTCAATGTTAATAATCGGCGCACGATAAAAGAGATTGATCCTCAAGAAATTTGCAGCGGCTATCGCAATTCCGATCTTTTGAAAATCGGCGACTCGATCAATATAAAGCGCGTAAAAGATTTTATCATTGTCAGCTCTCATAAAACCATCGATGGCGTGAAAAGTTTTCTGATCATGAATTCTTTTGATGAACAGCAGGGCAAGGACAACAATAATCAAGAAATTTTGAAATATCTCGCTTCTCAAGCGTTATTTCTGTTCGCTTATACGGGTAAGGCATCCGAACAGTCAAATAAGATTGATAGAAAATAGAATTAAAGTCCGGTTTGGTTGTTTTTATCGCGCAATTTGATAATTTTTCTGCTTCCAGGAATTGAATCCGTCTGACATGGCGAAAGTATTGTAGTAACCCATATCAAAAAGCCTGACAGCCGCTTTGAAGGCGCCCAAGCCGTCATTGTCATAGACTATGATTTTCTTTCCCAAAGGGATGTCGCCCCTTCTTTTTTCAAGGTCGTCCAGAAAAATATTGATGGCGCTCGGAATATGTCCGGCCGCATAATCTTTGCTGTTTCTCACATCAATAACCGCCAAATCGGTTCCGGCGGATGCCAGCATGTTTTTAATCTGATCGCTGTTTACATAGTTCACTTTTGACTGATCGGTAAATGAATTCGGATCGCCGGCGGAGATGGTCGGACCATAGCTGTTTTTCCAGGCTGAAAATCCGCCGTCCAGATAGTAAATATTCTTGAAGCCGCCGTCGGACATGATGCCGGCCGCCAAAGCGGTCGATTCCAAGGCTTGTCCCGAGTCGATAATTACATATGTCTTGGATTTGTCCAATGCGGCTAAGCCATCTTTCAATTTGGGTAAGGGTATGTTTTTTGAATTCAAGATATGTTCTTGTGAGAAGCTGGCAGAATCGCGGATGTCGATCATGATAATGTCAGCGCGGCTTCTGGTTTTTGCCATGAGATCGTCGGGAGAAAGTTTAGTGGCTTTGTTGAGATTGTTCGAAACGGCTTGCTGTTCTTTGGCTAGTTGGTCGTATCCGGACTGATCTTGCGACGATGGACGCGACCGCCAAAAAGTCGCCAGGGCGATTAGCATGATAAGCAGGAATCCTATGCCCAAAGCTATCAAATTGTTGTTTTTTTGTCGCATGATTTTGTTTAGCTAGCTTAAGACGCTGCCGATAAAATCAGGATGGCCGTTCAAGAAATTTTTGATCGGCAGATTGCCTTTTCCTTCTATCTGCAATTCTTCCAAGATTATGGAACCGGCTTCCGTCTTTACATATATTGTACCATCGATTTGGAAAACTTCACCGGGCGTGCCGCTATGAGACTCATCTTGAGCCGGGCTGATTCGGTTTAGTTTGATCCTTCTGCCATTCCAATTGGTGAAGATTCCCGGCCAAAGAAAAAAGGCGCGGTATTTGTTGAAGATGCTTTCAGCCGGTCTGTTCCAGTCGATCTTTCCATTGGATTTTTGGATGAGCTGGCAATATGAAGCTCGTGAGTTATCCTGCTTCTGCGGTGTAATCTTACCATCCGCCCATCGTGGCAGGGTTTCAAGCAGTAATTCTGCCGATAAGACGGACAATTTTTTTTCAAGTTCCGGATATTTGTCCTGCGGATCAACCGCGATTTCTTTCTGTGCCAAAATATCGCCGGTATCGATGCCAGAATCCATAAGCATGATTGTCGTGCCGGTGATGGAATCGCCGTTCAGAAGGGTGTTTTGGATGGGAGAGGGACCGCGATATTTCGGTAGGAGTGACGGGTGGATGTTGATGGCGCCAAGCCTGGGAATTTCCAAGACTGTTTTCGGCAGAATTTTGCCATACGCCACCAGGATAATCAGGTCCGGATCTTGGACTTTCAGATTTTGGATAGCTTGCTCATCCAGCTTGTGCGGATCAAAGATCGCGATATTATTTTCTTCAGCCAATATCTTGACCGGAGTTTTTTCGATAGTCTGCTTGCGTCCGATTTTTTGGTCAGGCTGGGTATATGCGCTGATTATAGTGTAATCGGAATCAATCAAGGATTTGAACATATCTCTTGAAAAAGAAGATGTGCCCATGAAAACGATGCGTAAATAATTTTTATTTTTCATCAAGATTTTTTGACAATTTTTTGCGGCTCTTCGCTTCTTTTTCAATGTAGAGCTTGCCGTCCAGATGGTCGATCTCATGCTGGAGAACGCGGGCTAAAAATCCTTCTGCTTTTATGGTGATCGATTCACCATTTTGATCATGCGCTTTGACACGCACTTTTTTGTGGCGCTTCACCTGGATGAACTTTCCGGGGAAGGACAGGCAGCCCTCTTCGCCGGTTTCTTTTGCCCAAGATTTGTATTGAATGGTTGGATTGACGAGGACGTATGTTTCTTTGTTGGATCTGATAACGCATAGGCGCAATGATTTTCCGACTTGCGGCGCGGCCAGGCCGACCCCATTGTTGGCGTCCATCGTTTCGAGCATGTTGGAAATAAGCTTCTTAGTTGAAGCTTTTTTGATGTCGGCAATCGCGATCCTTTCAGTCTTTCTTTGAAGGATCGGATCCGGGTATAAGGTTATGGTTAAATTTGTCATATCTAGGTTATGCTTATCGGATCTACATCGATTATCCAACCTGGCGGTAAGCCGCGCAAAATCTGGCCAATCTCATCCGGAATCTTTTTTCGATTCTTGGTCTTGATCACGATCTGCTTGCGGTAGCGCCCGCGGATGTTGGCCAAAAAAGCATCTTGAGGTTCGGCTATATTTACATTTCGAACGTTCTTTTCGCTCAATTTTTCAAACACCGCATTTGCTTCAGATTCAACTTTTTTCTTGTCATAATGCTGGAAGATGAGCTTGATCAGTTTTCCGAACGGTGGCATGTGGAGTTCCTGCCGTTCCTTGAGCTCAACTTCGAAAAATTCTTTTAAATTACGCTCGGCCGCCCATCGGAAAATTTTCTGCTGGGGATTGAATGTCTGGATGATGACCAAGCCGCGCCATTTTGCTCCCGGCCGGTTCGAGCGGCCTCCGACTTGGACGATATTCTGAAAAGCCTTTGTATTGGCCGAAAAATCTGGCATGGAAAGCATATTATCCGCGTCAATTATACCAATCAGGGCTACATTTGGCAAATCCCAGCCTTTGGCCAGCATCTGGGTTCCGATCAGGATGTCGATCTTTTTTTCCGCGAAATCGCGATATATTTTCTCATGCGCGTGGGCGTCCCGCATGGTTTGGTTATCCATGCGGGCGATCCTAGCTTGCTGGAAAAGATCGGCGATCTCTTTTTCGATTTTTTGCGTGCCTAACCCGATGTTTTCAAAAACGATCCCTTTGCATTTTGAGCATTCCGGAGTGGCGGAGGTTTTATAAGCGCAATGCGCGCACTTGTAAATTCCGCCTGAATCATATATCAGGGCGCGCTCGCATTTCGGACAGCGCAGGACGGTCTTGCAGTTCGCGCAGATCGAAAATCTGCTCATGCCTTGCCGATTGATGAACAAGATCGTCTGCAGATTATTTTTCAATGCGTAAGCGATCTCGGAGCGCAATTTCCGCGAGATGGGGGAGCGGTTCTTTTCCCATCTTTCTTTTTTGAGATCGACAATCGCAACTTCCGGATAATCGTAATCCTTTTTAGGCTCGTCTGGTATCCGGAGGGGCGGCAATTCAACCAGCTCTGATTCTTTGTCCAGAACTTTCTGATATGATTCCAGGCTCGGAGTGGCTGAACCGAAAATGATTTTGGCGTCATGAAGTTCGGCTAATTTTTCTGCGACTTTTCGGGCGTCATATCTCGGATTCATGTCCCATTGCTTGAAAGACATGTCTTGCTCTTCATCCACTACGATCAATTCAAGATTCTTGAACGGCGCAAAAACGGCCATGCGCGTGCCGATGATTATCTTTTTTTCTCCAGATTTGATTTTTTGCCAGTTGCTATAAAATTCACCCTTGGAAATTTTACTGTGGAAAACCGCAATGTTTTTTCGATCAAAATGCGCGCCATATCTATCTATGGCTTGAGGAGTCAATGTAAGTTCTGGAAGGAGAATAAGGACTTGTTTGTTTTTTCCTAATTTTTTGGCGGACTCAATATAAATCTCGGTTTTGCCGGAGCCGGCGGGTCCAAAAAGCAAAATGCTCGTGGCTCGTGGCTCGTGGCTAGTGACAATTTTTTTTATGGCTTGCAGCTGTTCTTTGGTCAGGGTTATTTTTCGAGGTTCGACCCCTAACAGGCTTTTTGGTTTTTCAAGGCCGGACATCTTAACTGTTCGCGCCTTAACTCTTTTCGGAACAAAAGATTTCATCACGATGCCAAGCGGCGAGAAATAATAATCGGAAATAAATTTTGCCAATTTGATCTGTCTTTGATCCAAAAACCCCCTTTCTATGATTTCAGAAATTTTTTTCAGTTCGATACTTCCCAGCCTTTCGAAATCTGGCCGGTTGCCGATCACAATGCCTTCGACTTTTCTTCGGAAGAGGGGAATGGAAACCAATGATCCTGGGGGAATTTTTCCGTCCGCCAGATATGAAAAGGACTGGTTCCGGGAAAGTGGAATCCTGGTCAGTGGCACCACATCGATGATAATTGCGGTTCTTTTTTTTGGCATATTGTAAGAATAGCATTATTTTCCGGGAAATAAAAAAAGACTCGGAAGATTCCGAGTCAAAATAGGGGAGGAATAAATGAGTTTATCTTATCAGGCGTTGCCTGGTAGATTTCATTCCCCGAATAATGAGGATGAACTTGCGGGGAATGGCCGCGACCTCGTCGAGGGGAAAGTGGGTCGTAGCGAGATAGTAGGGCGGACTCTTTTGAGTCTAGCCGTACCATCTGGGGGACCGGGTGGGGTCAATTACAGTATAGGGCGGCTGTTTTTTATTGTCAATGGGCCGTATTTTGGCTATCATAAATTAAGAAATGATGAAGAAAAACAAATGGATATTCTGGGAGTCAAAATCGACAATCTTTCCAAAAAAGAAATTTCTGAAAAGGTGGGATTTTTTTTGGAGAAAGAAAAATTCCATCAGATTGTCACGGTCAATCCGGAGTTTATATTAGAGGCGCAGAAAGATAATGAGTTTAAAGATATTCTAAACGGCGCTGATTTGAATGTGGCGGACGGTGCGGGAATTCGATTTGCTTTCTTACGGCATTGCAAGCTTTTAAAGGCGAGGATTGCGGGCATTGATCTGATGCAAGAAGTTTTAAGTTTGGCTAAAGGAGATAATCTATCAGTTTTTATTGCAAGTTATACAGGCGCATTGAGTTCATGGAAAGAGGCTCGAGATGCGATTTTGAAAAAATATCCGGGGCTGCATGTGGACGGAATGGATTTGGACACGAAATGTCCAAGTGAATTTGCGGTTTCCTCGGACATATTATTTTGCAATTTCGGCGCCCCGCATCAGGAAAAATTCATCCACTCGCTAAAGACGCTCAATCAGAGTAAAATAAGATTAGCGATGGGCGTGGGCGGCAGTTTTGATTTTTTGACTGGCAAAAGAAAAAGGGCGCCTAAAATTTTGCAAAAAATCGGATTAGAATGGTTATGGCGATTCTGCGGTGAGCCAAAGCGGAGGGCGAAAAGAATCTGGAATGCGGTTGTAATATTTCCGTTAAAAGTAATGAAAAGCTATGAAAAATAAACAAAATGAAGATAACAAGAAAATCCTGGAGCTTCAAAAGGACCTGGTTCCACTCATTCAAGAAATGTATAAGAACGGAGAAATTTGTTTTAGCTCAATGTTTTCTATGGCAAGTGAAGATGGAAATTTTTGGAAACCGGCAGAAAATATGCCAGGGAAATTTTTGTATACTTTTTTCGAAGAGCGGCCTGATTGGGTGGTTGAAATGAACAAGAAAATTTCAGATGATTATCAAAAAGTCATAGAAAAATTTTTGGGCGAAAAGTTTGAAAAAGATCTTCTGGCTGAAGGCAAGGATTGGATTTTTGAAAAATTGGAATTGTGGATCCGGCCGATCATCGACGCCGGATTGATCAAAGCAGAAGAGATCGAAAAAATCAAGGATGATTTTCGTGAAATTATTTCAAGGAAAAGCGAGGAATTTTTCGGACAATTCCATGGCAATGTCATCGGTGACCATATCTTTATCGGGGAAGATACGACGCCCTATCTGCTCGGAATGAGAATTGTGCCAAGACCCGGCAGGGGCTATTATGATTTTTTGCGTTCTCTTGATTGGATGTTGTTAAAGGCCGACAAGGAAAATAATTTTGACAGGACGGCCGGATGGATGCAAAAATATCTAGGTGATTATGATTGGGAAGAAATAAAACTGGTTTTTGCCTTGCGATGTGTCGGAATCATGGGCTGGGACGCTTTGCATCGCGGTGATCATGGCGTCGGAGATTTTGAACAGAAAAAAGAGATGCTGCTTAAATTCATAAGAAGAGAATACTAAAATGGAAAAGCCACGCGTCAGATTTGCGCCGTCGCCGACCGGCTATCTGCATGTCGGAGGATTGCGGACCGCATTATACAACTATCTTTTTGCCAAAAAGAACGGTGGGATTTTTTATTTGCGCATCGAAGATACTGATCGCAAGAGATATGTCGAGGGCTCGGTTGAAAAATTGATCCATTCTTTGGATTGGGCCGGATTGAAATATGATGAAGGCGTATATCAAACTGCGGAGATAAAGGATGATAAAATAAAAGTGATCGGTTCGCCAAATTATCCGGGAATCATAGAAGTGGGCAATTTTGGCCCCTACATCCAATCGGAAAGGTTGGATTTATACAAAAAATATGCCCAAGAATTAGTGGAAAAAGGCCATGCTTATTATTGTTTCTGCGAACCGGAAAGGCTGGAAAAATTGCGCGAAGAGCAGACCGCCCAAAAGCAGGCGCCGATGTATGACAGATATTGTTTGCGCAATTTGGATCAGGAAGAAATAAACAAAAATCTGAAATCCAATTGTTCGCATACAATCCGTCTCAGGGTTCCGAGAGATGAGCGAATCGAATTTGAAGACATGATCCGCGGCAAGGTTTCGATCGACTCGAACACGATCGATGACCAGGTTTTGATGAAATCCGACGGGTTTCCAACCTATCATCTGGCCAGTGTGGTTGATGATCATCTGATGGGAACGACGCACGTCATCCGCGGCGAGGAATGGCTGCCAAGCACGCCGAAACACATACTTTTGTATCGAGCTTTCAGCTGGGATGTGCCGGAATTCGCCCACCTGCCATTGCTTTTGAATCCGGATAAGACCAAACTTTCTAAAAGACAAGGCGATGTGGCCGTGGAAGATTATGTGAAAAATGGATATCTAAAAGAGGCGATCATAAATTTCGTAGCTCTTTTGGGATGGCATCCCGGGGAAGGGGAAACCCAGGAAATATTCTCGCTCGATGAGCTGGAGAAAATTTTTGACATTAAAAAAGTCCACAAGGCCGGCGCGGTTTTTGATCTGAAAAAACTGGATTGGATCAATGCTCAATATATCAAAAAATTATCTTTGGAGGAATTGCTGGAAAAAACCAGGCCATTTTTTGAACAGAAAGATTTTTATATTGATGCGACGGCTGATAAAAAGACGGATGAGTATCTGAAAAAAGTTTTGAGAATTGAGCATGAGCGCCTCTCGAAATTATCCGAGGTGGGGGAGAGTAATAAATTCTTTTTTCAAAATATTTTATACGACAAAAATCTTCTGCGATGGAAAGAAATGGCAGATGAAGATCTCGAATCATCACTTGAAAAATCAAGATCTGTTTTGGAAAATATTTCCGATTGGAATTTGGACACACTCACCCGCTCTTTGATGGAAGCGGCGGGGGACAAAAAGGGTGATTTTTTGTGGCCGCTCCGTGCGGCTTTGACCGGAGAACAAAAATCACCCTCGCCGATGGAAGTGGCCTGGGTGTTGGGCAAGAAAGAATCTGTGAAAAGGATTAAAGAGGCCTTGGGTAAAATATAATTGCGAAGCTTTTTGTGGTATAATGAAAACTGCAAGAAGCTTTTTATTATGGCAGAAACAGATAAAAATACCAATACAGACATGAAATTGATTTTATCCGTGATGATTTTCGGATTGCTTTTTTTCAGTTCCAAAAAGGATGCGCGAGGATCTGATTGCGCTACATTGTCAGCCGATGAGATAGCGGCATGCAACGCGTTGGGCGGCGAAAATGCGGCCAATTGCATAAAAGAAAAACTCAGCGCGAACGCGGCGACTTGTCGGAATCTGATCGATCTCAAAAATCAGCAAAAAAATACTCTGCAAGGCCAACTGGTCCAGATCGACCAGGACCAGCAGAGAAATCAAATAGAGTATCAAGTGGCGTTGAAAAAATCCGCGGACTTGTCAGATCAAATAGACTCATTGGAAAAGCAGATAGCGGAGCAGGAAAAGACGATCGAATATGACAAGACCATGTTGTCCGGCCTGATGCAGGCCTATTATGATTACTATCAGCAAGGCATTCTGGGCATAGTTCTTTTGAATAAGGACTTTTCCGATGTTTTGAACCAAAACGATTATTTGGAACAGTCGAGTGTCAGGGTGGGCGATATCCTTTCTTCCGTTACGGACGCGAAGAACAAATTAAGTTCGGCCGAGAATGATCTGAAGCAAAAAAAAGAAGAAAGCGATCAATTGAAGACTGATCTGGCTGACAAGGCATTATATATACAAGCCAACCAATATCAGAAACAAGTACTTCTGACCCAGACCCAGGGCGATGAGGCGAAATATCAACAGCTCCTGGCGCAAGTCGAGCAACAAAGAAAGGAACTGTTCGATTTCAGTTCGGCTGGCAACCTGTCTGACGTGGAAAATAGCATAAGCACGTACGCAACGCCTGGACAGGAATATTTCACCAGCGGCGCTTATTGGTATTTTTCGCAGAGAGATCCCAGGTGGAGCGACATGAGGATCGGAATTACTCGAGATTCTATGAGTAATTGGGGTTGTGCAATTACTTCTGTAGCTATGGTCTATAAATTCAGAGGCAAAAATTATACACCGATGAGTATTCTCACTAGTGCTAATTTTACTTTGGAAGGTGATATATCTTGGCCTCGTGAATGGTATAATAGCGGTCACGTGAATTATATCGACAAAAGTCTGATTGATGATCAATTAAAGAAGGGGAATGTGGTTATAGCGCATATCGCACGTTTGAATGATGATGGAAAACCTAACGGAGG
Source organism: bacterium (assembly GCA_021785125.1). Classification (GTDB taxonomy): domain Bacteria; phylum Patescibacteriota; class Minisyncoccia; order Moranbacterales; family UBA2206; genus JAJYGF01. The sequence goes on along the minus strand of JAJYGF010000009.1, from coordinate 9,983 downwards.
ACATTATGTGGTAATTTTTGCGTATGATAAAAAATTCGGTGACTATGTGGTCAATGATCCGTATTTCGGTTTCACCGGTTCGGACTATAGGCCTTTGTATTTGAGCACATCAATGTCATTGGTCGGAAAATTAGGAGTGCCCAGCAAAACTATTATTGATCAGATAATTTATGCGCCATAAAAAGACAATGTCGCAAAATGATACTTTTGCGACATTGTGCATATTTTCAGAGCTATCCTCTCCTGCTAATCCAACTAATCCAACTTGGCTCCGGGACTGTAATTTTTGATAAAACTGATCGGCTCTTTCCAATACTCCGGCTCGGTCCTGCTGTTCTCCTCTTGCTTGTAGTATCCCGGCAGAACTTTTCCGTGGTACGGTCCGGCGTATATGCTGAAATGCAGATGCTCTTCCTCCCAGACTCCGTTTGATTCGCTCAAGGCTTTTCCGATGGTTCCGATAAACTGTCCCATCTCGACCGCATCGCCTCTTTTGACATATCTCTTGCCGAGATGGCCATACAAAGAATAAAAAACTTTTTTATTTTTCGGATCCTTGTGGGCGATGATGACTATGCCGCCCCAGTTTCTTTTCAGAACCTTTCCTTCCTCATCATCGAACTCGCCCGGATGGAGTTTCGAGTATACGACCACGCCTCGGCCGGATGCGAAAACTTTCGTCTCGAACGGCGCCGAGATGTCGATGCCCAAATGTTTGCCCCAGAGCCGGTTGTCATAAACATTCATCTCGCCGAAGCCGGATGAGATGTTTTTAAAATTTCCGATCGGAAACATCAATTTTGGGGTCAGTCGATATGCCATACGGATAAATTTTAAATCTAAAATTTTAAATTAAATTTTTTTTCGATAATCCTTGATCGCTTCATGCAGCGCCTCATCGGCCAGATTTGAACAGTGCATCTTGATCGGCGGCAGGCCTTCCAGCGCATCAGCCACATCGTTTCTGGTAATCTTCATCGCTTCTTCGATCGGCTTACCTTTCGCCAAATCCGTAATCATGGATGAAGTGGCGATAGCCGAAGCGCAGCCCAGAGTTTCAAATTTGATATCATCGATGATTTCGCCAGACTTGTTTTTTTTCACTTTGATATATATCTTCATCAGGTCTCCGCAGACCGGATTGCCGACCATGCCGACGCCCGAAGGATTTTTGATGATCCCCTGATTGTGCGGGCGTGTGAAATGTTCCAAAACTTTTTTTGAATATTGCATATTTTTAGCTACTTTTTAGAATAATAATCATCCAAAACATTGCCAGAAATTTTTCTAAGTCGCTCAATGACCACTTTCAGTTTCTCGACAGCTGTATCTATTTCGCGCTTGGTTGTATGTTTTCCCAATGTCATTCTAAGCGAGCCATGAGCCTGTTCCGGTTTTAATCCTATCGACAGCAAAACATGCGATGGCGACAGAGCGCCGGAAGAACAAGCCGATCCTGTCGAGCACGCCACTCCCTCCATATCCAAAGAAAGCAGCAATCCCTCCCCTTCCACGTCTTTGAAAGTGAAATTGGCATTGTTCGGAGAACGTTTTGTTTTTGATCCGTTAAGAATCGAATTTGAAATTTCTTTCAAAACTTTTTCTATCAGATAGTCGCGCAAGATCTGGATTTTTTTAGCATCTTTTTTTCCGTTCTTCTCAACCAGTCCAATGGCTTTGCCAAGTCCGACTATGCCCGGAACATTGTGAGTTCCGGCGCGCATCTTATATTCCTGATCTCCTCCGTCTTGGATCTTCCGTATGGGGGTTCCTTTTCGCACGTATAAAATTCCGACTCCTTTCGGTCCGTAAATTTTGTGTCCGGACATGGACAGCAGGTCAACGCCCAGCCTGTCCGTGTTACAATCGAAATAATTTATTGCTTGCGTGGCATCGGTGTGAAAAATTATTTTAAAGTCATCTTTTTCTTTGGTCGAGTTTATCTTCCTGACTAGCTTCCCTATTTTCTCGATAGGTTGTACCGTTCCGATTTCATTATTCACATACATGACGGAAATCATGACGGTTTCCGGACGGATCGCTTTTTCCACTTCCTTCGGATCGATAGTCCCGTCTTTTTTGATTGGAAGATATGTGACATCCGCCAGACCGTCTTTCGCGACTATCTTGCATGAATCGAGCACGCAATGGTGTTCGAATGCGGTCGTAATGATATGTGGCTTCTTCTTTTTGCTCTCGTTTTTTGAATAATATGATTTTAAAATCCCCTTTATGGCAAGATTGTTCGATTCTGTCGCTCCGCTCGTGAAGATGATTTCCGATGGTGAAGCGCCGAAAAAACCGGCCGCTTGCGATCGGGCCTTGTCCACTGCTTCCAGCGCTTCCTGTCCAAATGAATGGACGGACATGGCATTGCCATAGATATCGATGAAATACGGAAGCATTGCTTCCAAAACTGCCGGATCGACAGGAGTCGTTGCCGCGCAATCCAAATATATCTTTTTTTTACGCATATTTATTTGATTAAATCGTTTAATTTTATGTTTTGCAAAGTTTTCTCGATCTGTGCCCCCACTTTTTCCCATACAATTTTTGATCGGCAGGAATATTCCATGGTGCATGATTTCCCTATGCATTTCATGGGAGCGATCGGACCTTCCAACGCAACTATAATGTCAGCTACATTTATCTGATCCGGAGCGGCCTTAAGGGCATATCCTCCGTTTGCTCCTTTTTGACTCTCCACCAGATTGTTTTTGCGCAGAATATTAAAGAGTCTTTCCAGATATTTTATCGAAACGGATTCTTCTCTGGCGATCTTTCGTAATGATTTCAGTCGCCCATTATTTTCAGCTAAATTCACCATGGCTCTTAAGCCATATTCGGCTCTGGTTGAAAATTTCATAAAAGCATACTAAATTAGTATGCTTTTAGGATAACAAAATATTTCATACCGGTCAAGGGACTAATTTACTCTTTCGGAATATACGACCAAGCGCTGATTGTAGGTATGATTGATTGAATCCCACGCGCCATTGCAGGTTATCAAATTGAGATGAGCGCCATTGCTGGGTCCGAAAATTTCTTCCATCGGCGCTTTGTTTAAAAAATAAGCTTGCATCCGGACAACTTTAAAGCTTATTGTTTTGTTGTTTGTGTCGGTTGTATAAATATAATCCCCGACTTTCAGTTTACGCAAGTTCCAAAAAACAGCCGTAGTTTCCACAGTATCAAGATGTCCGGCAAGCACGGCGTTTCCGGTTTCTCCCGGCCTAGGGCCTCTCTGATACCATCCTACCGCTTTGGGATCGTCCGGAACGCCCATATTTCCATATTTGTCGATATCGACGTTTTGGATCGGCGCATTTACCTTGATGGCCGGAATCGTTATGCTTTTAGGAATTCCGAAAGTTTCTTGCGGGGTCGGCGCCGTTTCAATCGGAGAAATTGGAGAAATATCGTTAACGGTCGGCATTTCGATTGATTGCAAATTCAGCGCATATATCCGTATCAACAAAAACCCCAGCATCAGACAAGCTGCTGAATTTAAGATCAGCAGCTTCCTGTTTGTCAATAAATTTTCCAAATTTTGATGTAACTCCATAATCTTAGGTTTTTTCTTTCTGTCCGAAGAATGCATAGATGTTGGCGGCCATGATTGCTCCGGTCAATAAGAACCAAATGTTCCATAAATCCTGAACAGAATTTTCCGATCCTGATCCGCCGGCCCTAGGCAATTGCGGTATAATTTTTTTGTGTTTATGATGATCGTGGTGATGATGATCTTCTTTTTCTTTGACTTCCACTTCGACTTTGGTTGTCGTGGTGATGTTGACCGGAGGAGATGATGGCGGCGGAGGCGGCGGAGGAGGAGGGGGCGGCGGCAATACGGTTACAGTAGCAGTCGCTGTGGCGGTAGCAATCGTATTGCAATTGCAATATTTTCCGCTGGCGGTAGCTGTATTGGTAGTGGTTTCGATGATATGGGCGACGCATGTGTAGGTCCATGTCTCGCCGTTATCCAATTTATTATTATTATTGCTGTCTCCGCCGATAAATTTTACCGGATCGCATTTATCATCCGACACATTGACATTTACCAGCGGTAAGCTTCCCGGATTGGTCACTTTGTATGTATAAGTCACATCTCCGCCTCCGGCTGGCAATGAGTCTGGATTGGCTGATTTTGTAATTGCGATCTGCGGTTCATCAGCGCTGGCGGCTTTGTTTCTTGCCATAAAAATCACAACCATGGAAGAAACGCCAAAAATTATGAAAAAATAGAAATATTTTCTTTTTCTCATACGATTATCTTGAAAATTAGTTGATTATCGTAATTATTACAGTATTGCGATGATAAAGGTGCAATAACCAAAAAAACCTCTTTTCCAAAGCAGAAGAGGCTGTTATAAGGCCTAAAACTTGTTAAATTTTTATTAAATAAGTCGGGCGATTTTTGTTATTTCATATGAAATCGTAAAGATCAGAACAATAAAAACGGCCCCGACTATGGCGATGACAAATTTAAAGAGTTCGTCGTTTTTGGGATTTTTTATATCTTTGAACATCTTTCAAGCTTCGATAACATTGTATATTATATCAAAATTTAGGACTTTGTCACCTCTCGTATTTGACCGGAAGGCGGCTTTAATCTAAAATCGAATAAACCTATGCGTATTTCCTATTCTAGTCTGGACACCTATCAGCATTGCCCGCTGAAATATAAATTTCAAGTCATCGACAAAGTCAAAACTCCCAAATCCAAGGAGGCGGTTTTCGGTTCTGCTTTGCATGAGGTCATGAAATTCATCCACACGCCCGGCATATTGTCGCCCACTCTCGATCAGGCCATGGAATATTTTTCCAATGCATGGAATCCGGCCGTTTTTGATTCGTCTGACGAAGAACGCGCGGCTTTTTCGCAAGGCATAAGAATAATCCAGGATTATTACCAAAAAAATAATCCCGCCAATTTCAATATTGTCGATCTTGAATCGCGCTTCCAGATCGAGATCGGACCGGATAATGATCGGCACATAATTTCGGGAATCATCGATCGTATCGATAAGACGGAAAGCGGCTATGAAATTATCGATTACAAGACGACCAGAAAGATGCCGTCGCAGGAGAAAGTTGACAATGATATGCAGCTGTCCGTTTATTTGCAGGCTTTTCTTTCCCGCTATCCCAAAGAGATTGGAAATATCGATAAGCTGAAAGTCAGCCTTTATTATCTGAAACACGGCGTAAAACTTTCAGCCACTCGCACGGCTGAACAGCTCAAGCAGAATGAGAACATGTTTCTGGATGTGATACGGCACATTGAGACAAAAGAATTCGAACCGAATGTGACTCCTCTTTGCGACTGGTGCGGTTATCAAAGCATCTGTCCGATGTGGAAACATAAATTCAAAGAGACAAGGAAGATTGATACCGAAGAAATCAATGTGATTATAGAAGAATATATCGATCTGAAATCGGCTGTTTCCATCACCAAGGATCGGCTGGCTGAAATTCAAGAAAAAATATTGCAGTACATGGATCAGGAGGGCGTGGAAAGAGTTTTTGGGAGCCATGGCATAATTGCCAGGACTACGCGCAAAACATATAAATACGATGAAAAAAAATTACGCGAAATTTTGGAGCCGTTGGATAAGTGGGAATCGATATTGAAAGTCGATGGCATAGTCTTGCGCAACATTTCTGGCACATTGCCTTTACGAATCAAAATGGAAATTGAAAAGGCCAAGATTGTTGACAAAGAATCTAAGAGTTTGGCAGTCAAGAAAAATCAGAATTGACACTGGAAAACCCCGCGAAGAGGCTTTCATATACGAATGCGGTGATTTTTTATCAGATCGGTCCGATCGCTTCGAGTTCGATTTTTTCGGCCCTTGCCGGAATTTTTCCCGGAAGCAATGCGGAGCCGTCGGCCAATCCGTACATTATTCCCTGTAGAATAATCTCGAAGTATGGTTTGATTATACGTGATCGGAGATTATAAAATTCTTAAAATAAAAGAGCCGTTACAAGCGTTGTAGTAACGGCTCTTTATTGCTTTTTCATGAGCGCCTTTCTAGTGCCCCTCTCCTTGCACTAACATAATGCTTAAGCTGCGAATTTATGAGTTTGCCCATCAAAGGGCAACGTCGTTCCGCAACTTACTTTGTTGCGGATGTCCTCGCTTCCCAAATTTTCACGGAAGCGAGCATTGATCCCGTGCGCCAGCAACTGGCCCACAAACCATTCGCCCCTTTCCCGGGTTATCGCAGAATAACCAGGCAGGCAGCCGTTTGCCAGCAGCATGACTTTTACGTCCATCGGCTGGCCATCCACGAACTTCACTATTTTCTCCACGTCTTCAACTGAATCGTTGAAGCCGTGGACAAGCATCCAGCTAAGCGTCGTCCGTCTGCCGGTCATAAGAAAATAATCGGAAAAGATCCGGCGGATATCTTCCAAGGACTGTCCTTTCGTGGCTGGCATCAGCCATTCTCTTTTGGCTCTGTCCAAAGAATGAACGGACCAATAGAAGGACACCGGAAACTCCATCATTTTGTCGACATAACTTTTAAAAATTTTAGTGTTGCTGCCGATCGTTGTTATGATGAAGTTTAAGTCTAGTTCCCCGGAAGACTTCATAATCTTGATGGCCCGGTAAGTATTATCGGGATTGAAAATAAAATCTCCGCCGCAGGTGAAGCCCACGTTTATCTTGGTCCTAAAGCCGTACGAAACGAAGCTGTCAAGACTATGTAGGAATTGTCCCACCATTTCATAGTCGCTTAGCTTTGTGACGTATTTTTTGATCCTACCGGACAGACACATCCGGCATTTTCCATAGCACCCCCTCATCGAAGCAATGCCGATGTCAATTATTTCTCGGTGTTCGGGATGCCTATAGATCACTGATCTTCCATATCTAGGAAACTTATCTCGTGTGAGGCGAAAATCCATCGCTTCAAGTCCTTCGACCTGTGTCCGGCTCAATATTTCTATCGAGTTGCGGAACTCTTCTAGATTATTCTGGTTGCTTGAATTTTTCTCGAGCAGCCAGAAATTTAGAACGGGCCGCGTAATAAGACCCTGTTCCGTTTTTTCGACGCATCTTATCCCGATCTTGTGATGAGATGGAATAAGCTCGTCTTTTTCCCTCATCAGGCAAACAACTGACTTCTGTTTCATTTGCCTGATTTTTTTAGCCAGTTCTAGGCCTGATCCGTCTTCAAGCCTGCTGGCTATGAGAAAAATTCCGATCCTTTTCGATGCTGCAATGCTTTCGGCATCGCGTGCTGTGCGTGCCATAAGTACGCGGCATACTACTTTAAAATGGGATTTTAATCTTCCCAGATACTCCCAATCACTTTCAACCAACAGAATTGTCGGTTTCCCGCTCCCCCCGTGCTGCATAGATTCCCCCCTGTGATATTGTTAACGAACCCCCTCCTTGTTGTATATCAAAATCTATCCTATATTTTCAATTTTTCGAGTTAATCGGTTCGGTTTTTGCAATCGGCAGACTGACAGTGAACAGCGAACCTTGTCCGAAATCGCTTTCAACCGTGATTTTCCCTCCATGAAGTCGCGTGATCCAATTGCATATGGCCAATCCCAATCCGGAGCCGCCGCTTTTTCGCGATCTGTCTTTGTCGACGCGGTAAAACCGTTCAAAAATATGCGGAATATGCTCTTTGCGGATGCCTATCCCGTTGTCTTTCACTTTTATATTTACATTTTTTTGGTTTTTTTCTAACCAAATTTTCACTCGCCCGTTTTTTTTATTATATTTGATGGCATTGCGCAACAGGTTCGAAACCAGCTCTTCCAACTTATTTCTGTCTGCCGTTATTTCAATGTCTGATTTCGCGGCATCATGGATTATTTTTGTGCCGTTCTGGTCGGCTACCACTTTTAGTGATTTGCAAACCGTGGAAATAAGCTTGTCTAGGTGTATTCTTTGACGGTCGGATCTTTTTGATGGATCGGATTCCAAAGTGGTCAGATCCTTGAGCATGGTCGACATCCGGCCTATCTCGCTTTCGATCTGATTTTTTGATTCGGAGCTTTCCGCTTCTGATACGGAATTCAACAGGATCAATTCCAAATTTCCTTGTATTATGGCCAATGATGTCCTTAATTCATGGGATACGTCTGCCATCAAAATTGATTTCATCTTCAGGGCCTGAGCAATCTTTTTGTTGGCATCATTCAGGTCGGCCGTCTTTTTTTCAATTTTCAGCTCCAGGTTGTTGTTAAATTCCTGCAATTTCTTTTCGAACAATACGGCCTCAGTGTTGTCCACTGCCATCGAAAGGGCTCCTTCGATATTTCCTCGTTTGTCTTTCAGCGGAACGGCGACAATTTTCATGTATTTGTCCTCGCCCCGGCTGTTTCTTTCGAAACATCTTTCCGTCTTGACCGCGATACCTTCCTGGAGCAATCTTTTATAATCGCCGACCAGGCGTTCCCGGATGAAGAATTCGCTTTTAAAAATATTGCGATTTTTCATTTTTCCGGTCTTGGAGAACTGCTTGTAATACTTGTTGGCCGAAGTCATATTTCCATCTTTGTCGATGGTTACTATGCTTATAGGCGCGTTATCCAAAATTTTCTTATGCAATTCCGACAATTTATTTTCATTTTTCTGTTCCATATCCATTTCCGTTATGTTAAAAAATCCTATAGCCAGATTTGGGCAAAGTATGGATCAAATCGATGTTGTTGTTCAATTTCTTGATTTTCGATCGGAGCTTGCTCATTGTCGCGTCGATGATGTTGGAAAAGTGGTCCTTTTCTCCCCAGACGTGCTCCTTGATCATGGTTCTGGAGCAGACATTGTTCCGGTTGCGAATGAGATATTCCATCAGCCTATATTCTGTCAGGCTTGTCTTCAGCTGTTTGGTATTGATGGTTATGCTTTTCTTAGCCGGATCCAGGACGAGATTGTTTATCTGGATTTTTGTTCCGTAAATGATTTTTTCCCGTCTGGCCAAAGCTCTGATCCTGGCATCCAATTCATGGATGGAAAACGGCTTGGTCATATAATCATCAGCTCCCAGGTTCAAAGCGGATACCTTGCTGTCGATGTCGTCTTTGGCTGTCAACATTATTATTTTCGAGTCCAATCCCAAGTTTCTGATGTGGTGGCAAATTTCATATCCGTCCGCGCCGGGAAGCATTACGTCCAGGATGATAATTTCGTAATCGTAAACATCCGTACGGTTTTTGGCCTCATTGCCGTCATCGACCACATCGACGATATGGCCTGATTTTTCCAGGCCGGTTTTGATTATTCTGGCAATTGCCGGTTCGTCTTCGACGACTAAGATTCTCATGGTTTTGCTTCCCGCGTCAGCGGGAGATTTAAAAATTATACTTATGCTAGAAGTATAATTTTTAAAACATTAACAAATCATTAAATTTTATTAACGCATGACAATACCACCTAATCGATCTTGTGTCAAGGGTTAAAAATTAAAAAACCTGGATTATTCCAGGTTCTTGGCTTATTTCAGGTTTATTTTATCCATGTGCCTTTTGCTTTTTTACCTTCCAGATATTTTTTGAGGTTATTCAGATTTTTTCCGTTCATGATAGCCACTTCCAATCCGATTTCCTCCGCTTGCTTGGAGGCGATCGGATCGAACGGCGCGTTCATGCCCGGATCCCACTGGTCGCCTACCATCTTGCGGAATTCTTTCCAGGAAATCTCTTTGATTTTCTTGCAGTCCGGAAATTTTCGCGGATCCTTGTCGCAGACATGATCGATATTGGAAAGGTTGATGATTTTCTTGATGTCCAGATATCTGGCCAGGAGCACCGCGTCGAAATCAGTTGAAAATCCGGGCCGCCATCCGGCCGCAACCAAGATGTCTTCCTTGAAATTATAGAAATCTTCCAGGTCATGCGGGTTCTTGTTGATTCTTGGATGCGCATGTTCTCGGAAAATCGTACGGATGAAGTGCGCGTTCATACGGGTGGCATGGATGCCGATCCAGTCTTTGTCTTCATTGGTGATTTTG
>JAJYGF010000010.1 GCA_021785125.1 bacterium | reverse complement strand
CTGTCCGGTAATTCCGGTAATGAGAGCTTTTTTCATAGTTTTGTTTAATTTCTACGCTGCTTTATTTTAGCAAAAATTATTATAAATAGCAACAATTGCCTAAATTGACTTTTTTTCTTTTAAAAAGTAGATTATAACTATGGTTAAGAGTAAAATAAAGTTTTCACCTAAAATTGCTTACATTGTTCCTGGGCTGGACATTTCTGGCGGTATTGCTATCATTCTGCAACATGCAAATCACTTGATGAAAAGAGGTCATGACGTGACTTTGCTAAATTTTGACAGTCCTGTTGAAGAAATCAATTGGTTTCATAATGAGGTTCCTATTACAAATGTTAAAGGTGGAATAGTTTCTGATTTTTTTGATATTGTCATCGCAACTCATTATAGTACCGTGAAATATGCAAAAAAAGTAAAATCAGAGCGGAAAATATATTTCGTACAATCAGATGAAAGAAGATTTAATGTTGACAGTGCCGAGGCCATAGAGGAATGTGAAACGAGTTATCGTGAAAAGTTCGAATACATGACAGAAGCCATTTGGATCCAGCGATGGCTGAAAGAAGAATTTGGGCACGACGCATATTATGTTCCAAACGGACTTGATTCTGAAATTATTCACAAAGTAAAACCTTTGCAAGAAAAAAGCGATAAAATCAGGGTGCTTTTGGAAGGGCCTATCGCCATACCTTGGAAAGGGATGAACGATGCTTATAATGCTGTCAAGGATCTCAATTGTGAGATTTGGATCGTGAGTAGTAATGGAAAACCAAAAGGGGATTGGCGCTATGATAAATTTTTCGAAAGCGTTCCCTTGCACAAGATGAAGGAAATTTATTCTTCGTGTGATATTTTTTTAAAAATGAGCCGAGTTGAAGGATTTTTTGGCCCGCCAATGGAAGCCATGGCGTGCGGATGTTCCGTGGTGGTTGGAAAAGTAACCGGTTATGATGAATACATCAAAAATGGACATAACGCTTTGGTTGTTGAACAGGGTGATATTGACGGCGCAAAAAAAGCCGTGCAAAGACTTATCGATGATAAATCTTTACGGGAAAAATTGATTGCCAATGGCTTTGAAACCGCGTCACAATGGAATTGGGAGCGGTCTATCGATTTGCTGGAAAAAATGATCGGAGGGGAAGCTGTTGAAAAATTTTATACCGAAGATTTTCCGGAAAAATATAATTATAATGGCGTTATCAAACCTATTTTAATGAATTTGGTTAAAAATATAAATCCAATCGTCCGGCAAAAAGATCAAGAACTTCAAGAGCAAAGCCAAATGATCCAACAAAAAAATCAAGAAATACAGCAAAAAGAGCAGGAAATAGATTTTATTAAATCATCAAAATTTTGGAAAATTCGGGAACGTTATGTGAAGCTGAGAGGATTGAGTTCTGCGTATTTTATAAATCTCGCAAAAAAGGCATTGATGGTTTTGAAAAGAGACGGAATTTTTGTTTTTGCGAGATATCTATACAAATATCTGATCCATGGGCGGGCATATTTTGCAAAAAAAGGCGGCTACATGCTTCCCGGTCAACCTGACGCGTGGGCAAGATATAGAAAAACTTTCAATCAAGAATTAAGGCCTTTGGTTATGCAGAAAATAGTTGAAATGACGGCCAAGCCGTTGATTTCAATTCTTGTCCCGACCTATAACACACCCGAAACAATGCTTAGAGAAATGATTGCATCTGTCCAATCGCAGCTATATCCGAATTGGGAATTGTGCATCGCTGATGATGGCTCCAGTCAGCCGCACGTAAAAAAAACACTGAAAGAATTCGCATCCAAAGACCCGCGCATCAAAGTAAATTTTAGCACGGAGAATAGGGGGGTGTCGCATGTTTCGAATCTCGCTTTGAAAATGGCTACCGGCGATTTTGTTATTTTACTTGATCATGATGATATTCTTGAAGAGCAGGCTCTGTTTCGGGTGGCCGAATCTGTACTGGAAGATAATCCTGATATGATCTATTCCGACGAGGTTTTGGTCACGCCGGATGCCAACACTGTCACTCAATATGTATATCGTCCCGCGTTTTCGCGTGAATTTTTACGCGGCCATCCTTATATAGTCCATATGGTGGGATTCAGAAAACAACTTCTTGAGGAAATTGGCGGTTTCAATGAGGAATTGAATATTTCACAGGACTATGATTTAATTTTGCGGGCAAGCGAACAAGCCCAGGTTATTGTTCATATACCGGAAATACTTTACAGATGGCGGATACATGGAAATTCAGCCGGACATCAGAAAATGGATCAGGTCATGACTACTTCAAAGGCGATATTGCAGAATCACTTGGAGAGATGCGGAGACACGGGAATCGTAAATGACGGTTATGGCTTTAATATGTTTGATGTCCGCTACTCGCTAAACAATAAATTAAAGGTTGCAATCATCATTCCGACCAAGAACCATGGCGATTTGGTTCGTAAATGCATCGAAAGCATGCGGTCCACTATCTCAGAAATTAAATATGATATTGTAGTTGTGGATCATGAATCAGATGATCCAAGCACCCGGGCGTATTTAACGTCTATTTCGCAAAATGTGAGGATTTTGCGATATAAAGGGATTTTCAATTTTTCCGCGATAAATAATTGGGCCGTTTCACAAATAGGCGGAAATTATTCGCACTATCTGTTTTGTAACAATGACATCGAGGCAATTAATCCTGGTTGGCTGGAACGCATGCTGGAACTCGGACAGCAATCTTCAGTAGGTGTTGTGGGAGCAAAGCTGCTTTATCCGGATCGCAAAACTGTCCAACATGCGGGCGTTTGTGTCGGAGCTTTTGATCGGGCCGAACATTACGGTAAATTTTTGAAATTGCCAACAAATGGTACGGAGCTCGGATATTTTTATAGTCTTGTAATTAATCATGAAGTCGCGGCAGTTACAGCAGCCTGCCTTTTGATCAGAAAAGAAGTCTTTGAGGAAGTTTCAGGATTTGACGAGACATTAGCTGTTGGTTTCGGTGATGTGGATCTTTGTCTTCGTGTTGGGGATCATGGATATAGAATCTTGCTCTGTCCTTACGCTGAACTGGTACATCATGAATCCTATACTCGAGGCGTAAGCCAGGAAGACAATCATCCGAAAGATACAGCATTATATAAATCCAAATGGAAAAGTTTGTTGCAGGCAGGCGATCCGTATTATAATCCGGGTTTATCTTTGGAAAGCACTACTTGGAAAATTAAATATCCATTGAATTGCACTTTTAATATACGGCGAAGAATTGTCAGGCGGGATAAAAATAATGGAAAAGAGCGATCAAGTTTCAACTGAAAAAATAGTGTTGAAAATAAAACATAATGATTGAACAAGGAGATAAGAAGAACAAAATCGTAAGTATTATAATCCCGTTTCGCGATCGGGTCGGTTTATTGCGCGCCTGTGTTTCAAGCATTCTTGAAAAATCAACTTATGAAAATTTTGAGCTAATTTTAGTCAATAACAATAGCCAGGAAAAAAAGACGAGGGGATATCTTTCGGAAATATCAAAAAATCCAAAGGTCAAAATCATTGATTACCCTGAGCCTTTCAATTTTTCGGCCATCAACAATTTCGCGGCGCAAAAAGCAGGGGGTGAGTTTCTACTGTTTTTGAATAATGATACCGAGGTTATATCAGAAAATTGGCTGGAGAAAATGCTTAAAAAATTTGATGATGCTAAGGTTGGGGCGGTCGGTGCGAAGCTTTTGTATCCGGACGGGACGATCCAGCATGCCGGCGTAGCAGTTGGCAAAAATATCGCGGTTCATCAGTTCTTAGGGATGAAAGAAGCAGATTTAAGAGAAAATGACGTTGTCAGGCAAGTGGGCGCCGTGACAGGCGCATGCATGATGACGAGAAGGGACTTGTTTTTGGAGCTTGGCGGATTTGATGAAAAAAATCTGCCGATTGCGTATAACGACGTGGATTATTGTTTGAGGGTGAGAGAAGGGGAATTTAAAATAATGTGGACTCCGGAAGCTAGACTGTTTCATTATGAATCTGCCAGCCGGAAATCAGATATAAGTGTTTTTACCAAAATTTTCAAGCGGAAAAGATACAAAGAATTCCAAAACGAGCAGGCCTACATGCGACAGCGATGGCATCTTCAGAAGTAGGTTTTTACTGTTGCGTAGCGTAAGCATAGAAGCCAATGCCCTCATAATGATACGCCGGAAGATTTGCGATTATGGAATTCTTTTCAGCCAGACTGATCGTAAAAAAGTGTTCACCGACCGTGGGATTGTAAAAACGATATACGGGAGA
>JAJYGF010000017.1 GCA_021785125.1 bacterium | reverse complement strand
CGATCTCAGCCATTCAAATATCAAGACACTTAGAAAATTCGGCATCAATCTTCAGACCAAGAAAGTCGACGGAAAAAGAAAGAAAGTTTGCACCCGCTGTATCAAGACTTTGGCCAAATAACGGCTAGACTACAATACACCTCTAGAAATAAAAAATTCCCGCGAGGGATTTTTTTTGTTTTCGAAAAATAAAAAACCCGGCGATTCTTTGCCGGGTCCCATTGTGGGAACGAATTTAATTGTCAGATTTAGGCATGTCCCTGATTTCGACGTCTTCCTTTTTTAGCTTATTCGCCTTTAAGAATTCTTCGAGCTTGCTCTTTTCAACATTGGGCCACTGCCCAACACCCTTTTTATTAATTACCAATAAAAGCTTGTCTGCCATTGCAGCACCTCCTTATTTACAGTTATCAGTGTTAAAAAAATTTATCAATATTTTTGTATTTTGTCAATTTTAAAGGGAAGGTTTTTAGCCTTCCCTTTTGAAGCAGGTGCTCGTTGGCGGGTTAGGCACGTTGTTACGTGCGTGCTAAACTTTTAATCTTTACATAAAATTGCGCATCATATCGGATGAAAAATCGGCAATTTTTGCTATCCCGACAAGGATAGCCCGATATTCTGACGGCCGGACATGACGGACATGGATTAGTCCATAACAGCCTTACTATTTTCATACGTGCCTCCCTTACTTATATGCCGTTTGCCAAAGGATCATATCCCACATGCTCAACTCTGCTCGGATGATTCGCACAATATGTCAGAGAACATTCTGAACAGAATGTGCAAATACCAACCTCGTCTCTACATCCATTTTTCTCCCCCATGACATTGCCTCCAATATTTTATTATCAATAAGAACTAAAAAACCGGCCTTTTCGCCGGGGTTGCTTCTTCTAAGTTTCGACCTATTTTGCTTTATGAAACTTTACCCGGCGAAAAATTCCTCACTAGAATGAGGTTCAGAATGAGCAAAAAATTTTTCACCGAGTTAATCATGTTTAGATTATAATTCTTTGATAAAAAAAGTCAACAAAAAATCCCCGGCAAAGCTGGGGATATTTTTTTATGAAAGCTTATTCCAAGATTCCGTCAAGATTCACGTCATACAGGATCTGCTCCTGGACCAATCTGTAATTAATAATCTCTTTTTCTTCAAACCACAATGCGATTTCCCTTTCGGCTTCGGACGGATTTTCCGAGCAATGCACCAAGTTGCGCACAGCTCTTCCATCAAGTCCGGCCAAAGCGTATGAATCAATGGTGAAATCCGCGCGGATGGTTCCGATGTCGGCAGTCAAAGGCTCTGTGCCTCCGACCAGTTTCGTCACGATTCCGGTCGCGCCGTTTCCCTCGACCACCATCGCCAACACCGGCCCCGAAGTCATGAACTTGATCAGATGACGCAAGATGTCTTTGCCGTATTCGATAGCCGGCTTTTCCACCGGAATATTTCTCTCTTCCATCTCACGCACGATGTTTCCGCCTTTCTTCTCAAACCACGCGTCATCTTTGTTGTAGTGTTTCCACAGTATCTCTTCATCTAAAACGACAAATTTCATCGCGGTGAATTTCAAACCCGTTCTTTCAATCCGCTTGATTATTTCTCCCATCAAAGATCTTTGGATCGCATCAGGCTTCAAGATGACGAGCGATCTTTCTTTTATTGCTTCGTTAGCCATAAAATAAAAAGCTTAATGTTTACTAAAGTTTAATTTACCATAACCAAAATCAATTAGCAACCATTTGACATTGGATATTTGGATTTTGACATTCATACGCGATATCCCCCATCTCATCCGTGCGGAAAATATTTAGCTTATGATTTTGGAGCCGAGTCATCGTTTCCGGTGCTGGGTGGCCGAAGCGATTATTCGCTCCGACCGAGATTATAGCATCCTGCGGCTTCACCGCCTCCAAAAATCTATCACTTGAGGAATATTTGGAGCCATGATGTCCGACTTTCAAAACACGCGCTGAAAGATCAACTTTATCTTGGATCAATTGCGCCTCAACATCGCTCGGCAGGTCGCCCGTGAAAAGAAAGGAATTTTTTCCATAACTTAATTTCGTCACGATGCTATATGGATTGGTTTCTTTCGGCACGCTTTGGGGAATTTTACCGTCAGGACTCAGCGTGTCCATTTCAGCGGAGTTTGTTAATTTTATTTTCACGCCGGCACGACCATCAATCCTTTGGATATTTTTTTCGGCGATCGTCTCTTCCAGCTTCTTGTATACCTGCGAATCGCTTTGCGTGGAGGTTTCCATCAAAGTATCGACTTTGTAATTTTGCAGCGCGCTCACCAGGCCTTCGATGTGATCCTGGTCCGGATGGGTCGCGATCACCATCTCGATCTCACGATCCCAAAACGGAATATATTTTCCCAATTTTTCCATGAGCGCCTGCCCGCTCGGCCCGCCGTCGATCAAAATCTGATTACTTCCTTGTTCAATGAGAATCGCATCGCCCTGCCCCACATCCAAAAACACAACTTTCAGCTCTCGACTTTTGGCGTGCCAAATGATTGCCGCCAAAATCAGACTGACGGCTAAAAGAGCGACTATTGCGATGTATATCGATTTTCTGTGTCTCATTTTACTATGCGCCGCTTTCACTTAGACATCCAATGTCTAAGTGAATTTTTTCTGAACAATACTACTGCTAAAATTATATACCATATCACTACCCACTCCCAAGAAAAATTGGGAATCTGGACGGCGGAATATTTCAGGCCCGCCAGAAAATTGATGACGCCCGTCTCATATTTCAACGGCAGAAATGTCAGCCACGCCAAAACCGTTCCGAGCGGCGGAATGAGAAACGCCAAGACAACCATGATGAATCCCAAGAGCATCGTCAGTGGCAGTATCGGCAAAATTAAAATATTCGCCAAAGGTGAGATGAGCGAGAGCTGTCCGAAATCATTGAGGATGATCGGAAGAACGAACACTTGTGCCGATAAACTCAGGAATAATATTTCCGACAAGAATGAAATCCCCTGCTTTTTGATCGAATATTTCTCGACCAAAGGATAGAAATAAATTATGCCGAGCGTGGCCAGAAAAGACAGCTGGAATCCAACATCCCATCTGAGAAGAAGCGGATTGAAAAGAAGCATCACGCCGGCGGCAAAAATGATGGCGTTCTGCGAATTGGCCAATCTTCCGTTTTTCATCGCCCAGAGGATCAGCCAGCCCATCACCCCGGCCCGCACCGCACTGGCCGACATGCCGGTCATCACGACAAAGAGGAAGATGCCCAGGATGGCGAAATAAAAAGCCTGCTTGCGCCACAGTCCCAGAAAAATTCCCACCAGCATCAGATATTCCGCCACGATCGTGACGTTGTAGCCGGACACCGCCACGATATGCGTGAGTCCGGTTTTGGAGAAATTATCCTGCACGCCCTTGCTTAAGTTTCCGGTGCCGCCCAGAATAAGGCCGATCATGAGTCCTGATTCCGGCGCCGGCAGCAGCTGGGTGATTTTGCCTTCCAATTGATTTTTTATTTCCAGCAAAAAGCCATACGCACTTCCCGAACCATGCTCGACCGATCCGACTTTCGGATTTTTACAGACATAAAAAACATCATCTTTGGCCAGATACATCCGATAATCAAACCCGTCTTGGTTCTGCGGAATTTCCAGCTTGCAATCCACTTTTAATTTATCGCCATAGGCATATTGCGGATATGAATTGGTGGTGATCAAAAACCTATACTTGGACATCGAATGTCCAAGCGCTGCCGGAGCATTAGAGACATCCGATGTCTCAGCAACGATTTTTTGCAAGCGATCTTTCGTTTCCGGTTCTTTGACGACTGAAACGAAGCCCGAAAAATCTTTGCTTCCGCTGTCTTGCGAGGGAATTTTTTGCAATTTCAGATTCGTCAGCCAAATGCCGCCGAGAAAAAATAGAATTATAAAAACAAAAAAATAAACTTTTTTATTTTTGTAAAATGATACTAAAAAAATCAGCGACAGAATTAAAATTACAAACAGATAATTTTCACCAAGGATTCTTGGAAAATAAAAAGAGGCGAAAAAAATTCCGCCGATAAAACTCAAGAGCAAACTGAAAAATATTTTGGATTTGTTCATCTTTTGATTATAACAAAAGAGCGGGACGACTTTCGCCGTCCCGTTTTAGTTTAGATGTCCCTTCTCGCACAGAATCCTTCGGGCACAGGACTTTTAACCGGCTTATTTAAGCCGAGCGCTATCCGTCGGGCCGCAGCACAATCAGCCCTTGCTCCGGCCACGCCAGATATGCAATGTCCAAAGGATGCGTAACATTTCAACACAAATTCCATCGACTCGCCTCCGCACCTGTCCTTATCCGGACAACTTTTGAATATTCCCTCCAATATCTTCTCCTTTCTTAATTGCATTTACGAACGCAGTGCATTTTTTGATAAGGAATCCAAGTTAAGTTTTGCCATTAACTTCTCCAGTTCAGTCGTAGTTAAGATCCTGCCAAGACTCTTTTCCTCTTCCTTTCTTGCTCGTTTTAATTTTTCCATTGCCAGATCATATTCTGAGGCATCATGAGCAGACACATAAACTCCTTTCTTTTTATATTATTTCTATTATTTTTGTCTTGGCGGATTTTCCGCCGACGATTGTCAACGAACTTTTGGGTACGCCGAAATACTCGGACAACACCGATATTAACATTTTGTTGGCCTCCCCGTCAACCGGCGGCGCGGTCAATTTTACTTTGTATTCGCCTTCCGCGATCTTGGTCACTTCATTCCTCGAAGACCGCGGAATAACTTTTACATAAATTCTCATACTATCTTCTTATGCCCATTTTTTTAAAATTCTTTTCTGTATTCTCTTTTATTTTTTCCAGGTCGATCTTCTTGTCTTTCGTTTTCTTCTTCAGCTTTTCATCTAAAATTTTCTTCTCGCGATATTCTTGCAAATAATAAGCGCGAGCGCCTTTGATCCATTTGGAAATTTCATCAAAATCTTTTTCTTCATGCAAGCCCGGCACAACTGTCGTGCGAAATTCATACGGGATACCGCTTTGCATGATGAGTTCAACACTTAATTTTACGCGGTCCAATAAAGGCGCGTTTTTTTCCGACAGACCGACTGTATTAAGATATTTTTTCGGCTGGTTCTTGATGTCCATCGCGATGTAATCCACCAGCTTGGCATCAATCAGTTTCTTCAAAACGTCAGGATGCGTCCCATTGGAATCCAATTTGACCGCCAAGCCTCTCTTCTTGAGCTTCTTGATGAAATCGATGATATCCGGTTGGATTGTGGGTTCGCCGCCGGTGATGCAAACCCCTTCAAGCTTGCCTTTCCGTTTGGCCAGAAATTGGAAAAATTCTTTTTCCGACTTTTCATCATGCGCCAAGCGTAGATTAACCAGCTCCGGATTATGGCAGAACGGACAGCGAAAACTGCAGCCCAACGTGAAAACCGTGGTCGCTATCTTGCCTGGGTAGTCTATTAAAGTAAGTTTTTGGTAACCGCCTAATATCATAAATTTAGCTTTCAATTAAATCGGGGCAATTCTGCCTTGCGACAAAATTACCCCGCTATCTTTCTTGGTTTTGCATTAACAGCTGCTGCAAGCTGCGTCACCGATCACAAATTCCATCCTGTCGGAAAACTCCGCCTGCTTGCCTTTGTTCCATTGCTTGACCGGGCGGATATATCCGACGACCCGGGAATAGACTTCGGTCTTCTGGAAATTCCTAAGCATCGGGTCTTTCTGATGGCAAGCTTTGCATTTGACATAGACTTCCGAACCGATCTTATATGGCATATATTCCGCATCGTGTCCGACCGCGTTTCCGCAATCGTGGCAAATAAGTTTCTCCATATGTTTTGTTTTCGACTTTTAATTTTTTATTTCCATGGCCATTGGAAATAGATATATGAAATTGGCAGTTTTTATTTTTTCTTAGTTTCGATCCTTGCTTTGGATTTTGACTCTACGCTGAATTCTTTCCTGTCATCAAACTCCGCCTGCTTGCCCTTGTTCCACTGCTTGACCGGACGGATGTATCCGACGACACGCGAGTACACTTCCACTTCCTGTTCGATCACGCATTTCGGACAGGTTTCATGCTCGCCCTCCAAATAGCCATGCACCGGGCAAATGCTAAATGTCGGTGTCAGGGTGAAATACGGCAAAGCATAATTTTCAGCAATCTTTCTGACCAGATTTTTCGTCGTTTCGATATCCCAGATCCTTTCGCCCAAAAATCCGTGCAGCACCGTTCCGCCGGTATATTTGGTCTGCAACTTGTCTTGCAAGTCCAAGGCTTCGAAGATATCTTCGGTGAAATAAACCGGAAGCTGCGAAGAATTGGTATAATACGGAGCCGCTTCTTTTTCCTTGACCGCGCCGCCATTGGCGAAAATCATGTCCGGGTATTTCTCCATATCGATCTTGGCCAAACGGTAGGACGTTCCTTCGCCCGGACTCGCTTCAAGATTATACATATTTCCGGTTTCTTCCTGAAACTTCACCATCCTATCCCGCATGTGGGTCAGAACTTCCTCCGCGAACTTGTTACCTTCTTTGGTCGTAATGTCTTTGCCCAGAAGATTCATAAGCGCTTCATTCATCCCGATCAGACCGATCGTCGAAAAATGGTTGGCCCAGTATTGGCCGCGGCGCATCTTGATAGATTCCAAATAAACCCGGGTGTACGGATACAGCCCCTTTTCCGTCAAACTTTCCACCAATTTCCTCTTCGTTTCCAAACTCTCTTTGGCCAACTCCATCAGATGATCGAGTTTCCTATAAAATTCCTTCTTGTTTTTGGAAACGTAGCCCAATCGCGGCATATTGATCGTCACCACTCCGATCGAACCGGTCAATGGGTTGGCTCCGAACAAACCGCCACCGCGCTTGTGCAATTCACGGTTATCCAAACGCAAGCGGCAGCACATGCTCCTGGCATCCTCCGGATCCATGTCAGAATTGATAAAGTTGGCGAAATACGGAATGCCGTATTTGGCTGTCATTTCCCATATGGCATCAAATCTTCCGTCGCTCCAATTGAAGTTCTTGTCGATGTTGTATGTCGGGATGGGAAAAGTAAAGATCCTACCGTGCGCATCGCCTTCCGTCATCACTTCCGCAAAAGCGCGATTGATCATATTCATCTCCTCTTGGAATTCACCATAAGTTTCTTTCTGCGGAACGCCTCCCAGGATCACTGATTCATTAGCCAAAGTTTTTGGCGGAGTGATGTCCAATGTGATATTTGAAAAAGGAGTTTGGAAGCCGACACGGGTCGAAACATTCATATTAAACACGAAAGACTGGATCTCTTGTTTAACTTTGTCGTATGTCAATTTGTCATAGCGGACAAACGGCGCGAGCAAAGTGTCGAAATTAGAAAATGCCTGCGCTCCGGCCACTTCTCCCTGCAAGGTATAGATGAAATTTACCATCTGTCCCAAAATGGAACCGAAATGCTTGGCCGGCTTACAGGCCACCTTGCCGGACACTCCCGTAAAGCCGCGCCGGATAAGATCCTGGAGATCCCATCCGCAGCAGTAAGCCGCCACCAGCTGAAGATCATGCATATGAAAATCTCCGCCTTCATGCGCTTCACGGATTTCTTTGGAATAGACGCGATTCATCCAATAATTCGAGCTAACAATCGAAGCGATGTAATTGTTCAAACCCTGCAAAGAATACGCCATGTTGGCGTTTTCCTTCACTTTCCAATCGATCTCTTGAATATATTTATCCACCAGATCGACCGCCTCTTTCAAAGATTCTTCAGTCTCACGGATCTTACGATGCTGTTCACGATAAAGGATGTATGATTTGGCCGTTTCCTCAAAATCCAATATCATCAAAACCCTTTCCACCAAATCTTGGATCTCTTCGATTTCCGGAACATAACCTTTTTTGAAACTCTTATTTAAAAGCTTGGTAACTTTCTCAGAAACTTTCTTCGCGTCTGCCGCACTACCCTCTCCGGTCGCCGCAAAAGCCTTTTCGACCGCCTTGGTTATCTTGGCCGGATCAAACTTGACGACAGTGCCGCTTCTTTTGACCACCTTGGTAACTTCTTTGGCCTCCGGCTCCTGATTCTTTTCTTGTTTTCTAATATTTTTCGACGCACTTTTTTTCACCGGCTTCGATCTTTTCTTGGCAGGTGCTTTTTTCCTGGCCGGTTTCACAGCCGTTTTTCTGACAACAGTTTTCATCACCCTTGCTTTCCCCCTGGCTTTACTGGCTTTTTTAACAGCAGCTTCCTTTCCCCCGTTTTTCTTTTTGTTTTGCTTCGGCATAACTTTATTAAATATTAAAAAATTTTACTTCCCTATCCCAGCATGTCCAACTCTTTCTTGAAGCTTTCTATGCTCCCGAACGATTTGTAGACACTGGCAAACCTGACATAGGCCACCTCATCCAGATCTTTCAGTTTTTGTAAAACTATCTTGCCGATCTCCTTGGTCGTCACTTCCGGCTTTTCCAAAGATCTGATCGCATATTCGATATCCCCTATCAGCTTGGCGATCTTTTCTTCCGTCACCGGCCGCTTCACCAATGCCCGACGCACTCCGGTTTCTATCTTGTTTTTGTCGTAATCCGCTTTGTCGCCGTTTTTCTTAATAATATTCAGACGCAGAAGCTCGACTTCTTCGTAGGTAGAAAAGCGCGCATCGCATTTTTCGCATTGGCGCCGCCTCCGCGTAATCTTTCCGTCTCCCGTCTCGCGCGAATCGACAACTTTTGTTTCGCTATGATTACAAAAAGGGCAATTCATGTTAAATTTCAAATGCTAAATTTCAAATGCTAAATAAATTTTAAAATTCAAATTTTTAATTTTTGCATTTGAAATTTGTAATTTTAAATTTTAAATTTCTTAAATTACACTATATATAGTGTAATTTAAGTATATTATACCACAATTGAAAAATCCGCCAAGCTTTGACAAAAGGCGGATTTTCCTAGGATTTTTATCGTTTTTTTAGTTATCCACAACTATTTTTTAATAACTTTCTGTTTTCTTTTTTCAATTCCTTGATATGTTTTTCTGGCAGTAAATTTTCAGGCATTGTTCCGCCAATATCTTTAATCGTTTGTCTTACTTTACCACCAACCATAAAATGAGTTTGTGAAGCGTTATAATCCCCTTTTATATTATCTTTTTTAATCTTATCGTCTGTTTGCGTAATCCGAAAAAGGTTTGCGGCTAATTCCGTTGCTCCCGCACGATCCAGCAATTCTCCTTTCTTTATTTCCTTTTTCTTTTCAATATCATTCAGAGGCATTCCATACAACCCTCTATAACCAGCATCATTAAACGCACCGAATTTTGTAACCCCAGCTTCTTTGGCAGTACCAAAAAGCTTTTTGTTATAATCTGCGACCTCGCTTCTTATAAGCAATCTTTTTTCTGCATCTGATAATCCTTCAAACACCTCCTGTTTTCTTGTTTGTATTGCAAAATACGTTTGAGCCATAGCTATTTCCTGTTTTTTAGAATCTCCGTTCTGCGCAATCAAATAGCAAGCATAACGATCAAGCTTCCAGTCTCTAACTTCCCGCACCGTATTTGAGCCAATATCTACCATTTTCCCCATTCGGTGAAAATGGTTATCCACAGCCTGGCCGCTATTAATACACGCGCGTGCAGCCCTGGCAATCACATCCTCGGCTTTTTCCCATTTTAAATATCCCAAAACAGGCATCAATTCTCTCGCCTCCCAATACTCAACACCATCATCATCAATTTTCTTTAAGCTTTCAAAATTTTTATTTAACGAATTTATTATTTCTTTTTCCATTTTATTTATAGACTTACAAAAGCGACGGGCAGAACTTTCTTGAAGACACCGGCGACGAGGATCGTGTCCGATTCATCCAAGTATATCGGCTGATGGATCTTATTGGTTGATTGCGGAAACAGACCAATGATGCCTTGCGGAAGCTTCTTGTATCTTTTGATGGTCGCCATTCCGTTGATGACCGCCACGACGATCTTTCCTTCGTAATCATAATCCGTATCATGCTTTTCAAAGACGACATAGTCACCATCGTTGATCCCCTCCTTGTCCATCGAATCTCCCAGCGCCTTCACCGCGAAAAGCTTGGCCGGATTATCTTTGCGGAAAAGGCTTCTGGAAATTTGCAGATAGCCATCCACGTTACCGTCGGCATAAGCCAAGGCCTCACCGCAGGAAGCCAAACCATACATCGGCATGGAAAAGATGTTGCCGAGATTGGCATAATTGTCATTTTCAACCAAAAATAATTTTTTAGATTCGTCTCGTTTTACCAAGTCTTTCTTTTCCAAGGCCTCGATCACTTGCATTGTTCCCTTGAGGCTGCCCACTCCCACTCCTTGTTCTTCGAGATATTTATGGACTTTGTAAGCCGTCGGATTTCCTTTTTCCTGATCGATGATTTCCCGGATGGAATCCAAGATCATTTTTTGTTTTGAAGTCAGTTTTTCCATGGTGATATTGGTTATATTGATTATGATGATATTATATCACTCAAAATTTTTGCTCACAAGTTCCCGGCTGTGGATAACTTTTGATGCGCTTTGTACGTAGAACAAAAAAACAGCTTCGATAAATCGAGCTGTTTTCCGGTCTTGAAACATTATGAACGACATTTATTTTCCCATCTTTCTCCGTATGAAAGCCGGGATCTCCAACTCGTCGTCTTCCAAATCCAGAGATTTTTCCGTAAAGTTCGTCCTTGCCGGCTTAGGCGGCACTTTTTCCTCGATGATCATTTTCGGCTCGGCCTTGGAAGGGAAAGTGATCTTGGACAATTCGCTATCGCTGTCTTCTTTTTCTAGGATATTTGAAGTTTTCGTTTGAGCTTTGGCCTGGATCTGTCCGATTGTCATGCGCGACATCTTTTCCACCACCGATTGTTTTTCCGAATCGAAGCCTGTCGCCACCACAGTGATCTGTATCTCTCCTTTTTTGATCGCATCGTCGACCACCGCGCCAAAAATCACTTTGGCGTTCGGATCGATCGATTCGGTAATGATATTGGCCGCTTCGTTGATCTCAAGCATGGTCAGATCGTTGCATCCGCTGACATTAAACAGTACGCCCTTGGCTCCATCAATGGACAATTCGAGAAGCGGACTGTTGATGGCCGCTTTGGCGGCATCCGCCGCGCGATTTTCACCAGTGCCGATTCCAATCCCCATCAAGGCTGAACCGCTGTTGGACATAATCGCCCTGACATCGGCAAAATCCACATTGACTATGCCGGGCTTGGTGATCAGGTCGGAAATTCCTTGGACGCCTTGGCGAAGAACATCATCCACGATCTTGAAAGAATTTATCAATGTGGTCTTTTTGTCGATAATTTGCAATAATTTATCATTCGGAATAGTGATCAATGTATCGACGCGTTCACGCAAATTTTCCAAACCCTCTTCCGCGATCGCTCTTCTTTGCGCTCCTTCGAAAGTAAACGGCTTGGTCACAACCGCCACAGTCAACGCACCCATCTCCTTGGCTGTTTCAGCCACAATCGGTGCGGCGCCGGTTCCGGTTCCTCCGCCCATTCCGCATGTCACAAAAACCATGTCAGTACCCTTCAATATCTCCTGGATCTCGTCGCGATTTTCTTCGGCGGCTTGGCGTCCGATATCCGGATTCATGCCGGCGCCCAAGCCTTTGGTCAAATTTTTTCCAATGTGAACTTTCTCCGCCGCCTTATTGTGATGCAAAGCTTGCGCATCGGTGTTGATCGCCACGAACTCGACGCCCTTTATTTTTGATTCGATCATTCGTTCGATTGCGTTGTTTCCCGATCCTCCCACTCCGACAACCTTGATCCTTGCGAAAGTTTCTACTGGGGGTTTTAGCTCTGCCATATATTTTTCGATAATCTGAAATTTCAGATTTTTATTATGAAATTTGATGATTTAGCAAGTTTTCCAAATCGTAAAAAAGCTGATTTTTATCACATATTTAGTAACTAAATCTAACACATGCTGGGGCCATGTGTCAAATTAAGGATTATATATTTGTTTTTATCTTTGTTTTTAAATCAATCTGGCCATGCCAATATCTTTCTTGCATGCTGCCGCTACGCTATTCCAACCTTATTTTAAGGCAAAAACTTGCCTAGCCACTTCTTCATTCCGCCCAATGACGTGCCCATTCCGCTGGAAAAATTATCGATCAATTTGTTCTTGATCAGGCCGGCACCACTTTTAACCGCTGCGTTTTCCAAGCCCCACATGATCAATCCGACTGCCGTTACATATGTCGGCTCATCCACCTGATCGATCAGGCCGCTTAACTGCATAGGAAATCCGGCTTGCGCCGGCAGACCGAGAATATTTTTGGTCAAATCGACTACGCCCGGCAATTTAGCGGTACCGCCGACTATGACTGCTCCGGCCGGTAATAATTTTTCTCTTCCTATTGATTTCAGCTCCTTGTTCACCAATGTCAAAATTTCTTCCAATCTTGCTTCGATGATTTCCGCCACATGATATCGCGAAACGATGCCTTCTTCCTGGGAATCTATCTCCGCCAAGTTTATCTCCTCTTTCTTTCCGATCTCGCGCGGCGACGCATTGCCGTATTCCAACTTCACTTTCTCCGCCACATCGATGGAAGTTCGCAATCCGATGGCGATGTCATTGGTAATATGGTTGCCGCCCACTGGCAAGATAGTAGCATGCAAAAGATCATTCTCTTCGAAAACGGCTACCGATGTTGTGCCGCCGCCGATATCAATCAGAACCACACCAAGCTCTTTCTGCCTCTTGGTTAGGGTCGATTTGGCCGCAGCCAGCGGCGCCAGCACAAAATCTCGGGCGGAAATCCCCGCCTGATCGAAACATTTGGTCAGATTTTTAATAAATGGCGTCGAGCCTTCAATAATCATTGCGTCCACTTCCAAACGGACTCCGTTCATGCCCAAGGGATCTTTGATGCTTTTGTTGTCATCCAACGCATAATTTTCCGGAATTATATGGATGATTTCTTTGTTGGCCGGTATGGAGATCGCTTGAGCCGCATTGATTACCCTGGCGATATCATCTTCCGTAACTTCTCCGTCCGCGCGTCCCACAGCGATAACGCCTTTGGAATTTTGCGAAGTTATATGGCTCCCGCCGATGCTGACAATCGCTTGATTTACATTCACTCCCGCCGTCCGCTCTGCCTGCTCCACCGATTCGTTGATCGCCCGAGCCGTCTCTTCCAGATCGACTATGATGCCTTTCCGTACGCCGTTGGAAAAAGCGGTGCCCACTCCGATTATCCTGGGATTCGCTTCTTCCGGAAAAACCTGCGCGACCACGGTCCGCACATTTGACGAACCCACGTCAATGCCAACAATTATGTCCCGACTAGACATGATGCTCTTCTTATTTGATTATTGTGAATCTCTATGATTATATTACAAAACCCATCCGCTCGCAATCGGCCGGATTATTTTGCCAACACATACGGAATAAAAATAATAAGCCCGATAATGACAGCCAGGAGCGAAGAGACCAAAACGCTGGCCGCCATCAGATCCTTGATCACGCGGATGTATGGATGCACGCTCGGTTTCAGGATGTCCGCGATCCTTTCCACGACCGTATTCAGAAGTTCCATCACCAGTACTCCCATTATCACCAGAAACAAGACGATCATCTCGCTGGCGGAAATCTTATAATATATCATGGCCGCAAAAACAATGACGGACGCCGCTACTTCGTTTTGAAAATTCTTTTCGTAGCGCAAAGCGTAGCTCAAGCCGCCTACGGCATGCGACAGACTTTTTCTGAATAATTTTATCCGCTGCATTATAATTAAGCTTTTATGTCTAGATTCGCGATCTTCTTCTGGATAAAAAACATCTCTTCCCCATGGACATATCCCAGAAGATGCAACACGCCATGCGACACCACATTGATTAATTCTCGGGAAAGATTCGATCCTTCCGCCGCCGCGTATTTCTTTATATCATCATAGCACAAGATAAGCTCTCCCAAAAACACTTCGTCATCCTCAACTCCCCTTATTCCCTCCAGCCCTTCAAACTCCCAGAAAGACAGAATATCGGTCACATTGTCCTTCTGGCGATGTTCCCTGTTCAGCTTCTGCATCTCTTCTTCCGAAACCAGCGCCACGCTGATGGAAAAACTCTCTTTATTCCCAAAAGCCTTTCCTCCCTTGACCGCCCTTACCTCCTCCAGCGTCTTTTTTGCGATTGAAACAAAAAAAGAATCCGCGATCGGACTTTGCGCCTTATTGTTGACCTCGATGTTGAGTTTCATATTATTTCACGCTGAAAAACCAATACAGGATAAAAATGATCGCCAACATCAAAACGAGCAAGCCGGAAAATATGATCCATTTACCAAATAATATACCGTGTTTTTTCATAATTCTATTATAGCACAAACAAATTATAGGCTGTCTATCACCTCTTCCGTCAGCTGGCTGATGTTTTCCAGCCGGAGATCGGCCTGGGAAAGATCTTGACGGTCGGTGAATTCGTTCGGGATCGCGATGCATTTCACGGAAGCGTTCTTGGCCGCCGCGATGCCGTTGTGCGAATCTTCCACAGCCACGCACTCCTCCGGCAAAACGCCTAGTTTGTCCATCGCATCAAGATATACATCCGGAAAAGGCTTGCCGCGGTCCAATTCTTTGGAGCTGGAAATAGCATCGAAATATTTTTCAATGCCAGTATTTTTCAGAATTCTCAAGATGTAATCCCTATGCGTCGTTGAGGCGATCGCCATCCTGAATTTTCCATACAATCCCTCCAGTATCCCGCCCACGCCCTCGACCAACTGCACTCCGTCCAGCAATTCTCCGTATATTTCCCGTTTGGCCCGTCTGGCTTTCGCCAGATCAAAGGCCACGCCGTATTTTTCCTGCATGTTCTCATAAAAAGGCTCTTTGTCCATTCCATTGCCATTTTCAATATAATCCGCTTTTGTAATTTTTACGCCGTATTTTTCCAGGGCGCGCCGGTGCGCTTCGAAATGAAACGGGTTGGAATCGACCAGTATGCCGTCGAAATCGAACAAGATCGCTTTTTTGTGATAATGCATATGATTAACTCTGTTGTATCTATTTTAGCACAAAAAACAAAAGGCGAGGGAATCCCGCCCTTTTGAATATATTTGAAGATATTATTGCAATTCTTCCTCGACGATATGCTTGACCAGATTGCCATCGGCTTGGCCTTTGAGTTTCCCCATGGCCGGCCCCATAACCTTTCCGATCTCAGCTTTCGAAGTCGCGCCGGATTGGGCAATGACTTCTTTCACAATTTCTCGGACCTTGTCTTCGCTCAATTGATCCGGCATATAGACTGACAGAATTTCCACTTCTTTCTTCTCTTTTTCAGCCAGCTCCGGACGGCCGCCTTCTTCAAATTGGGCGATCGCGTCTTTTCTCTGTTTGATAGCCCGCGCGATGACTTCTTGGACTTCGGCATCACTAAGACCTTCTTCTCTTTTCTTCTTCTCGATCTCAGTGTTTTTTATCATCGAATCCAGCATGCGCAGCGTGTCTCTTTTTTCCACTTCTCCCGCTTTCATGGCCGATTTCAAATCTTCAAAAATTTGTTGTTTGAGCGACATATTTATTTTACTAATTTCTTTTTAGCGTTTTTGAAATTTTCATCATCAAACTTGCCCATCTTCTTCAATCGGTCCACGACTTTCTTGACTTGGGCCCGATACATCGCGCCTTGGCGAAGTTCGCGCTTGCTCTTGTCTTCGGTCCTGAAACGAGTCTTTCTGGCATGCGCCAAAACGCCGCTCTGCTGGACTCGGCGACTGAACCGTCTGATCAGACTTTCGCTGGTTTCGCGATCTTTCTTTTTTACTTCGATCATAAAAAAACCTCCGATCTAGAATTTCTAATTATGAATTTCTAATTTCGAATCAAACACTAATTTTTGAATGATTAATTTACTAAATTTTGACATTTAGAAATTCGATCATTCGACATTGATTCGAAATTCAAAATTCTTAATTCTAAATTATTCGGGCCTTATCTCTTCATAAAGAGGCGCTCCGCCGATCAGGTGCAGATGGATGTGCGAAACTTCCTGTCCGCCCCATTTTCCCACCCGAAATAACAGTTTATACCCCTTTTCCGAAATTGCCAAGTCACGGGCGATCTTCCGGCCGGCCAGAATCATGCGGCCCGCCAAATCGATATCTTTGTCAGTCAGATCATTAATGCTGGCGATGTGTCGTTTCGGAATGATCAAAACATGCACCGGCGCCAACGGATGGACATCGCGGAAGGCAATAAGCTCATCCGTTTCGAAAATAACATCCGCCGAAATTTCTTTTTTGGCGATTTTGCAGAAGACGCAATCCATAATCAAATTAGCCGTTATTGTGATTATTGTCGTGATAGGTCACGACATTGTCCGTTTTCAATTTTTTCTTAACCAGATCGACCAGCTTGTCCACGCTCACGGTCTCTTGTTCCCCGCTGGCCATATTTTTGATTATTACAGTCTTGTCCAATGCTTCCTTCTGGCCCAGGATCAATGTCATTTCCACGCCCAATTTGTTGGCCACGCGCAGTTGTGATTTCAAGCTTCCGCGTCCGAAACTTTCCGCCACCAAGATTCCGTTCTTTTCCAGCTCCGAAAATAATTTCAAGCTCTTCTTTTTGGCCAAGTCTCCCAATTGCGCCAAAAATACTTTCGGCTTCGGCGCGCGATATGGTTTGGCCTGGACCCTTTTCATCTCGATGATCAGCCTTTCCACGCCCAGACCGAATCCGATAGCCGATGTCGGCTCACCGCCCAGCATCTTCACCAATCCGTCGTATCTGCCGCCGCCGCCCAAAGCGTTCTTCCGACCCTCTTCGGAACCGGACCAGATCTCAAACACAGTCTTGGTATAATAATCCAATCCGCGCACCAATCTCGGATTTATGGTGTATGGCAGATCCAATTCATCCAGATATTCCAACAGGTTCTTAAAGTGCAGACGGCATTCATCGCACAGATGATCGACGGATTGCGGCGCCGCCGCGGCCACCTGCAAACATTTGTCTTCCTTGCAATCCAAGACGCGCAGAGGATTGGTGTCCAGCCTTCTCTTGCAATCTTGGCAGAGCTTGTTGGATTTCGATTCCAAATAATTTACCAGGAGATCCTTATATTCCTTGCGACAAATCGGGCAGCCGATGGAATTGACTTGGATCTGCACGGCCTTGATGCCGAGATTCTGCACCACGCGTGCCGCCACTTGGATCATCTGCGCGTCCAAGATCGGGTCTTGCTCGCCGAAAGCGTCATAATTAACCTGGTAGAATTCGCGATATCTGCCTTCTTGCGGACGGTCATAACGATAGACCGGCCCGGTTGAAAAAAGCTTGATCGGTTTCGACAAAATGCTCATACCGTGCTGAATGTAGGCTCGGGCGATGCCGGCAGTCATTTCCGGACGGAGTGCCACTTTGTCGCCGCCCTTGGTCGCGAAGGCGTACATTTCCTTATCCACGATATCCGTTCCTTCGCCGACAGCGCGATTGAAAAGATTGCTGAACTCGACCAGCGGCGTGTCGATCCTGGAAAAACCGTAATCGCGCGACAATCTTTCAGTCACGCGCCTGACCTGATCCCAATAGCCCTGTTCATCCGGCAGAATATCCTTCATGCCTCGCGGCGGTTGTAGCATTATGGGTTCCGCTTCTTTCTTTGGTTCGACATTTTTGGTTTTCGGCGCGGTTTTTTTGGCCGCTTTCTTGGCCGGCGTCTTTTTCGAAACGGCTTTTTTCACGATTCTAGCCATAGGATTAAAATTCTCAATTTACAATTTCCAATTTACAATCAATTTACAATTTCCAATGCCTTAATTATTGAAAATTGATCATTGAAAATTCATTGAGAACTGATCATTGATCATTGAAAATTATTAGTATACTGAAATCTTATCGAGCGGCCACGCTCTCAACACCGCTTTGCCGATGATGTCCGATGCCGGCACTGGACCCCATGAACGGGAATCCGAACTGAACAGACGATTATCTCCCATCACAAAATATTGATCATCTTTCAAAGTGATGGCCATTTCACCGATCGTTTTGTTGCTCGGCGGCAAATACGCGCTCTCGTCCAACACGAATCCGTCCGGATTATCTTTGTTATATATGATCACTTGGTCATTCTTTATCTCAACTTTTTCTCCCGGCAGTCCGATCACTCTCTTGATGAAAAACTGGGTCGGATTTTTCGGATAACGGAAAACCACCACGTCTTGGCGGGCCAGCTCCCTGAACGGATTGATAGTGAAAAAATTGATGCCGTCAATGCCGACCGTCGTCTGCTTGTAGCCGAATTCGTTGACTATCAGATATTGGTTATTCTCAAAATTCGGCTCCATCGAAGCGCCCTGCACGAAAAAGGGCTGGAACAAAAAAACCCGGATCGGGAAAATGATGATAAAAGCCAGAAGAAAAATTTTGATTATTTCCAATATGAATCCGCCGACGCCGTAGTAGCGTTCGTCTCGAATCTTATTGGAAGGAGTTTTGTTTTCCATTAAATTATGAAATTTGTTAGTCTCATCAAATATTATCAGAAAAAGAAGGCGTTGACAAGAGTCAATCCGTCCCAGATCAAGCCAAAAAAATTGATAATCGGCGCATGACCATGCTATTATTACCCTAAATGCATGGGAGAAATTCTGAAACAAAAAAAGGATACTTTCGGCTCGTCTGAATTTTCCAATTCACACGACTTTTTTGATTCCTCGCGCGACTATCTGTATTCCTCGCGAACGAAAAAGCCGGCCGGGAAAAAACATGCCTTGGCGAAAAAAATATCCGCTTGGACGATTTCAATTTTGTTTTTGGCCGGGCTCTCTTACGGGATCTTTTTCGCATATGAATTCTACACAACTAGCAAAAAAATCGACCCCGGCTCGAGCGGAGCGGCAAACATCATAGGCGCTTTGAAATCTTTCGCCGCGCCCGATCCGCTCCGCTTGAAAAATAACAACGGCCGGATCAATATCCTTCTTTTGGGAATAGGCGGCAAAGAAAATCCGGCTCCCAATCTGACCGATACGATCATGATCGCCAGCCTCGACACCAAGACCGACAGGGTCGGACTTTTTTCCATTCCCCGCGACCTGTACGTGAAAATTCCAGATACCGACATTAGCACCAAGATAAAT
The DNA here is from genome assembly GCA_021785125.1 of bacterium. Classification (GTDB taxonomy): domain Bacteria; phylum Patescibacteriota; class Minisyncoccia; order Moranbacterales; family UBA2206; genus JAJYGF01. The sequence goes on along the minus strand of JAJYGF010000017.1, from coordinate 1,814 downwards.
ACGGTATATCAATACGGGCTTGAAACCAACAATAACGATCCGGACAAAGCAGCCGGGGTCATCGAACAGGAGATCAAGTCCATCACTTCTTTGGATATGGATTATTATGTCGTGCTGAATTTTGAAGGTTTCCGCAAAATCATCGATTCGGTCGGCGGAGTCGACATCATCAATGATCGAGACATCCTGGACAAAACCTATCCTGGCCCGAATTACAGTTATGAAACTTTTCAATTGAGCAAAGGCTTCCATCATTTGGACGGCGCCACCGCTCTCCAATATGCCAGAGAAAGGCACGATGATCCGCAGGGCGATTTCGGACGCGCCAAAAGGCAGCAGCAGATAATGCAAGCCGCCAAAGAAAAGATATTCTCCGCCGGCACCTTGCTCAACCCTTTCGCTGTCAACAGCCTCTTCAACAGCCTGGGCGACAATATCCGCACCGACATCAAGCCGGAAGAATTGGGCGATTTTTATGGCATCGTAAAAAAACTGGACACCAATAATATCAACAACGTCGTCATTGATGCCTGGAGCAAAAATAGCTTGCTAGAGGTTTCGCATGTCCAATACGGCGACTTGTCCGCTTTCGTGTTAGTGCCGCGCGTGGGAAATTACAGCGAGATACAAGAGCTGGCCCAAAACCTTTTCGACCTCAATGCCATCAAGCGGCGCAACCAGGAAGTTGCCGATGAAAACGCGACTATCGCCATAATCAACGAGAGCGGCGGCGGCGCAAAAATTTTGCAAAAAATAAAAAACTTGCTGCAGCAGAACTTGAACTACAAAAACGTGACAGTTTTGGACAATCCGGACAAGGCGCTACAAGACACGACAACGGCTTACGACCTGACGGACGGACAGAAACCTTTCAGCTTGAATGAACTGGTTACCAAACTGCCAGCCGCAGCTTCCTACGACATTCCCCAAGACTTGGTTTCTCCGCCTCAAAAATCAGGCTCGACAAAGCCAGACATCGTGTTGGTGATTGGAAAAGATCTGGTCAGCAGGTATAATATGGAGGAAGGTACGATGGAAGATCTGAACAAAGCGGATGATAATCCTCGACAACAAAGTATTTATATAAAACATTAAATTTATGAAAATTATTATCGGATTGGGCAATCCGGGGCAGGAATACGCCGATACGCGGCACAATATTGGTTTTGAAATTATTGATAAGATCAAGGCTGACTTTGATTTTTCAGATTTTGAATTCAACAAAAAATTCAATGCCGAAATCGCCAAGGGCACCATCGACAGCCAGGAAGTCCTGCTGGCAAAGCCGCAAACTTTTATGAATCTTTCCGGCGAAGCCGTGCAAGCCATATTGGCATTTTATAAACTGACACCGACCGATATCATCGTCGTGCAGGACGAATTGGATCTGGCGCTGGGCAAATATAAAGTGGCCACCGATTCTTCTTCCGCCGGCCACAACGGCGTGCAGAACATCATCGACAAGCTCGGCACGCAGAAATTCACGCGCGTCCGGATCGGCATCGGTGAAGAAAGAGAAGGCGCGCCGGTCTGCAGATTGGGAGCGCACGATTTCGTCCTGGGCAAATTCAAGGATGAAGAGAAAGAAAAGCTTGAAAGCATTTCTTCCGAAATCATTTCAGAAATCAAAAAGCTTTTATAAAATATTCTAAGATATCCCGTGCATAACGAGCGCGTTTCTAATTTCAAGCGAGGGAGCGTTAAAAAAATTCATCAGCTTTCCTGGCAGGAGCTCCTGGATTTTTAGCGGACGAGCTTAGAAATTAGACAGCGCGAAGTTCCGCACGGCAGTTTTCTTTGTAACTTTCTTTTGC
>JAJYGF010000001.1 GCA_021785125.1 bacterium | reverse complement strand
CCGATCTATTTCAGATCGCAATTCGTCCGGCGGATTTTTGGCGGATGGCTCTTTTATGAAAGCTGCCTGACTGAAAACATTGGCTTGGCGATCCATTTTCGGCTTTTCGGCCGTAATTTCTTTAGGCTCATCCTTTTCTCGCATGTCTATGACCAAAACCGCCGCCTTTTCCAGCTCGTTGCCCAAGGCGGTTTTCAAAAATTGGACAAAATCCTCATCCGAAAAGCGTAGCGCGCTCTTCTTGATTTCTTCCGGAGAAAATATGTCATATATGCCGTCGGTGGTTATTATGAGCTTGTCGTCTTTGTATAATCGTCCACTGGAAACATTGACGAAAGTCTTAAGGGGATATGGCTCCGCGTTGTTTGGCGCCAGGCCGTCGCTTATATCTGTCAGAGCCTTGGAACGTAAAAGCAGAGCGGCTGCCGTGCCGGTTTGCGACAGGTGCAGATTATTTTTTTCTATGACCGCGACCAGGGCGTTCAATTTGCCCAGCCAGCCGATACTGCCATGCTCCGTCAGCTTCGAAAGGGCCAAATTGGCTTTGTGAAGGGCGGCTTCGAGGCTTTCAATCGGTCCGCGTTTCGGCTTGGAAAAATACTCTTTTTTTATTATTGAGATCAGATAATTAACGATGTATGACGAATCCTCGCTACGGTCGGTTACTTCGAAAACACCGATCAATGTGCCCAGATTTTGGCCGGCTATATTCTCGGGTTCTTGGATCAGAGTTTCTATGAAAGGCTTGAGCTTGCGATCGTTGCAAACCAAAACAGTGCCGAACAGAGGTTCGATTTCGGGTATTTTCTTGTCCGGCTTTTTCTTTATCATACGCCTTATTTTTTGCCTGTATTATAGCATAAAAGCGCGCATTTAAAAATGCAAGGGACAATTGCGAGAAACGGCGCTATTTGCTTTTTGGCGTCCGGACATTATAATGGAGACAGTTGGGATTAATCATAATATTCAATAAAACGTATGTCTGAAATCTTGGAGGATCTGTTCGGATCGAAAGAAAGAGCCCGATTGCTCCGTTTTTTTCTTCAAAATCCGGATGTCGAATATTCATTTTCTGAAATCGTCCGTCGGAATAGATTAAAAAGTGCGGGAGTGAAAAAAGAGATCGATAATCTCAAGCGGATGAAATTTATCATTCGCCATGTCCGCAAGGGAAAGTTGTCATACGTTTTGAATCAAAACTTCAGCTTCTATCCGGAACTTAAAAATTTGATCTCGAAGTCGAATGTTTATCCTCAATGTAAGAGCCTCGGGAGTATAAGCAAGATCGGAAACATGAAGCTGGCGGTCATCAGCGGCGTGTTCATAAATTACGGCAAGAGCAAGGCTGACATGATCCTGGTGGGAGACGATATCCGGCGGGCGCGCCTGAAAAATCTGATGAACAATTTGGAAGCGGAGATCGGCAAGGAAATAGATTTCGCCCTGATGAGCAGCGAAGAATTCAAATATCGGCTCAATATGCTGGATAAGTTCATCCTGGAATTTTTGGAGGGACCGCATGAAGAATTGATAAACAAGATCCCCGGCTTGAAGCATTTTATAGCAAAAAGAAAATAAATCATGCTTTATATATTAATCGTAATTCTGCTGACGATCAGTCTGGCATTGGCCTGGTTGATTTTTGATCTCAAAAATAAAGTGGAAACCGACCGGTCAAGCGACAAAATGGCTTCCGTGCTGGAACGGCTGGCTATGCTTTCACAGCAAAACGCGGCTCTTTCCGAACAAAATCGGGAGTTGCGGCAGACGATGGACAGCAAGCTGTCCGAAACGCATCGGGCGACGCAGATGCAGATCGGCAAGGCGGACAGACAGATCGCGGATGTGGTGGCGGGCCTGACCAAGCTGGAAGAGACGAACAAACAGGTTGTCAACTTTTCCGAACAGCTGAAAAGTTTGCAAGATATCTTGAAAAATCCGAAACAGCGCGGGGTTTTGGGGGAATATTTCCTGGAAGAAACCTTGAAAAATGTTTTGCCGCCGAATGCTTATCAAATGCAATACAAATTGGGCAAGAGCGAAAAAAACGGCCAAGATCTTATCGTGGATGCGGTCGTTTTCGTCAAGGATAAAATAGTGCCGATCGATTCCAAATTCTCATTGGAAAATTACGAAAGGATTTTAGCCGCCAAGGATTCCGGAGAAAGAGAAAATTTGGAGAAGATATTCAAGCAAGATCTGAAAAATCGTATCGACGAAACTTCCAAGTATATCAGGCCGGAAGAGGGAACGATGGAGTTCGCTTTCATGTTCATACCGTCCGAAGCCATATATTACGATCTTCTGATAAACAAAGTCGGAGCCGTGCAGGTCAACACGCGCGATCTTGTGGAGTATGCTTTCCGCGACAAGAAAGTGATCATTGTTTCGCCGACTTCTTTTCTGGCCTATCTGCAAACGGTGCTCCAAGGACTGCGAGCTTTGCAGATAGAAGAAAGCGCCAAGGAGATCAGGATGAATGTGGAGAGATTGGGGAAACATATTTTAGCTTTTGAAGATTACATGAGAAAGATGCAAAACAGTCTGGGAACGACAGTGAATCACTTTAATACCGCTTACCGAGAATTTGGAAAAATAGACAAGGATGTGGCCAAGATTACCGGCAGTGAGAAGACCATCGAACCGTTGATGCTGGATAAGCCAAGCATCGAATAAGCGTGAAAAAGATAAACCCGATGTCTAATCGTATCAGTAAAATGACGCATGCTTTTTTGAAGCCGGATTTTATCGGCGGCTATTTCAGAAGCCACATAGTTGACTGGCTTTCCACTTTGAGCTTGGCGGCTAATCTGATAAATTGGGTCATTTTGAAAATTTGGATCAAGCCGGTCAATTTTCCCATCATTTTGCATTATAACGTTTATTTCGGAGTTGACATGATCGGCGGGTATCGGCAAGTGTATCTTTTGCCCCTGATCGGACTGATCATTTTTGTTATAAATTCGGCGCTATCCATGTATTTTTATGTCCGGAAAGAAAGAATCGCCAGTTACATTCTCCTTATGGCGGCGTTGATGATCCAATTGAGCCTGATGGTGGCTTCCTTGAGCGTGATACTAATTAATTACTAATATTAACGAATGGCGAAATTCATCTTGCCGTTTCTGATCTCTTTTGTCTCGACGGTCGTCCTTATTTTTTTGCTGAAGAAAACAGTCGGCAGATTCAGATGGGCAGAGCGCAAATCATCGAGGCACATACATAGCGCCAAAGCCTACAGATTGGGCGGGATCGCAATGATAATCGCCTTCAATTTGTCGATCCTCGCCAGCCGCGATCTCTTTATCAGCCATCAGGTTTATGGATTCATGATTTCAACGCTGATCATTCTGGTTGTGGGATTTTGGGACGATTTGCGCGAGTTGTTTTGGAAAACCCAGCTGTTTTATCAAGTGGCAGTAGCCATCCTGATTTTTATTTTCGGCATCCGCATCTATCGCATTACCGATCCGTTCGGTGGCGTTTTTAATTTCAATTCTAGCTTAGGCGTGATCATTTCCATGATTATGGTGGTTTTGTGGGTTGTGCTGATGATAAATTCCATGAATTGGTTGGACGGAATTGACGGACTTTCCGGCGGCATTTCCCTGATAGGCGCTTTGACAATTTTCTTTCTGAGTCTTTATCCGGAAGTCAATCAGCCGCCGGTCGCGATATTGTCGCTTGTCTTGGCCGGAACAATTCTGGGATTTTTGATTTTTAATTTCTATCCATCGATCGTTTTGGCCGGCACGTCTGGTTCGATGTATATGGGGTTCGCTCTGGCGGTGCTGGCCATCTTTGCCGGCACTAAAATTGCCACGGCCTTTCTGGTAATGTCGCTACCGATCATTGATTTTGCGTGGGTTATCGGGGAAAGGATCAGGCATAAAAAATCCGTCTTTAGACCTGATCGGAACCATCTCCATCATAAATTGTTGGAACTCGGCTGGTCGCAGCGCAAGATAACGTTGTTTTTTTATGCCATTACAGCGTTGATCGCGGTGGTAGCTCTCAATACCAGAGCTATCGGAAAAAGCGTGACCATGATTGCGGCCGTCTTTATCATGGCTATGTCGCTGATTTTTATAAATAAAAAATTGGAACGTTTGAAAAAATGAAAAAATCGGCAATTTTTTATCTAAGCGCCTTTTTTTTCCTCATTTTTATTGTTTCCGGCGCTGTTTATTATGAAAACAAAATCAAATCAAATAGTCTTTCTTCTTATGGAAACACCACAACTGAAATAAGGTTGGGCGGTGAAAATTTCAAGGTCGAAATCGTTTCTACGCCCGCCAAACGTGAATTAGGATTGTCCGGACGGCCGGATCTGTGCCGGAATTGCGCTATGCTTTTTGTGTTCGGCAGGGCGGGAGACTATCCATTCTGGATGAAAGATATGCGGTTCGATCTGGATATCGTTTGGATCGACGGAAGCAGCATAAAATATATAAAAAGGGACGCTTCGGCCGTCCTGGGTACGCGCGAAATCATAAATCCTGGAACGATGGCTGACAAAGTGATTGAGATAAATTCCGGATTGAGCGACGCACTGGGCATAAAGGTCGGAGATAAGGTTTCTTTTTGAGGTGTCCCAGGACCGAGCTCTTGGATTTTCCAAGAGCTCGG
>JAJYGF010000002.1 GCA_021785125.1 bacterium | reverse complement strand
TAAAAAACCAAGGTATCCAACAGGAGTACAAAGCTTTCCATAAGGATCAACTAAAACTCCCGCTGTGATACCTCGCGGCTTGCCGCGGGGTAATTCATTTTTATAAATAAATCCTAATTAAAAATTATAAAAATTCTATATGATAAATAAAAATAATAAAAGAATACTAGTTATAGGTGCCAATGGGATGCTTGGGCAGGAGCTGGTGAAAACTTTCAAGAAAGACAAAGAAAATGAAGTGATTGCTTGGGACATCAAAGATATCGACATCACGGACGAAAAGGATGTGATGGCCAAGATCTCCAAACTGAAACCGGGGATTATCATCAATTCCGCCGCCTACAACGCGGTGGACAAAGCGGAAGAAAAAGAAGGCTTTGCGATGGCCAAAAAAATCAACGGCAGGGGTCCAGGATACTTGGCGAAAGCCGCCAAGAAAATCGGAGCCGTGCTTGTTCATTATTCTTCCGATTATGTTTTCAATGGCGAGCCGGAAATTCCGGAACCGACCGGTTGCACGCATTCTTGTTCGACTTGCGGATTGCATGAGAATTTCGTGCCCGAGATCGGTTTTAATGAAGATGCCACACCGGATCCGATTTCCAATTACGGCAAGTCAAAACTGATGGGCGAGCAGGAGGTGGCTAAAAATACCAAAAAATATTATATTATCCGCCTTTCGAAATTGTTCGGCAAACCGGCCCAAGCTGAAAATGCCAAAAAAAGTTTTTTTGATGTGATGCTGGAAGCTGGCAAAAAGAACAAGGAAGTTCATCCCGTTAAATCCGGCAAAGCCGGTGCTCGCGAAGGCGAGCAATTTAACGGGATAAGAGTGGTGGACGAAGAGATCAGCTGTTTCACCTATGCGCCGGATCTGGCCCAAAAAACCAAAGAAATTCTGGAAGCGGAAAAGCCTTTCGGCATCTATCATGTTGTGAATAGCGATGCTTGCACATGGTATGAGGCTGTTTTAGAATTGTATAAGCAGACTAAGTTGAAGACGAAAGTGATTCCGGTAACAAGCGAAGAATTTCCGCGGCCGGCTCAAAGGCCATATATTTCGACTTTGATCAACACGAAATTAAATCCGCTTAGAAGTTATAAAGACGCGCTTGAAGAATATCTAGAATCAATAAAATAATCCTATGAAAAATCTCAAAAAGCAAGATCCGCAAATTTATCGCGCCATTAAAGGAGAATTGAAAAGACAGCAGGAGGGGATGGAAATGATCGCATCGGAAAACTATGTCTCCGAAGCGGTGCTGGAAGCGATGGGAACGATTCTGACCAACAAATATTCCGAGGGCTATCCTGGCAAGAGATATTATGGCGGACAAAAATACATCGATGTCATTGAAAGTTTGGCCATCGAGCGGGCCAAGAAACTTTTCGGCGCCGATCATGCCAATGTCCAACCGCTTTCCGGCGCGCCGGCTAACATGATCGCCTATAGTGCGGTTTTGAAGCCAGGCGACAAAGTTCTCGGCATGGATCTATCGCATGGCGGGCATCTGACGCATGGACATCCGGTGACGCTTTCTGCCAAGGTGTATAATTTCGTCCGATATAAGACCGGCAAGGACGGTAAAATTGATTACAAAGAGCTTGAAAAAATGGCACTGAAAGAAAAACCGCAATTGATTTTGGCCGGTTTTTCCGCATACACGCGGCAATTGGACTATAAAAAGTTTTCAGCGATCGCTAAAAAAGTGGGTGCCATCACGATGATCGATATTGCGCATATTGCGGGATTGGTGGCTGGAAAAGCCATTCCGAATCCGGTGCCATATTTCGACATCGTTACGACCACGACGCACAAAACTTTGCGCGGGCCGCGCGGAGGTTTGATTTTGTGCAAGAAAAAATATGCCGAAGCGATCGACAAGGCAGCATTCCCCGGCTTTCAAGGCGGTCCGCATGAACATCAGGTGGCAGCCAAAGCGGTATGTTTCGGCGAAGCTTTGAAACCGGCCTTTCAAAAATATGCGACGCAAGTCATAAAGAATGCGAAAGTTCTGGAAACGGAACTGAAAAAGCACGGCTTTAAAATAATGTTTGGCGGTACGGAAAATCATATGGTGCTGGTGAATGTTTTTGGGAGTAAAGGCGTTTCCGGCAAAGAAGCGGAAGCGGCGCTTGACAAAATCGGCATCACGATCAATAAAAATATGATTCCGGACGATCCAAGGAGTCCGATGGATCCGAGCGGAGTGCGCATCGGCGTGCCGGCCATCACGACCCGTGGCATAAAGGAGAAGGAAGTGGTTAAAATCGCCAAATGGATCAATCAGGCGATTGAAAATTACAAGGATGAAAAAACTTTGAAAGCGATCCACAAAGAAGTCATCGTGCTTTGCAAGAAGTTTTCTGTCTACAAGAATTTAAAATACTAATATAAAAAATAATTTTTATTTCCTCAAAATTAAACTCGAGCACTGATTTTCTAGCTAAAATTTTCTCTCGATCCAACACTACCGAAACAAAATTTTAGATAAAATCAATGCTCTCAAACAGTAATTCTTCGGAAATAAAAAATTATTTTTACTATTATGAAGGGAATAATCTTATCCGGCGGAACAGCTACCAGACTTTTTCCGCTGACAGCCACGACCTCGAAACAGCTTCTGCCGGTGTACAATCGCCAGATGATCTTTTATCCGCTGAACACCCTGATCAAAGCGGGAATCAAAGATATCCTGATCATCGTGGCGCCGGAGCATAGCGGGCAATATTTGAATCTCTTGGGCTCAATTTTCAAAAAATACAGCATCAACATCTATTTCGAAGTCCAGAAATTGCCGAGAGGCTTGGCTGAAGCTTTCATTCTGGGAGAAGCTTTCATTGACAAGGATCCGGTGACCATGATTTTGGGAGACAATATTTTTGAAAAAGATTTTGCAGAAGAAATAAAAAATTTCAAATCAGGCGGCCTGATCTTTGCCAAAAAAGTTCCGGATCCGGAAAGGTTCGGCGTGGTCAAGTTCGATGAGAACAACAAGGCCATCCAGATCGTGGAAAAACCGAAAGATTGGATCAGTGATTATGCTATTCCGGGCTTGTATGTGTATGACAATCGCGTGATAGGAGCGGCAAAGCAAGTCAGACCGTCGGATCGTGGAGAAATCGAGATAACGGAACTGCATAATTTCTATCTGCAATCGGGCGAATTGATGGTCAGCACGTTCGACGGCGAATGGCTGGATGCCGGAACGTTCGACACGCTGCTTGAGGCTGGAAATATCGTGAGGGACAAGAAAATATATGAAAATTTCGATCCGATCATCAATCAAGCGATCGAGGAGTTCAATGCTGAATTAAAAGCGCTGGCTAAAAAAAGATTAAGCTAATAAATCGCTCGAATACATTTTTATTTTCAGCCGGAATTGATAAGTATAAAAACTCTATTCATACTTTTCGCAATTAGCTTGAAAATAAAGAGTATTCTCGCTAAATATATTTTTATGAAGATCAAAAAAGCCATCATCGCCGTGGCAGGCTCTGGAACAAGGCTTTTACCGGCGACCAAATCCATGCCCAAGGAAATGCTGCCGATCGTAGACAAGCCAATCATCCAATTAGTTGTCGAGGAATTGGTCGAAGCGGGGATCGAGGATATTATTTTCGTGACCCGCTGGGACAAGAAGCCGCTGGAAGATCACTTTGACCACAGCAATGCCTTGGAAGACGATCTGCGCAAGAACGGAAAAGAAGAATTAGCCGATAAGATCGGGGCTGTTGCTGAGATGGCCAATTTTATCTATGTCAGGCAAAAGGGCCCGTATGGAAACGGAACGCCGGTCTTATCGGCTGCCAGTTTGGTGGACGATGAACCGTTCGTTTTTGTTTGGGGCGATGATCTGGTGAAATCGGAAGTGTCATTCACGAAACAGATGGTGGAGGATTATGAAAAGAACGGGAAACTCATGATCGGCGTGCAGGAAGTTCCCAAAGAAGTGGTCAATCGTTATGGGATCGTAAAATTGAAAGAGGGGACTAATGAGATCGAGGATATCATCGAAAAGCCATCTGTTGAAGAGGCGCCGACCAGGCTGGCGGATTTTGGGCGGATGATCTTAGATCAGAAATTTATCGATATTTTGCGCGAGACTTCTCTTGGAAAGGGCAATGAGCTTTGGATCACGGATGCGATTAAAAAATATGTCCAGAACGGCGGAGTCTTTTTGGCCAAGGAGCTGAAAGATGGACAATGGCTGACGACCGGAGACCCGCTGAACTATTTGAAAGCGACATTCGCCTATGCTTTGGATCGCGATGATATCAAAGATGACATGCTGGAATTCATTAATTCGCAATGCGAGAATAACCGATGAAGATCGCTATTCATGCGGCGGAACTGGACCAAGAAAGGATCGATGGAAATCGTGTCTACCTCTTGAATGTTTTGAAAAATTTCGGCACGCTCGATCAAAAAAGCGGCTTCTTGCTGTATCATAAAAACAATTTCAATCCGGAACTGGCGCCTCCGGATTTTTCGAACTATGCGATTAAAAAAATAAAGCCGTTTCCGTTTTGGACCCAGACGATTTTTTCGAGAGAGCTTTTCAAGGACAAGCCGGATACGCTGTGGATGTCTATTCAGGCGATCCCATTTTTTCTTCCCAAGCTCAGATCTGTCGTGACTATCCATGATTTGGCGCCAAAAATATTTCCAAAACACTTCAAGCCATTCGACCGTTTTAAATTGAATCTGTATTTGGACTTGGCGATCAAGAAAGCGGATAAGATCATCGCTATTTCCGAAAACACGAAAAGCGATATATTGAAATTTTATCCGGAAGTTGATGCCGGAAAAATCAAGGTAATTTATCACGGTTTCGACCGGGCGCTTTTCGATCGTGAGCGGAATTTGTCCAAAGAAGCGGAAGTAAAAAGACGTTTTGGAATCGATGGCGAATATCTGATGTATACTGGGGCGATCCAGCCGCGGAAAAATCTGGCGGTTTTGGTGGAAGCTTTTGAAGAATTGAAAAAAGAGACCGGTTCCGATCTCAAGTTGGTTATCGCCGGCAAGCCTGCCTGGAAAGCCCAAGAAACATTGGACAGGATCAAGAGGAGTGCTTATGGCAGAGACATCATAATCGTTCCTGGTCCCAATTTTGACGATTTAAGCCATTTGTATCGCGGAGCCCGCGTATTTATCTATCCTACGCTCTACGAAGGGTTTGGAATACCGATCTTGGAGGCGATGGCGGCCAGGGTGCCGGTCATCGCGGCAAATAATTCTTCTTTGACAGAAATAGGGAAAGGTTGCGCAATTTATTTCGACGGTAAAAATATTCTCGACCTGAAAAATAAAATAAAGAATGTTTTGGAGGACATTGATTCGACGCGGCGACTGGTTGAGGAGGCTTATCTGCATTCGAAAAACTTTTCCTGGGAAAAATGCGCTCGAGAAACGCTGGAATTTTTAAAAGATTGAATTTGCGGACAAGACAGGTGCCGCATGAAAAGTTCCGCTTTCCTAATCTTCGCGCAGAACTTTCGCAATGAAATACACGGCGGACAATATGCAAGCCAGGATAAACAGGTTTAGAAATATATTGATTTTGGTCATGCTGTTAAACAGAAGCAGTAACATCAGGAAAAGAAACGGATAGATCAATTTTTTGCCGAGATTCCCTTCGGTTGTGATGCCGATCGCCTTGCGCAGTCCGAAAACCGCCAAAATGTCGCCGATGATCAGGAGCGCGATCTTGTAAAGGGCGAAGTGGGAAGAGACGATGCCCGGCAATAATCCTTCGGCCAAAAGGGCTAACATAAAAAAGATGAGCATGACAAACAGCGCGTCATGCAAGAGTTTGTATAGCATGAGCAGCCATTTTTTATTGAGTCGCAGTTGGAACATAGTTGTTTTTAACGCCGCTTAGGATAGATTTTATGGATGATTTTAGATTGGTCATGTTCACCGCGGTCGAGAAAGTGACATTCAACGAATTCAGTCTGATGTCGTTTTTCGGGCTGACGGCAAACTCGTAATCCGATCCGTCCAGCGATTGCAGATCGCTTATGGAAATTTCGCATGAATAAGTTCTTAAGCTCAACAAGTCTTTTTTTATGGCGCAGCTGTCGGTTATATCCAAACTTTTGGCCGAAACGGGAACAATCGAGTGATTCATCCATGAGTTTGCGATATTGTCGGAAGGCAGCAGATGTTTTTTTTGTCCCATGATCATGTAATATTTGCCGGTGTCAGTTTTGAATATCGTTCCGTCCGGATGAGGACTGGCGATGTTGAACAGCTTGCCTTTTTTGTACAGCGCGATCTCGTCCGCACTGGCCTTTTCGACGTTGTTCCAGTCGAATCCTTTTGAGACGAACGTGGTCGGACTGTCGATCGGCAGAATTTCTCCCTGGTTGATTATATAAATAGAATTGGCATATGACACGAGCGAATCTTCATTGAATCCGGCCATATCTTCGCTGATGGGGTAGCGGGTGAGGAAATTTTCGTTTTTTGCGATTGCCTGGACTGATTTATACTGGTCCAAAAAAGCGGCTGTGCTGACGAATTTTTTCAAGATGCCGGCCTGCAGGATGTAGTAATCGTCGCCCACCTTGAAGAGAGAATCGTCCGGATAGTTGTTGTTGTCGGTTATCGGATTGCCGGCCGGATTATATTTCAGATCGTTTTGAGATACCTCCATGAAAGCGTCTTGCGAGTATCCTAAAGACGGGATAATGTTGGGACTGGCGAATTTGCGCAAAGCCCCTTCGGATACCAGATAATAGTTCGTCTTATTCTTCAGGAGCGTGCCGTTTTTGAATCCGATCGGATCTCCCTCCGGATATAAAAAGGCCTGATAAGATTTTCGGACTTGAATTTCGGCTGCTGCCGGCATTGTCGATTTGGCGTTCAGTGAAAGATTTATCGCAATTTTGGAGAAATTTCCATTGGCCGTGGCGTCGAAGTATGAATTTTGTCCGGCGGCCATCCGGCCGTCCAGAAGAGGCGCTTGCGCGGCATCGCGCGGAACATTAATCGAATTCGCGCTTCCCATCGCGCCGTAGGTGTAGGAAAAATAAGCGGACGGAAAAATCACTTTGAAAGCGAAGTAGACGGCCAATAAAAACGCCGACGCGTACAGAGCTATCTGCAGAGCCTTGTATATCTTATAATTTTTGGCGTCAAGCGCGGCTTCTTTGGTCAGGTCGAACCACATATTTTATCTTAATAAATATATCTTACCATAAGTTGTCACATTTGTGTTGTCTGGCAGTTCTATGGGGGTGTTGTACAATTCCTGCTTGTTAGTCTGGATATCCAGCATGGAGGTCTGGATTTTATAATCCCGCATTGGAATGAGCCTGCCAAAAATGCCGTTTTTCCTGTAGGAGTCGATATTGAAATCAGGAATTATTAGATAAATAGCATGGAATTGCTTAAGGTTTATTTTAGTCAGATCATTTGGATTGAAAAAGTATACTGCCTGCTTCCCGTAGAGAAAATTCATGGGTCCGGTCATCATGGCCCAGCCGTCGCCGGTCGCTCCGCGATCCACCAGAATTAGATCCGAGCTGCTGAAATAATTGCTGATGGTCTGGATCTGAGACATAAGGTTTTTGTCCGGCGCCACCGTTAGATACGGAATGAATATTATTAGATTGGAAAGCATGATCAAGCCGGTGAAAATATAGAAGAAATATCTTCGCTTTTGGAAGAACCAGTCAAAAAACCAGACTGTGTAAAGTATGCTGACCGGAATGACGGCAAAGACGAAACGGCGCAGCATCCATGGATAATCGGAGGATATACTGGGATGTATGACATACCAGAAAGACGGAAGCAGGATCAGAAACGGTACGAGGATCTCGAATTTTTTGTGTTTCCAGAGATAAATGAATCCGACGATTCCAAACAAGACATAATTGAAGAGTGCGTAGGAAAACAGAACTTTTATCGTATATATCATCGTTGAAAAGAAAGAGACCGAATTTGTGTTTCTCAAGCCGTTTCCGAGCGATATAAACGGACTGAGAATGCCTTTGAGCATGGCGGAATACGATTGTGTGTCAATCGCGATGTTGAACAGATAAAGGAGTAGCATTCCGCCCAAAACGATCAGCAGTTTTTTACCGATGACGACGAACAGCAAATATTTCCAGTCTTTGTATTTGATTAGCAAAATAATCACTAAAATCGCCAAAAAAGCGATGGCTTCGACACGGGAGAAAAGAAGCAAGGAAAAGGCGGTGATTGCAGACAAGAGATAGAGTCGCTTGCGATTTTTGGTGAACAGGACGAATTCATATATTCCGAACCAGGTTAGCATTAGGGCCAGATTCTCACTCAAGGTGAATTTGAAGAACCAGGAAAAGATGAAAGAAGTCAGAATGAGAAGTAGCGCTGCAATTGAGGAAGATGGTCGCAAATAATAACGGGCGACTAGATAGAATGAAAATAAAAATATGAAAAAAGTCAGGCTGTTGGCGACGACAAAACCGTTGAGTCCGAAAATCGAATAGAAGATGGCCAACCATGAGATATAACCCAGTGGAAATTGGGTCATGAGATCTCCGTTGGACGTATAGATGAAGCCCGGGAAGTTAAGAGCCGGTCCTTGGCCGTAGATTTTGAAAAATGCTTTTTCGGCCGGAAAGGAAAACGTCATCTTGTGGTTTTGAGCCAGCTGGATGGCAGCTTCACTCAAAGAGCCTTGGTCGCGTCCGGAAAAGATCGTCGGATTTGTGTATGCGGCAAAGACGAACACGGCCGCCAATGATAAGATGAGGATCAGTATGAAACGATGGTTGAATTCCAAATGTCTTTTATTGAAAACGACAAGATAGATCAGAACTAGCCCTCCCAGAAATATGTAGCTGGTCAGGATGATCGTATAAAAAATCCCGAGAAGGGATAAAGCCAACGCGAGCCAGCCAAGACCTATCCAAAAAAGGACGAAGAAGGTGAATAGCTGGTTCTTGCTCAGGTTGATTTCCGGCATTTTCATTTTCATAAATATCATTATATCTCGATATCAGGCTTTTGCCAAACCTTTGTTTGTGCTGTAATATAAATTGCAAGGAAGCCTAAAGTTCGGCTTTAGGAATTTCCTAAGGTCGAGCTTTAGGCAACTTTATGAAAATATTGGTTGTGGCGCCGACGCCGTTTTTTTCTGACAGAGGGACGCATATCCGGATCCTGGAAGAAGCGCTGGCGCTGGAAAAATTGGGACATGGCATTACGATTGCCACTTATCATATCGGTAAGGACATATCGGAAAAAGTCGAGACAAAAATAGATGTGCGGCGGATCCGCCGGCTTTTGTTCTGGTATAAAAAATTGGAAGCTGGTCCGGATTGGCAGAAAGTAATTTTGGACATAATGTTGATCCGCAAAGTTTTCTATCTGGCGCGCACCCAGAAGCCGGATATGATCCACGGCCATCTGCACGAAGGGGTTTTGATCGGCTGGATCGTGCAGAAAGCGCTTTTTTGGCGGAAGATCAAATTGGTGGCGGATTTTCACGGGAGCTTGACGGGAGAAATGGTTTCACATGGCTATCTGAAGCGCGGCCTTAAAAATATTTTTTGCCGCATAGAAAAATTTATCGACAGATTGGGAGATTATGCGATCGCCAGTTCGCAGGAAGGCTTGGAGGATGTTGAAAAGGAAAGACGCGGCAAAAATTGCGAGGTGATCTTGGACGGGACGGACTTGGACAGCTTCGACCGGGGAAAAAGCAAAGAAGATTTGAGACGCGAGATGGAAATGCCGGAAGGACGATTTATGGTGGGATATACGGGCGGCCTGGTCGGCAACAAAGGCATCGATTATCTTTTGGATGCGATTCCGATGGTCCTGGAGTGCCGTCCGGACGCTTTCTTCATGATCGGCGGTTTTCCGGCGGAGCATGTGCGGAAATTTGTATCCGAACATAAATTGGAAAATTCCGTGCGACTTGTCAGCCCGTTGGATTATTTCAGCCTGCCGGAAATCTTGAATGTCTGCGATATCGCGGTCGATCCGAAAGACTCGGATGTGAAGCAGGCCAGCGGCAAGATGTTGAACTATATGGCGGCTGGCTTGCCCGTGGTATGTTTCGACAGGACCAATAATCGCAATTATCTCGGTTCGGGCGGATATTTCTGCGGAACGGACGCCCGAGGCATCGCGGATGGAATCTTGCATTTTGCCAATCATCCCGAAGAGATCCGGATCAAAGGCGAAGCCAACAAAATGCGCGCCAAAGAATTCGGATGGGACAAGGCCGGAAAAAGAATTTCAGAAATATATAAGAGCATAATCGAAAAGAAATGAAGCTGTATCTGATAAAATTGGGCAAGGCCATGGCTGCGGTGAGAAGGGACGGGATTATCGTCGGCGGCCGAAGATCGTTGGGTTATCTCGCGACTTTTTTCAGAACGATGCTGAATTTCAAATCGGGCGATGTCTTATTCGTTACCGGGGGAGTCGGCGATAGCGCCAACTATCGGTCGTACAATGTCGCAGAAGAATTGAACCTGCATGGCATAAAGGCGGAAGTGATGATTCAGGACAATCCTTTCTTGCCGAAATTCGCGGATAAGTTCAAGGTGTTTGTTTTTCATCGCACGCTTTTCACGCCCGCGGTCAAAAAATTGATCGACAATATAAAAAAGCGAAACAAAGAAATGATTTTTGAGACCGACGACCTGGTTTTTGATGCGAAATATATGCATGCGACCGATAGCTATAAAAACATGGGCTATTTCGAGAAGAAACAATATGAAAAAGGCGTCGGCGAAGAAATCCTGAAAGACGGTTATGTGAAAACTTGTTCGACATCGACGAATTATTTAGCTAAAATTCTTGAAGGTTATGGCAAAAAAGTTTTTCTGGTGCGGAACAAGCTTTCCGATAAGGATCTGGAAATCGCGGATAATATTTTAGAAAACGAAAAGGAGCTAAGCTCCTTGAGTTCAAGGAGCTTAGCTCCTGGTAATGATATAAAGATCGGATATTTCAGCGGAACTATGAGCCATAATCGTGATTTTGCCACAATTACCGACGCCTTGATGGCGATCATGGAAAAATATCCGCAAGTCGAATTATTTTTGGCCGGACCTTTGGAGATCGAAAACAGACTGAATAAATTTAAGGGCAGGATAAGGGTATCGCCTTTTGTGCCAAGGGAAAAACATTTTGAAAATGTTGCGAGTGTCGATATTAATCTGGCTCCTTTGGAAATAGGCGACGCGTATTGCGAATCCAAGTCTGAAATAAAGTTTTCCGGGGCGGGAATTCTGGAAGTGCCGACCGTCGCGGCCGCCACACAAACTTTCCGCGAGGCAATTTCGGATGGCATAGATGGATTTGTAGCGAATAGCACTGATGAATGGGTGGAAAAATTGGAAAAGCTGATCACCGACAAAGAGTTGAGGATGCGGATGGGAAAGGCGGCGCGTGAGAAGGTCTTGCGGGAGTATACGAACAAAAATAGCCATGACGAGGAGTATTATAATTATTTAAGATCTAAATTATAAGTATGAAAATTTTAGTCACCGGCGGAGCCGGATTCATCGGAAGCCATGTTACAAGAAAATTGTTGGAAAGAGGAGACAACGTTGTGTGTGTTGACAATTTCAATGATTATTATTCTCCCAAAATAAAAGAGGGAAATGTCGCTCAATTTGCGGATAATTCCAATTATAAGTTGTATCGGGGCGATATCGCGGATTATGCTTTGATGAAAAATATTTTTGAAACGGAAAAATTTGATCGGATTTTTCATCCGGCAGCCAGGGCTAATGTGCGGCAAAGCATCCAAGACCCGTTTATTTATGAGGAATCGAACATAAAAGGAACACTCGTTCTCTTGGATCTGGCGAAAGATTTTGGAATTAAAAATTTTGTCTTGGTCAGTTCATCATCGGTTTATGCGAAGAATAAAAAAGTCCCCTTTGCGGAAAGCGATGCGGTCGACCATCCGATTTCGCCATATGCCGCGACGAAAAGATCCACCGAACTGCTTGCTTACACGTATCATCATGTGCACGGTCTGAATGTCAATGTAGTTCGTCCGTTCAACGTGTATGGTCCGAGCGGAAGGCCGGATATGATTCCGTATATGTTTACGCGCCTCATCGATGAAGGCGGGGAAGTGAAACGCTTTGGCGATGGATCAATGAAGCGTGACCAGACTTTCATCGAAGATTTTGTCGGCGGAGCTATTGCGGCACTGGATAAGATTTTCGGCTATGAAATTTTTAATTTGGGCAACTCCGGTCCGGTTGAGCTCGGGCATGTCATAGAAGTGATCGAAAAAATTCTGGGCAAAAAAGCGAATGTGAAAGAATATCCGGTTCCTGCGACAGAAGTGCCGATCACTTATGCCGATATTACAAAGGCTCGTAAGATGCTGGGTTATGATCCGCAGACAAAATTTGAAGACGGCATGAAAATTTTTATCAATTGGTATCAATTAAACAAACAAAATTATTAAATATGCGACACCATGAAAATTACAAAGAGCTGATCTGGACTCTGGCCAAAACCGATTTCAAACTCCGCTATCACGGATCAGTCTTGGGTTATCTTTGGGCGATCCTGAAACCGCTTCTGATGTTTACGATCCTGAACTTCGTATTCTCATCCCTTTTCAATCCTAAGGGCAACGGCATCCATTATTATTCCCTCCAGCTTTTGGTCGGCATCATAATTTTCAATTTTTTCTCCGAGGGAACCATGGCCGGCATGATGTCGCTCCTTTCCAAGGCGCAGCTGGTAACGAAGATCTATGTTCCGCGTTGGACGATCATTTTGGCTTCGACTTTGAACTCGGCTTTGATTTTCCTGATGAACCTAATTGTAATCGCCTTCTTTTTCGCCGTCTATCGTTTCTTGCCGAGCCCGCAGTCGATCCTGCTTTTTATCGTTTTTTCGGTCTTTACGTATGTTCTCATTCTGGCGTTTTCATTGATGGCGGCGCCGCTGTACGTGAAGTTCCGCGACCTGTCAATGATTTGGGAAGTCCTGACAACCATGCTTTTCTACGCGACGCCCATTGTATATACGCTGCAGATGCTCCCGGCCGGCTATCAGAAAATAATGCTGTTGAATCCGATGGCTTTCATCGTGCATTTCACCAAGGAAGGGCTGATCAACAACCACTTCGCGGATTTTTGGAAGACCGTCGTGTTTTTGGCGACAGTCGCGATCTCATTCGCGATCGGCGTGATTTCGTATCGTAAGCTGGCTCCGCGCATCGCGGAAGAGATATAGAGTTATCCACAATCCTGCTGTTGCCGAAGGCGGGATTTGTCCTATAATTAAAGAGTGACAAACAAAAATAAAAAATGTATGCCAAATCTTTTTTCAGATTGCCTGAATTTTTTTGTTGTTTTTTTGTCCGCCGAGCCAACCTCGGCTTTTAATTTTTTAATACGTTAAATAAAAAATATGAACGGACTTTTTGGGGGGTATGCTATTATTGGAATAATTGTTTTGGTAGGCTATGTTTTAATTAGTTTAATATTGGGTCTGCTTCTTGGAAAATTGATTGGAAAAATATGGATGATTTTGCCGTTTACTTTGTTGATGCTGGGTTTATTTTATTTTCTAGACTTAGATCAGCTCGCATATATAATTATTGCTCTATCAGTTTTTATAACTATATATTATTTAGTTAAAAATTTTAAAAAATAAAACTAAAAAAGTATGCCAAACAAAAAAATCTTCACTTTGTTTTTGATTTTTGTCTTAAACTTTGTTCCAATTTCACCGTTAAGGTTCATCGCCCATTCTCAAACAGCAGACGGCTACGAACATATAACTGGCTATCAGGAATGGAATTCAGACAAAGCCGTCAGCAGTCCGATAATTATCGATCCGGGGGCGACTCTCGTAATCAAAAAAGGCGTGACAATAACATTTGCCGGAGCGTCTATTGATGTCCAAGGTGCTTTGATCACGGAAGGCACGCAAAATGAAAATGTCAAATTCAAAAAAGGCGACGGCTATTCCAATTTTGCCCTGCCGGTTGAATCGTCCGGCAAGATGATCATGCGCAATACGGATGTGAGCGGCGGCGGCGCATCGGTCGGCCTTGTCCGCAACAACACCATCCTTAATGCCGCTGACGCCTTCTATCAGGGCGGCATCCAGATCAATGGAGGGGCGCTGGATGTCGAGGGCTGCAATTTCCATGACAATGACGTGGCCATCTATATAATGAACAGCAGTTACGACAAGATAAAAGTCAATCGGACAAAATTTGAAAATAATAAAATCGTGGATGTCTTTATCCGCGGATCCTATTCGAAATTGCCGAACTTCCAATATGATTGGTGGGGAAGCGCGGATGGCCCGGACCAATCCTGCTATACGTACGGAACAAGCAAATATTGCTATTATACGAAGATTGATGGGGATATCGATTCGTCTAATTTTCTGAAAGATCCCAATTTTCATGATCCGATCATAATCGTTCCCGGAATAATCGGAACGGTAGATTTTATGGGAAACAAAATTTTGGTTCCGATGGTTTATGACTGGCTGTACGATACGTTCAAAGAAAACGGATATACTCCCGGCAAAGATTTGTTCAAGTTTCCTTATGAATGGCGCGACAGCAATATTGATAACGCTAAATTATTAAGAGACAAAATAAATGAAGTAAAACAGATTGCCAATTGGCCGGAAGTCGATGTTGTCGCCCATTCCATGGGCGGGCTTTTGACAAGGCAGTACATAGAATCGGATTATTATCAAAATGATATTGACCAATTGGTAACATTAGGCACGCCGGAAAATGGAGCTCCGATAGATTATCTGACTTGGGAGGGTGGAGAACTAAAAAGTTCCAGTTCTGATTTAATGGGTTTCGTCTTAGATAAAATATTTAAACAAGAAGGCAAGGAAAATGGTTATGCAAATCTTTTCGATTACCTGAAAAATCGACCCATAACTTCAGTGCAAGAATTGTTGCCGACTTATGATTATCTGTGGGACACGACGCAAAATGCCATGCGAAGTTATCCATCCGGGTATCCGGCAAATCAATTTTTGGAAAATTTGAATTCTGCTGGCAATGTTTCAAAGCTAAGCCCGGTTGTTTTCACGAATATTGTCGGAAACTTGAAAGATGGCGCAAGCACGGTTGACAAGATCAGGGTGGGAAACATCGGTTCGCCCGGTTCATTGTGGGAATATGGCTATCCTGAAAATTTTGATTCCGTCGACGGGGACCATGGGCTTGAAAAAGGAAAAGGGGACGGCACAGTTCCCTTGGAATCTGCCACAGGCATCACTTCTTATGAAGAAAAGGAAATCGATTCGTCGCATATGATGTTGCCGACCAACGCTGCCGATCTGACATATGAAACAATAACCGGCAATGTCCCGTCCCATTTGGCCAGTTACATAAAAATAGGATCTATGTTGCTATTTCAAGTCTTTTCTCCCGTCGATATCCAGATAGTCGCGCCGGACGGGAAGAGGATCGGGAAAGATTTCGACACGGGAAACATTTTGAACGAGATAGACGGCGCATATTATTCCGGTTACGAGACAAATTCGGAATTTGTGACCATTCCGAATCCGACCAATGGGGAATATAAAATCCTGACGCAGGGAACCGGAGACGGGGCCTATCACATAGAGGCGACGAAAATTTCCGAGAATCCGGATGATTCGCAGAATGCGGTTGAATCATCCGGCACAATCGAAGGAATGACTACGGTTGGAGCGCAGGACGAAAAAACAGTAGTTGTTTCCGGGAACGACGTGGTTGCGGACAAAGACACGACTCCCCCGACCATAACGATAAATGTTCCGGAAGACGGCAAAGAATATTTGAACGATCAGATTTTGAAGACGGATTACAAGGCGGAGGACGATAAATCGGCTCCCGATAAGATTTCCTCTGATGTTTATTTGGATGATCAAAAGATCGATGATCTTTCTTTGGATCTGTCTTTGCAAAAAACTGGCGATCACAAGATAAAGATATCCGCGACGGACGAGGCGCAAAACTCCGCCGAGAAAGAAGTTTCGTTCAAGGTGGCGGCGGACATCGATTCCATAATTTCAAATGTCAGCCATTATTCCGATCTGGGAATGATAAAAAGGCGGAGTGAAAAAATGTCCCTTCTGCAAAACTTAAGAATGATCAAGATGAAAATTTCCTTCATGGAAAAATGGAACAATTCAAAAATCGCCAATCTCGTCAGGAAAGTGATCGTGGCGTACTTCGGACGCGACATAAACAGGAACATCGATATTCTGATAAGCCGGATCGGCCGCAAAAACAACCGCGGAATAACCGATCAAGGGAAGGAGTTGTTGATAGACAGTTTGAAATTCATCAAATGCCGGGTGCCGAAGGGACAAGAGTAGGAGCTTAATGGCAAAAGCGGTTCTCTCTTGACAAGAACCATCGGTTTATGCTATGAAATTTACAAAAGCAAGTTTATCTTAACAAGTATGGAGAAAGGAGCCGGCATGTCACGGAAAAGCAAGAAAAAAGCGCGTGTTGAAAAAAATTTCCAAAAACGCCTTAATTGCTATCTGTCAATGGATGCCATGCGGGCTATGGATATAGTCAATGCATGCACAAAAAAAGACAATGGTATATCTTTTGAAAAGATTGCGTATGAATTTGCTTATCGTTGCCAGCCATTAAGAATTTAATATATAATGGCTGGTTTTTTATTTGTCGAAACAAATTTATTGATTTTCGATAAGGTCTTGGGCGATCCGATTTTGGCAGGTCTGCTTCACATTCACGTCGTTGATCTGGCCGCAGACGGAAGAATCTTTTTTGGTGACGGCCAGGTCTTTGAGGCAGTAATCTTTTTCAATGCCGCTCTTGCCGTCGCAATTGGAGACGTTTTTCGGCGGAATGATCCCGCAAACCTCTTGGCAATATTCCAGAAGCGAGAGATCCGAAGCGAAAGCTTGGCAGTTGGTGGCGCAATGCTCGGTGGTGATGTGGGCCAGCATGCTGCCCGGTCCGGGATTCCTGTCGTTTATGCTGATCGGCGCGGATGAGGAATTGTCGGGACTGTTTGGGCTGTTTGTTTTGCTCGGCGGCGCGGCATTTGGATTTTCAACCGGGTCGGAGCCGACCGACTTGTCGGGTGTGCCATTTGAGATGTCGGCCGATTTATTTTGGGAAGAATTTTGCTGAGTTTTTTGAGGAGAATTTTCACTGCCGAAATATTGGTGTTCCAGAATTTTATAGGTGTACCAAGACAGCCCGCCGAGAGCGGCCAGAAAAATAACAAGAAAAATTTTATTGAAAGTGATTCGCATAAATATGCAAGAAACAAGAAACAAGTTACAATAACCAAACAATGTTCAATAATAATCAAATTTCAATATTAAAATTTTTTCTGATTATCTTTCGTACTATTTGAAACTTTTTCAATTATTGATGAGAGGATGTTTTTGAGTTCGGTTGCTTCTTTGCCTAGGATGTTTATCTCCTCGGTAAATTCAGGGTTAGCTTCTTTGATCAGTTCAAGCCAATGCATTGTTTCCTTGGCTTCTTTTCTGGAAATTTTCATTCTCAAAATAAAGTCCTTTTTTCCCAATGCGTCATTGGCTTCTCGATAATTCGCACCTACCGATCCGGCACTTCCTGCCACTTGTCCAATAAATCGATCATTCATGGGATTTTTGGTAAGTTTTTTGCATAACCGTACAACCGCTATTGCAAATTTAGTTGTGCGCTCTTCAAGATCGAATTTTCTAGCTTGATTACTAGTTTGCATTTGTATATTGATATTTGTTATTTGTGTATTTGTTTGTTGCTTGTATCTTGTGTCTTGTATCTTAATAAAATGGATTCAATGAAATTCCAGTGTAATAATATTTCAAAATCCGGTCATAAGTCCAATCGTATGGACTGCCGGCCAGATTCAAGGATCCGTGGGCGATGAGGCCCACCATGTGGTTGCCGGCCGGAAGAGTGCCGGAATTGTAACTGTACCAATTTCCGTACGGATCGCTGACTGATTGGCACCACGGATAATCGGTGGAACCCCAGACCTGCTGGTAGCTTCGCGTGTTTCCGTCCGACCACGAACTGTACGGCGTCAGGGCCACATCGCCGCCATAGCTGACGATGGTCCCTTGGGTGTCTTGCGCGGCGGTCTTGATGTTTGGATATTGCGTCTCCCAGTCATATCCGTTGTATATCTGGGATCCCGAATCGCTCCGGATCTGGAATCCCAGCGGCGCATACTTGGGGGCATATTTCACGTACCAATAACCATACGTGCGGAAAATCGTCGTCATGACTTTGGTATGCTCCATTGGGCCGGTACCGGTCAATTCGCCGGCGCCCCAGACATATTCTTCCAAAGGCAGGGTATTGATGACCCAGATCTGGGTTACGGTACTGCCGGTATTGTCGTTATAAATGTCCGGTCCGCGATAATATTGGATCTTGATCGTGCCGCGATAATGGTCGAGCGAACTTGAATAATAATTTGCCAAGGATGAATTGTCGGAGCGGTGGATGTTGAAAACCATGGTTGTGTTGTCGCCGTCAGCCGCGTCGAAAGTTATATTGGAATTAACGATGGTCGCGGTCAGGCTGTTGTTGGAGACCTGCAAATTTCCGTTGTCCGTATATGTCACACTAGTTGTGGTGTTTCCATCGGCCGTGGCGATAATGTTGCCGTTGTTGTCTTTGATGTTATATGTCTTGCTGGCATCAATTTGGAAAGGCGAACCTTGGATGTCGGGCTTTGAATAATAGCCGATACCGACGGAAATGTCCGGCCCGAGGGGCGAGAGCAGGAGATAATTTTTTTCGCTTTCGGAAGCCGTGTAGAAATGGTCGCCGGTAGTCGGATTGTAAAAACGATAGACGGGGGATGAACCGTTCGACTGGGTGGCATAAGCGTAAAAAGCGATGCCTTCATACGCGTAGCCGGATTGGGCGTTGCTGATCAAAGAATTTTTTTCCGCTTCGAGTGCGGTGTAGAAATGGTCGCCGGTGGACGAGTTGTTAAAACGATAGACCGGCAAAGTTCCGGTTATTTGAGTGTTATAAGCGTAGTAAGCGATGCCTTCCGGAAGATAACCGCTTTGCGAAGTGTTTGCGACTATGCTGCGTTCGCTTTCGGAAGCGGTATAAAAATGATGTTTGGTGGTCGGATTATAGAAACGATATACCGGTGCTTGAGAAATGCTGTCCTTTTCGCTTTCCGAAGCGGTGTAGAAATGGTCGCCGGTGGTCGAATTGTAAAAACGATAAACCGGAAGCGTTCCGGTGATTTGGGAAGGGTAAGCGTAAAAAGCGACGCCTTCATACGCGTAACCCCATTGCGGATTGTTTTGCAAGGCATTCCGTTCGTCGGTCGAGGCGGTGTAGAAATGTTTGCCTTTGATGGAATCATAAAACCGATAGACCGCAACTTCAGCAGGATCGGCCTGGGAAGCGTCCGCGAAAAAAACAGTGCCCTCCAGGGAATAACCGGATGACGAATTGTTCACGAGGCTGTCTTTTTCGCTTTCCGAAGCGGTGTAGAAATGGTCGCCGGTGGTCGAATTGTAAAAACGATAAACCGGAAGCGTTCCGCTTGGTTGCGCGGCGCCGGGATCATACGCGTAAAAAGCGATGCCTTCGGCCGCGTATCCCGAGGAATTCGTCTGCGCGTAAAAAGCCGTGCCCTCGTCTTGGTACGCGGCCAAAGATGTTTTTCCGAAGAAAAAAGAAAAAAATATTCCGGCTAAAAATATGAAGATTTTGGTTTGTGTTTTCACGCTTTTATCTGATTTTACCAGCCTAATTATACCACTTTTGCCATATTGGGTACAACCGAAAGTCAAGGTTGAAAAAGGGAAGGAAAGAGAGTATAGTGGGAATAAGGCGCAAAACGTTTAATTTTAATTTTTAAATTTAAAATTTAAATCAATACTAAATTTTAAATGACAGAAACAAAAAGCAAATACACACTTGAAGATCGGACAATGAAATTCAGTGAAGAAATTATAGATTTGGTCAGAAAAATAAAAAAAGATATTGTTACAATGCCGCTATTGAACCAAATAATACGATCGGGAACTAGTGTCGGTGCAAATTATTGCGAAGCAAACGGCGCAAGTTCAAAAAAAGATTTCAAAAACAAAATTTATATCTGCAAAAAAGAATGCAAAGAGACGAAATACTGGCTGCAACTTTTGGCAAAGGCAAGTCCGGAAAACGCGGAATTATGCAGAACTAACTGGCAAGAAGCGCATGAATTGACCATGATATTTTCAAAGATTATTATTACCATTGAAGGCAGAAACAAAGAAATTAAAATTTAGGCATTTAAAATTCATTTCAAATTTCAAATTTAGACTTTTAAATTAAACTATGAGCGACATCGCTATCAAAGTCGAAAACGTCTCCAAGACCTTCAGAATACCGCATGAAAAAATCACATCTCTCCGCGGAGCGGCAATTTCGGCGTTCAAGAAAAAATCATATGAAGAATTCCAGGCCCTGAACGGCATTTCGTTTGAAGTGAAGAAAGGCGAATTTTTCGGCATCATCGGCCGTAATGGATCAGGTAAATCCACGCTCTTGAAGGTTTTGGCGGGCATATATCAAGCAGACAAGGGTAAGGTTCATGTGAACGGCCTCATCTCGCCATTTTTGGAATTGGGCATCGGTTTCAATCCGGAGTTGTCCGGCCGCGACAATATCTATCTCAACGCCACGGTCTTGGGCATGAGCAAAAAACAGATCGACAAAAAGTTCAATGATATCGTGGCTTTTTCCGAACTGGAAAGATTCATTGACCAAAAACTGAAAAATTATTCATCTGGAATGTCAGTCCGCCTGGCTTTTTCCGTCGCGATCCATGCGAATCGCGAAATTCTTCTCATGGATGAAGTCTTGGCGGTGGGAGATAGCAATTTCCAATCGAAATGCTTGACGGAATTTAATCGTTACAAGGAGATGGGCAAGACGGTCATTCTGGTGACTCATGACATCGCCACAGTCCAGCGTTATTGCGGTCGAGCCATGCTTGTCAGGAATGGAAAAATCATGAAGATTGGAAATGCGGAAGAGGTTGGGAATGAATATATAAATCAGAATATGTCGGACGAGGAAAAAAGAATCGCGGAGGAGGAAAAGCGGAATAAGATTGAAGAAGAAAAGCGTATCCAAAAAGCAACAACGGAGGAAAAGAGAAGAATCGAGGAAGAAAAGAAAAAACAGGAAGAGGCCGAAAGGAACAAGCCGGCGAAAATAACCCGGGTGGAATTTTTGGATAAAGACGGAAAGCCTAAAAATGTTTTTGAGACAGGGGAGGATATTTCTGCAAGAATTTATTTTAAGATAAAAAGCAATACAGAAAAAGAATATTTTAGTTTCGGTGTTGGTTTATATAATCAAGAGAATATTTATATAACCGGTGTGCACTCTGATTTTGAAGAAGTGGATTATAAAAAATATATAGAAAAAGGATTTTTCCAAATCGATTTTATGAAGGTTGCATTAAAAGAAGGAACTTATTATATAAAAGCCAGTATCGGTGGGAAATATGTTCCACCATTCTATGACTTTTTGGAAAAATCGGATATTTTCAAAATAATGTCAACCGAAATAAATAAAGAAGGTCTGATAAAATTGGAATACAAATGGAATTAGTGTTATTTACTTCGATTTTATATAGATATGAGAACTCAAAAATGTTTTTGGTGTAAATCAAACAATTTGAAAAGAAAATCTCAACGGAAAGATGGGAAATCTATAGTTGAGTGTAAGGAGTGTGGTTTGTTTATGGTGGGAGAAATTCCAGAAAATTTGGATGAACTATATAAAAAAGATTATTTTGAAAAAAATCAAGGAGATAGTCTGGTTGGATATAAAAATTATTTTTCCAGTCCGGTAACAAATGTTTTGGGTAAATATGCTTTTTCAAAATTATTTCTGTCAGAAAAATTTAAAAAATATTTAGATCTTGGTTGCGCCGACGGATCTCTTTTGGAGATATTCAAAGAGTATGGATATAATGTATATGGATTGGACATATCAGAAGAGGCCATTAATGAAGCTAGAAAAAGGAAATTATGGACAGACGTATCCGATTTAAAGAGGCTGCCATTTAAAGAGGAAGAGTTTGATTTTATTTCAGCATTCGATCTTATTGAGCATTTGGATGATCCAAGTGAAACGTTAAAGGAGGTTCAGAGAGTTTTGAAAAAGGAAGGAATTTTCTTTTATTCGACACTGTGCATAACAAAAGCTACCGAAGACGAGTTTTGGTTTAATAATTCGCTAGAACATCTTATTTACTACGATAAAGCGGTTTTTTCGAGTTTGATTGAAAAAATATTCGGTAAAAATAATGTTGAAAATATTGTCGTTGAAATTAATGGTGTTTCAGAAATAATTGGAATTGCAAAAAATGAAGAAATAACTGAGCGTGAAAGAAATATTCTTCAGTCTATAAAAAGTGGAGAAGTTATAAAGACAAAAGATGATAATTATTATCTTTCTTTGTTTTACAATCAATTGGGAAGATTCGAAGAATCTGAAATGGCTATTAATGCAGGATCTTTTGCAAAAGGTAGTGAGGAGTATGTTTTTTTAAAATTCATTAATCTATTTTATCAGGGAAAATTTTTTGAAGCGGTAGATTTAGTTAAAAGTTTCAACGCAAAAATCTCTTTGTCGAACGCTATTTTTTGGCAGACATATTCTTTTATAGAGAAAACAATAAGTGAATTAGAAAAAAAGAATCTTGCAGAAAAAGATAAAGAGATTGCAAAAAACAGGGATCTACTTGCAGAAAAAGATAAAGAGATTGCAAGAAAATCAGAAATTATAAAGAAAAACAGGGATCTACTTGCAGAAAAAGATAAAGAGATTGCAAGAAAAGAAGCTGCCATTTCAGAACAGAACAAAATTTTAGATGAAAGGCTGGCTTTCATCAATAATATAAACCAATCTAAGATTATTCTTCCTATTTTAATCGTTAGGAATAAACTTAAAAAAATAAAACGTAACTTTAAATCAGATCTGATTAATCTTGAGGATTCGATTGTCTATTTCGGTAGAGAATATCTTAATGAAAACATAAAGAAATATTTAAGACCACTGTTGAATGAAAAATACCAAATTAAAAAAAGATCGG
>JAJYGF010000003.1 GCA_021785125.1 bacterium | reverse complement strand
GATCAAATTATTTGCTTAACATAATGGTGCGTTTATATAAATCCAAGTTATCTAGTGCGACTCCGATCCCCTTGATCACGCAGAGAAGCGGTTCATCCGCCACATAGCACGGCACTTCAATCGTTTTAGTGATAAGCTGATCCAGATTGCGGATCAAAGCTCCGCCACCCGATAGTACCATGCCCTTGTCCATCACATCCGCCGCCAATTCTGGCGGTGTTTCCTGCAGAACTTTTTTGATAGCCGCGATTATCTCGCGCAGTTCATCCTGGATCGCCTCGGTCACTTCGTTCGAAGAAATTTTGATGTTTTTCGGCAAGCCGCCAGTCAGATCGCGTCCGCGAACTTCCATATGATCTTCTTTCATGAGCGGCAAGGCCGATCCGATCTGAATTTTGATCTCTTCCGCCGTCCGTTCGCCGATCGCCAGCCCGTATTTTCTCTTGATATAATCAGCGATCGCCTTATCCAATCTGTTGCCGCCGACGCGGGCGCTATGCGCCGCCACAATTCCACCCAAAGAAATGATCGCCACTTCCGAAGTTCCGCCGCCGATGTCGATGATCATATTGCCGGCCGCCGAATTGATCGGAATGCCCGCCCCGATCGCCGCCAGCACCGGCTCCTTCACAACATAGGCCGCTTTGGCTCCGGCGCGGATAGCGGCATCAATCACTGCGCGCCTTTCCGTCGAAGTCACTCCGGCCGGAATGGAAATCATGATTTCCGGACGGACCAAGCGGAACTTGCCGCCGACTTTGTTGATGAAATATTTGAGCATAGCTTCCGTGATCTTATAGTCCGCAATCACGCCGTCTTTCATCGGACGACTGGCGATGATCGTGTCCGGCGTCCGGCCCAGCATCTCCTTGGCTTCATTGCCTACTGCCAAAACCTTGTTATCCAAAATTGAAATCGCCACCACGCTCGGTTCATTGGCCACCACTCCTTTTCCCGGAACAAACACCAATGTATTGGCCGTTCCCAAATCGATTCCGATTTTTCTGATAAACATATTCTTATTCTCTTATTCTTTTATTCTTCTTATATCCGCTCCCAGCTTCTGCAATCTTTCTTCGATCTTTTCATATCCGCGATCGACTTGATATATTTCATCAATCTTAGTCTCACCGCCAGCGATCAGGGCCGCAATGATCAATGACGCTCCGGCTCGAAGATCAAAACTTCGTATATCGCTTCCATACAGCTTCGTCGGCCCGATGATCATAGCCTGATGAGGATTAAGCTGCTTGATCTTTGCCCCCATTTTTTCCAATTCGCTCAGATAATTGAAACGTCCTTCAAAAATCGTATCGAAGATCAAAGTTTCTCCTTCAGCCTGAGTTGCCAAAACTCCGAAAGGCGCCTGGACATCAGTCGGAATTCCCGGATATGTCCTGGTGTCTATCTTGGCAATCGCTTTTAAATTTTCATTAGGAATAACTTCTATGCTATTTCCCCCAATTTTAAAATCAGCGCCGAACTCTCTCAATTTTTCCAACACCAGATCCATGTCTTCTTTTCTGGCATTTTTCACTTTGATATTGCTTTTGGTCGCCACGCCCATAATCAAAAAGGTCGCCGCTTCATTGGCATCCGGAATAATCTCATGCTCCGCTCCATGCAATTCGGATTTCCCGACGATTTCCAAAGTATGCGTTCCCAAGCCCTTGATTTCCGCTCCCATCTCGATCAGAAATTTTCCCAGATCTTGGACATGCGGTTCAGCCGCCGCAATTTTGATGATGGTCTTGCCAGGCATCGCCGCCGCCAGCATCATGGCATTCTCCGTCGCGGTTACGGAAAATTCTTGAAGCACGACTTCAGCCGGCTTTCGATCGGACGCATTCACCCTATAATGTTTGGCTTCTTCGCGGATATCGATGCCCATTTTGTGCAAAGCGTCAAAATGCGTGCCGACCGGCCGCGCTCCGATGATGCATCCGCCCGGATGATACAATTTGAATTTTTCAAAACGCGCGCTCAACGATCCCAGCAACAAGATCGAGGATCGGAGCTGTTTCACTTTTTCCACATCGATCTTTTCCGGATCGACCTGATCCGCCTTCACACTGATCTTTCTTTCTCCCAGCCAATTCACTTCCGCCCCCATGCTTTCCAAAATTTCAATCATCCGAAAAACATCCTCGATCAGAGGGATGTTGCTAAGGATACACTCTTCTTTGGTCAGAAGCGTTGCGGCCAAAATAGGCGTCGTGGCGTTCTTGGAACCTCTCACATCTATCTCGCCCCTTAGCCTTTTTCCGCCAATTATTTCAAAATAGTCCATAAAATAAGTATATCCGAGTATGGCTTTTATTTCAAGGCTTTAATAAAAACAAAAAAGGCTCACCGGGAGCCTGAAAAATCAACATTCAGTTTGATTGCTACGGCAGCCGCCAAAAACAGCGCCGCCGCTACTATGAAAAGAACCAGATTGGATATCGTCTTCAATCTCTGCCCTCCTTTCAATAAGTAAAGCCTACCATCAAATCCTTATTTTGTCAACGTTTTTTACTCATAAAAAATCCCGAGAGAAGCCCGGGATTAATTGGATAGAGCTCTAAGAAATATTTCTTGAGCCTAAGACAAGGAATACCTTGCCTTACTGTTTGTTTTTGGTTTTTTATTTTGATTTTAAACGATAAAAAAACGGGCTTTGTTCACCCGTCTTTATCGTATAAACTAATTATACTCCCTTTTTGCGGCTTTGTCAACTTTATGCCGGTTTTGACGTCGGGAATCAATTACCCCAGAAGCTTCTGATAGTTCTGCGCCCAATAAAAAGCTTCATTGGCATACCAGTCATACAATGGAGATACGGTACCGGACAAATACATCTTGGCCGCATTCCTTTCCGCCGTCAAATTATGTTCAGTCACTCCAGGCGTGTCTTTCAGAAGCAACGCCATGGCTATCACGCCGTCTTCCGTGTTCCATGGATCCGGATTGGCTTTGCCGACGATCTTGCCGACCGCGTCTTTGTAATCCATCCAAATGTCAGGCATGAATTGCGAAATGCCCAACGCGCCTCCGGTACCAGCATAGGAAGGATTGCACGAAACCTTAACGTTCTTATAATCATAGCCCAAGCTGTCAGCCAAGCTTTTGATTATCCGGCTCCTTTTTTGAAAAATGTTCCATGATGATTGACTTAACCTGCCCCGATCATAAGCCGCCTGCGCGCCGTCAGACACTTCCTGGTATGTGCATTGCCCCGTATTTTTACCTAGATTCGATTCCACCACCAGCATGCCCATCAAGAAGTCTTTGTCGACGCCGGTAGCTTGGCTGGCGAACTCGGCCGCCTTCTCGACATCTTTGGGATCCGGCACGTTTTGCGGAACATTGCTGACGCTTCCTTGGCTATCACTATTTTCCGATCCGTCATTATTGTTGCTGTTGTTATTTGTGTTTGTGTTTGTGTTTTGACGGCGCCCCATAAAATTCAGAATTGCATCCAGCGGCGAGGCCGCTTTGGCGGCTGGGACAGCCGTCAGGTTAATGATGATCAGCATGGCGGATATGATTGACACACCGATCTTTGAAATAAAATTGTGTCTACGAATATACTTCGAATTAATGATTAATTTTCCTATCGCTTTTTCTGCCGAAGTTTTGTGAAGGCGAAAGCGCAGGATGATTGAATTGTATTTTAGGCGAAATAAAAATAGTTCTTTTGAACTTGTCGAGACTTATATTTTTTTATCGTCTGGCGGAACAGTATATATGAAGCGCGAAAACTTGTCAACAATTTTGTGATCTGTTTTTGCCAAAGAAAAAACAGGCTTACTTAAGGCCTATTTTTAAGATTTATACGATAAAACACAATCCTTTTTTGCAATTACAATTGCGAATATCCATTAGCTAACGATTGTACTCCTGGAGCATAATTTGTATATCCATAACAAGTCCAACCCAGATATCTCATAGATGCATAAAATTCCCAACTCACATTAACCCTTCTTCCATTACATCTAGAATCAATTTTGGGTGCATACGGAATTGTTATAGTAGTTTTCCCATGCTTGGCTGCTTCTAAATCTTCAAGATATAATGCCATTGCCATAACACCATCATTTAAATTCCATGGATCAGCTGGATTATCATTAGTAGCAAAAGAGATTCTATCTTCATACCTCAGCCACGTATCAGACATAAACTGAGCTGCCCCCATAGCACCTCCGGATCCTGGATAATTTTTGGAGGCGCAAGAAAGCGGCATACGTTGACATTTTTTAGTGCTAAAATTGAGCCCACTGCATATCTGATTAAAAGCTGTTTTTCTGGTTGAACTCATACCACAATTTTTATATGTACAGTTCCCAGCCAGTGGATTACCTCCAGATTCCATGGAAAGCATTCCAAATAAAAATCCCGCCCTAACTCCGGTTTCTGCATGAGCATTTTTTATTGCGGCCTTAATATCATCTGAGCTATACGATTTTCCTAAAATTCTATTCAAATCGCTTTGCAACTGTGCCATCTTTTGCTGAATTTCCTGCAATGTTGCCTGCGCATTTTGGACATCGCTCGCAATCTGCACTTGTTGAGATTGTTGAACTTGCAACACCTGCTTCTTGGATTGCTGTTGGTCGGCCAATACGACCTGCGCTTTCTGGTTCTCGGTCTTGGCCGCATCGATAACCGCCAAAGATCCCATAATCTTATCTTTGATACTGGCCATGTCGTCGGAATTGGAAGACAGATCGCTTAGATCGGCAGAAAAAACCGGCAGATTGATCAGGGGATTTTCCTGGTCGGCATAATATATCTGGCGCATATACTCGGCCAAGAGAGACTTGTTAAGCTGCGCCTGATCGTTCAAATTATTGAGCTCATCCTCTTTAGCCTTGATATTGGCCATGATTTTTGCGAGAAGGCTTTTGGTGAAATTGATCTGCGCCTGATTTTTGTATAGTTTCGACTGGGCCGCATCCAGCTGCTTCTGCGCATCTTGCTGCTGCTGCAGCAAATCATCCAATTTATTCTGAATGTCTTCGGCGGTCGTCGTGCCCGCATCTGCCCTAACCGCCTGTTTGGAGCAAGCAAGAAAACCGGCAAGAAAGAATGCCGCAAGCAGAATTGTCAGGAAAAAATTTTTTTTGATTTTCATCAGCTTTATTATACCACCACTTTTGCCGATGAAAAAATCCTTCCCGCCGAAGCGAAGAAGGATTTTATGCGAGCTTATTTACTTTCTTTTTTTGCTTCCTCGGCTGGCGCCTCTTCCTTGACCACGCCTTCCACTTTCGTCACATCCGCCTCAACCTTCTCTTCAAGCTTGGACAATTCTTCTTCGGTCCTCGGCGGCGTCACCGACGCGATGACCGTTTCCGGATCTATTTCAATTTCCACTTTGGTCGGAATCTTCAGATTCTTGACGGCGACATGATCTTCGAAGGTTTTGATCATGGAGACATCCACATCGATATGGGACGGCAGATCGGCCGGCAGACATTTCACCAGCACCTTGTCCATATTTTTGACCAAAACGCCGCTTTGCTCTTTCACGGCCGCCGATTCCCCGACAAACACCAGCTCGACTTCCGTTTCAATTTTTTCATTCATCTTGACCTGAAAAAAATCCACGTGCAGAAATTTATTCGAAACTCTGTCACGCTGTATTTCGTGGATCAGAACGTTGCGATCATCTTTGCCGTCGATTGCGAGATCGATAATGACGCTCTCGCCGGAAAAGCGCATCAGTCTTTGCAAGTCCAGATCATTCACCCAAAGACTTTCGGATTTGACGCCATGGCCGTATATCACAGCTGGCACCAAACCTTGTTTCCGGCCCTTGCTGATTTTCCTTCCGCGCTCAACGCGAGATTTCGCCTCCAACTTTGTCTTTTTCATATATTTTAATTCCTACCTCTCCCGTTGCCGCTAAGCGGAACTTGAGCCCTCGGATTATTCCCGTCTAGGCGGGAACATTAAAAAATTAATTGCTGTTTTTAACTAATTGCAAGATGTCATTATGCGATATCAGCTCATGCGCATCGATCACCTCATCGGCGCTTATGGCTGAAGTTCCGAATATTTTTTTAACCTCGGACGCATCCATGTCAGTCGCCATTCCCACACTTACCAGGCCCGCCTGATTGCTGGACAAAAAAATGATCGACGCGCTCTTGCAATTGAAGCAAGTGGCGTGCAGCACGGTTTCCCTTTCTTTTTCATCCAATATCACTATCCGGTCCGCCCTTAGCTTGCGGCCGCAAACCGAACATTTGGCCAGGGCATCCATATTATTGATTTTATTTTTTGTCATAATATCTTTGTTTTTGCGCTATTTTCACACTATCGGATTTTAGCACATCTTCGTAATTAGTCAATTCCGCGTGCCTGCCTTGATCCGACGGACATAAATGCTTTGCACAAGCCCCAATCCCGTCAGAATGGCAACCATGGAACTGCCTCCGTAACTCAAAAGCGGAAGCGGCACGCCGGCCACCGGCACCAGCCCCACATTCATTCCGGCATTGACCGCTATTTGAACAAAAAGCATCATAATTACGCCGACCGCGATAAGATAACCAAAATTATCCCGCGCCAAAGCGGCGGTTTTTTTTATACGATAAATCAAAATGCCGAATAGCGCCAAAATTATGGCCGATCCGAAAAATCCCAGATCTTCCGCAAAAACAGCGAAGATGAAGTCGGTGTGCTTTTCCGGCAGGAAGTTAAGCTGGGATTGCGAGCCCTGCCCCAATCCCTTGCCCCAAATGCCGCCCGAACCGACGGCAATGGTCGCCTGCGTCACATTGTATCCGCTGCCACGCGGATCATTTTGCGGATGAATGAAGTTTATAATCCGCTCCTTTTGATAATCCTTAAGGAAGAACCAGCCGGAAGAAGCGGCGGCGATCGCGATCATAAACAAGGCGAAAAAAACTTTTTTATTGATGCCGGAAGCGAATAACATGCCGGCCCAAATACCGACTACCACGGAAGCGGAGCCGAAATCGGGTTGTTTCAGGATCAAGGCAAGCGGAATGCCGACCAAGGCCACGGAAACCGCCGCTCGACCCGCGATGCTGAAATGCGTCTTTTTTTTGGATAAGAAACTGGCCAAAAAAATTATCATGACCAATTTCACCACTTCGACCGGTTCCAGATGGAACGGGCCCAATCCTATCCAGGCGGTAGCGCCGCGAATTCGCGAGCCGATAAGAAAAACGGAAGCCAAAAGAGCGAGGGCGATAAAATAGAGCTTGGTGCTGACAGCGCTCAAAGCCCGATAATCAAAAAAAGCGAAAAAAAAGAAAGAAGCCAAACCTATGACGACTGCTACCAGCTGCTTGTCGAAATTGTTGAATCCCGCCTCATTGGCATTCACCGAAAGACTGTATATAGCCGAAAGTCCCATCAACAGCAACAGTATCACAATCGACACGATTATCAAATCCAATTTTAGAAGTTTCCTCATACGAGTTTACCGATAATCTGAACTTTGCAATGTTCCGGATTGAAAATAACCCGAAGAAAAAGAAGAAGAATTGAAAATGTTCACATCCGCCTGGACCTCCATATTGCTTACTGAACCCGGAAATCGATCCGTCCACAAGGTCTTGAAATCACGATCTTCGCCAGCTTTGACAGTCTGCATACTGGTAGAGTTCAATGCGATTACGGCATTGTTGGCATCCTTCAAAATCACATATATGCTGATGGAATTAAAATCGTACGGACTCTCATTTTTCAAAAGTCCTGACGCTTCTCCGAAGCCTACGCCGGAAGTAATCTGATCATACTCCTTGTTTACGATGTTAAGCTGCGGCTTTTCGAAATAATCCTTGAATTGCACCCATTTGACATTGTAAATATCAAGTTCGACGCTGGCCGGAACGGATGTTGTCTGCAATCCGATTTCGATCACGTATTTTGTTTCAGCCGGCAAGATGAATCCCTTACCTTGCTTGGTGGCAATGATTTTACCATTGACATCTTTCAGATTGAACGTATACGAAAATTCTGAGCCGCCGAAAGAATTGTTCGGATTTTCGACCTGACCGTATACGTCATAGGTATTAACCGCGCCGCTCGGCACAAAACCGCTTTGTTGGACCACCAAATCTTGTGCCTTGATGTCGCATTTTTTTGCGCACACCCCGCCGCAATCCACGCCTTCCTCATTCTGGTTCTGGATACCGTCAAAACAGCTTGGAGCGGGCTTCATCTTTTCATAAGCGAACAGAATTATGGACAAAAAAATAGCCGCAAAAACCGCAATGATTATGGTTCTTTTGCGCTTATATTTATCCTGCCAAAATTCAATGGCAGCTTGCTTGATATTGTCTAGGATTTGCATATACCATATTTTAGCACATCTGAAAAACAAAAAAAGAGCATTGTTTTGGCGGCGTCCTACTTTCCCTAGATTAGAATCTAGATATCATCGGTGCTGAAGCGCTTAACGGCCGAGTTCGGAAAGGGATCGGGTGTTGCCACTTCGCTAGAACCACCAAAACGATGCTCTCTTTAGTATCGTCTAGAATGCGTTGATAACGGGTGCGAAAAAATAAAATGAGAAAATCGCTATCACGATAACGGAAAAAATTATCGTTATAAAACGCAGACTTTCTCCATACTTTTTCAAAAATTTTCTCATAATCTTTTATATACTACAGCTTTCAAACATATAATGCAAACGCTTTTAGAAACTATTGACCGCCAACCAACGTATATCGCAGTGCGTAACACAAATGTTCTCGCGATGCGGTATACGTTAATTTAAATTTAGGAGTGTAATTTCAATTTATTAGTATCTCTCGGCTTAACGCATTGCTGCGCTTCCACCTGAGACCTATCAACCTAGTCATCTTCTAGGAAATTGTGTTGCATCTCACCCTGCTCGCCATTTCATGGCGAACAAAGCGAGACACAACAGTTGCCTTATCTTGAGGGAGGCTTCCCGCTTATATGCTTTCAGCGGTTATCCTTTCCAAACTTAGCTACCGAGCAGTGCTCCTGGCGGAACAGCTCGTACACCAGAGGTTTGTTCTTCCCGGTCCTCTCGTACTAAGGAAGACTCCTCGCAAGCAACAACGCCCACAGCAGATAGGAGACCAACCTGTCTCACGACGGTTTGAACCCAGCTCGCGTACCGCTTTAATTGGCGAACAGCCAAACCCTTGGGACCTTCTCCAGCCCCAGGATGCGATGAGCCGACATCGAGGTGCCAAACCCCTTCGTCGATGTGGACTCTTGGAAGGGATCAGCCTGTTATCCCCGGGGTAACTTTTGTCTGATGATCTTCTGCGCACCTATATGCGACAGTCGGTTCACTAAATTCCACTTTCGTGACTGATCGACTGATGGGTCTCTCAGTAAAGCCGGCTTATGCTTTTGCACTATCGATCCGATTTCCATCCGGACCTAGCC
Source organism: bacterium (assembly GCA_021785125.1). Lineage (GTDB taxonomy): Bacteria > Patescibacteriota > Minisyncoccia > Moranbacterales > UBA2206 > JAJYGF01. Next base: position 14,086 of record JAJYGF010000003.1, on the reverse strand, counting down.
GACCTTTGTAAACGCCTCCGTTGCCATTTAGGAGGCGACCGCCCCAGTCAAACTACCCGCCAGGCACTGTTCCCGGACTGGTATGAATAACTAAAACGTTTTATGAACCGCAAATAACAATACTATTGATACAACTTATGCGATAGTTTTTTGTCATTTGCCGGTTCCGTCATTAAGTTTTCGTTAACTCATAACAGCCCAGGGTTAGACACAAACATTCAGCAGGGTGGTATTCCACTGTTGCCTCCACCTCTCCCGGAAGAAAGGTTTCAAAGGCTCCCACCTATTCTCGGCAGCTGAACGTCTGTATCAATGCCAAGTTGTAGTAAAGCTCCACGGGGTCTTTTCGTCTTGCTGCAGGTCGACGGCATCTTTACCGTCATTGCAATTTCACCGAGCTCTCCGTTGAGACAGTTCCCAAGTCATTACGCCATTGATGCGGGTCAGAATTTACCTGACAAGGAATTTCGCTCTTTATGTTAGCTCTATGTCGCCATAGAGAACGGACTATATTTTTTCGCTTTTCAGCGAATTCAGCTTTTAGTCTCTGAGGATTCTAAAAACTTGGAAGATTTTTTGTGATTCATCTTTTCGATCAATCTGGCAATCTTTTTGATCCCATCTAATTCCGAATGCTTATTGGCATTCATCATTTCGATGATTTTCGCAAAGATTTTGAAATCTTCTTTTTTGGCTGTTTTTAGATTATGTTCTTTGAAAAAAGGAATTATTATTTCCGATAATTCTTTCTTGGATCTGACACAAAAACGATAAAGATTTTCATTGTGGTTGTCATATCTTTTATTGACATAGACTTTTCCACACTTGAAAAAATTTTTCAGAACCTTCAAAGATTCTTTGCTTTTTTCGCCTTGCGTCACCACAAATTCAGGAAACACTTGCCACCCAAATTTTGTAGTTTTATTCCTAAAAAGACTTACCGAGAAACATCCTTCTCCATCGACATAACCAGTTATCCAACCGATAGTTTTCAGTCTTTCCTGCTGATTGTCTGCATTGATAGCTTTTTTACTTGGCATAAATTTTTCATAGTTTTATCTATGGAACAATTATACCATAGTAGCTTCAAATTCACCAGACTTTCCAGCATATAGCTGAATTGACATCCCGATTGCTCGGGATAAGCAGTTACTTTTCCTATTTTCCTTTTAAGTTTCTCTTTAATAATCGTCCCAGTCCTTTCTGAAATCTTTGATAAAATTTCAGAACCTTAGGACGATTATAGTTATCGCCGACGTTCACTGGCGCTTCGGGGATTGGCTTGCACCGCTCCCGTTAACGTTCCAGCACTGGTCAGGCGTCAGCCCCTATACTTCCCCTTGCGGGTTTGCAGAGACCTGTGTTTTTGGTAAACAGTTGCTTGAGAAACTTTCGCTGCGGCCTATACCTTGCGATATAGGCGAGACATGTTGCGAACTTACGTCTAGCTTTTTTGCCGAGTTCCTTAACGGAGGATCACTCGTTCACCTTAGGCTACTCGCCCAGTCTACCTGTGTCGGTTTTAGTACGGATGTTTAAAGATAAGTTAGAGATTTTTCTAGACAGCCTGCTTTATCTCGTTAGCCTCTCCGAAGAGAAACCTCCAGCCGTATCTTGGGCTATACTTTCCGGATTTGCCTGGAAAGCACCCTCAATACGTCTACATCAATCCAATAAGATGCAAGATATACTAGACTGCGTCCTCCCATACCATAACATTAAACAGTCAAGGAATATTAACCTTGTGTCCATCGACTACGTCTTTCGACCTCGCCTTAGGCCCGACTAACCCTGGGATGATCAACATTGCCCAGGAAACCTTAGACTTTCGGTGTGCGGGGATCTCACCCGCATTGCGGTTACTAATACCAACATTCTTACTTCTATGAACTCCACGGTGGCTCACGCCTTCCGCTTCACAGCGCATAGAACACTTCCCTACCAACCAGCGCTACGCGCTGGAATTTCCAATTTCCAATTTCCAATTTCCAAACAAATCTCAATGACCAAATTTTTAAATTTCAAAACTTTTAGATTTTGAAATTATTATTTTCGGACTTTGGATTTATTTTAGGATTTAAGATTTTGGATTTAGAATTTCCAGTGCGAAGCACTGGTTCCGCATCTTCGGTATCACGTTTAGCCCCGTTGAATTTTCGGCGCGAAGTCTCTAGACTAGTGAGCTGTTACGCACTCTTTAAAGGGTGGCTGCTTCTAAGCCAACCTTCTAGGTGTATAAGAAACTTCACTTCCTTTACCACTTAACGTGAATTTAGGGACCTTAGATTGCGATCTCGGCTGTTTCCGTTTTGAGATCCGAGCTTAGCCCCGGATTTCTGACTGCCCAGATAAGAAACACAAGAATTCGGAGTTTGGTTGAGACGGCTACGGCGAACCGCGCAATCTCATTCAGTATCTCTACCTCTCGTGTTCATTTAATGGACGCTAGCCCTCAAGCTATTTCGGGAAGAACCAGCTATCGCCAAGTTCGATTGGAATTTCTCCTCTATTCACAAGTCATCCCCGAGTGTTGCACGGCTCGTGGGTTCGGGCCTCCTTTGGGTTTTACCCCAAATTCACCCTGCTCATAAATAGCTCACCTGGCTTCGGGTCTAGTCCGTGCTATCAAGTCGCCGGTTAAGGCTCGCTTTCACTATGGCTCCGCGACGGACGTCGCTTAGCCAGACAACACAGAACTAACTCGTTGGTTCGTTCTACAAAAAGCACGCCATCACGTTCCCGCTAAGCGGGACCGCTCTGACTCTTCGTTAGCATATGGTTTCAGATACTATTTCATCTCCCTCATCGGGATACTTTTCACCTTTCCCTCACGGTACTAGTTCACTATCGATCATCAAGGATATTTAGTCTTGGAGCTATAGTGGCCCCAGATTCAAACGGGATTTCTCCGGTCCCGCCCTACTTGAGAATAATTTCATCCCATTATTTTCTTTTCGCGTACAGGGCTGTCACCTTCTATGGCCATTCTTTCCAGAATGTTCTGCTAAAAAAATAATTAAGACCCCGATTAAACGAGTCAAATTACCTCGCAACCCCGAACCCCGAAGGATTCGGTTTAGACTCTTCCGCTTTCGCTCGCCACTACTCACGGAATCACAATTGTTTTCTCTTCCTCCTGGTACTAAGATGTTTCAGTTCCCAGGGTGCGCTTCCATAACCTATGAATTCAGTTATGGATCCTCTAAAAGAGGGGGTTGTCCCATTCGGAAATCTTCGGATCAAAAGTTGCTTAGCACTTCCCCGAAGCTTATCGCAGCCAGCTACGTCCTTCGTCGCTTCTTGATGTCAAGGCATTCGCCATATGCATTAGTATTACCGCTCCTAAATTTAAATATGGCCCGCCTCGACTCGCGGAGACCGTTCGTCGAAGCGAGGCTGGTTAGCAGTTAATAATTTCTAAAACCATTAACTGCCATACTATTGCAATTTTCACCCCTCGTTAAATAACTGCGAAGCAGTTAATCCGCAAAGCGGATTATTTAACTGGGGTTAACCTACAATCTCAACACGTGTTGCGCGCGTGCTGAGATAACTAATCACTAAACCTAACTGCGCTTCCGCAAGCGAAGATCAGATTTGTGATAGACCTATTAAGTTATCAAGGTATGCTGCGGAAATAGTAATCTACGCTTATAAACTACATATTTCAGCATCATCCGAAGAAACAAAAAAACCGCTTTCGCGGGTTTTTAGACAATAAAAAATCTAAAAAAATCACCCGCCATTTTTTCCAAAAATTTTTTTGGATAGCATCATCAATTATCCTTAAATTTTTGCCTTTCCGAACTATTTTTTAACCTGTCCGCATTGCTTCGCAAAGCGATGCAGACGGGCACGTGTTATTATCTTAGCAACTCATTAAATCCTTGTCAAGCCTCATCAAAAATATTCTGTGAATAACTTAAAAATCAAAAAACCAGCTTGCTGAGCCGGTTTTTTGCGATCTTCTTTTTATTTAGTCTCTTTGTCCATCCTTTCCCGTATTCTCTTAAGAAACAAGGCGGCTTCTTCGCGGCCACCCAGACCGAAAGCCAAGCCGCCGGCAATGACGATCAAGGCCACCAGACCGATGAAGAGCGTGTTGACCAAGGATGGCGCAATCCCCAATTGGATCAATGCTGCTAAAATTCCAAAAATCACGATCGACCATTTTGAAACAATCGAGATGAAGCGCGAGGCGGATTCGCTCATACCCTCGGTTCCTGCACGTACGATCGTATAGACAAAATTTCCCAGAAGAAAAGCTACGGCCAAAATTATTACGGCCGCAACCACATTGGGAATATACAGGATTATTTTGTTCAAAAGATCCGAGACCTGGGTCAATCCCAGAATATTGACCGCAGACAGCAGGAATATCAAAATCAGAAACCACTTGACCAATCCACCCAACAGTGTCGAAATCTTGAGATGCCAGCCGATGTTCCGCATCCTGAGGCCCATGCCGATACGCTCCAGGCCCTCATCTATATGCAGTCCGACAATAATTTTTTCCACCAATTCTCCCACACCGACGGCAATGATCCAGCCGATCACAAAAACGATGATGGCCGCGACCAGTTCGGGAATAAATATTATGAATTTCTGCCAGGCTCCCACAAAAGCCAATGCTATGGCATCGCCCCAATTTTGAATGCTCATATCTTTATCTTTTTTCTAGTCGCCCGTTTCTGCGGACTTTTTTATTGCTTAATTCCTGCTACTTATTACATGGGTTTTGCCATAAATATTACAATCAATATAAACAAAAAACTATCCCTTTCGAGATAGCTTTTCCATCTACTTTTCTCTTAATTCCTTTCTGTTATTTCTTCCCGGATCTTTCTTAAGATCAGCGCCGCTTCCTCACGCCCGCCGAGTCCGAAAGCCAGGCCTCCAGCCAATGAGAACATCGCCACGACTCCGATAAGTATCGTATTGACCAGAGATGGCGCAATCCCAAGTTGCAATAATGCGGCCAAAATACCAAAAATGATGATAGCCCATTTGCTGATCGTCGCCAGCATGGTAGCCGACATGACACCGGCCGCTTTCGTACTTCCTTTGACAATGCCGTAGACAAAATTTCCAACCAATACAACCACCGCCAGAATTATGACCGCCGCTATGACGTTCGGCAGATACAGCAGTATGCTGTTTAGAAATTGAGTCACTTCTTTCAGCTGCAAAATATCGGTCGACGCCATTAAAAAAACCAGGATCAGAAACCATTTGACCAATCCGCCCAAGAAAGTGGAGATGCCGGAACTTATCCCTATCTCGCCGAACCAGCGGTTCCACCCGATCTTATGCATGGCATGATCGACTTTCAAAGTCTTGATCAGCCTTTCGACAATTTTTCCCAGAGCTATCGCAATGATCCAGCCGGCGATAAAAACGATCAGCGCTCCGATCAAAGCCGGAAGAAAACCGATAAGCGTACCCCAAACTCCGAGCAGCGAAGTGGTTATCGCGTCTCCCCAAATTTGAACTCCATTCATAATATCACCGCCTCTCTAGTTTTTATTTCAATAATTAATCCGCACACTTGGTCTTTTTATTTTTCCAGCAGAGCCTTGAATTCCTTGTATATGCTTTCGAGCGTTATAAGATCGAGATCGCCGGAGCTGGACAATGTTTCCATCCTGGCCTTTATGAGCCGTTCCTTCAATTCATCCATGCCCACATTCTCCCTTTCCGCGTTTTGAAAATTTATAAAAAGATACTGTATGTACAATATAAATTCCTTGCACGCCGAATCATTCTCGTATTTTTCCAGCAGGATATTGACTATGTTGTATATTTTGTTGACATCGCTGCCGGCCTTTTTGAAATCATCGTAGATAGAATTCAAGACATCCTCTCCGATGCTTCCAGCCGAAGACATTATTTTTATTTTGGAACGTATGAGTTCGTCTTTGTCTTTTTCCGCATCCCAATTGCGGAACTTAGCTTCGGTAAAAACTTTCTCTATAGTTCTCAAATATTCGACAAAAGCCTTACATTCGGCGTACTCTCCATATTTCTCGACAGTTTTGACGTAAGCAATCTCGATTTTTTCCATCTGACTTCCAAGTTCTCTTTCTTTCTTGTAGATGGCGTCAAAATTTTCGAATTTTGACGCTTCCGTATCTTGATCTTGATAAGACATGTTTCTTTTTTAATTTTTTATATTTTAATTATACCATCATTCCGCCTTCGCCCGCATTTCAATTTATCCACAACTCGCAAAGATAAAGCCCCCGATCGGGGCTTTATCTAAATATCCAAATTTTGTACGCTTTTAGCATGAGTCTGGATGAATCTGCGACGCGGCTCAACTTCGCTTCCCATCAAAATATCAAACATCTTATCGGCCGCTTCCGCGTCTTCGATCGAAACTTGAAGCATCAGACGATTGGCCGGATCCATCGTAGTTTCCCACAGCTGTTCGGGATTCATCTCTCCCAGACCTTTGTAGCGTTGTATGTTGATTCCGGCAATTTTTTCCAAACTTTCTTCAGCCGCTTCATCGGTTTCCATCACCACTTCTTCTTCCTCAACCTTTACCTCCTTCGCTCCCTTCACCTCCTTACGAAGCTTCTCCACTATCCGATTTTTTTCCTCTTCGGTGTAGACATAATGAACTTCTTTGCCTTTTTGAATTCTGTAAAGCGGCGGCTGGGCAATATAAATATAGCCATTTCTGATCAATGGTTCGAAATACCTATAAAAGAAGGTCAGAAGCAATGTTCGAATATGTGAACCGTCCACATCGGCATCGGCCATGATTATGACGCGATGGTAGCGCAGTTTGGCGAGATCGAAACTGTCTCCGATTCCGGCACCCAGCGCGATGATGATGGGTTTCAACGTATCGGATTTCACGACTTTGTCCAGCGTCGTCTTTTCCACATTAACCAATTTTCCGCGTAGCGGCAAAATGGCCTGGAATTTTCTGTCCCTTCCTTGTTTGGCCGAACCGCCAGCAGAGTCTCCCTCTACGATATAAAGCTCCGATTCGGCCGGATTGCGTGAAGAACAGTCAGCCAATTTGCCCGGCAGCGTCATACCTTCCAAAGCGCCTTTGCGGATGACTGCGTCCTTGGCTGCTCTAGCCGCAATCCTGGCTTTGGCAGTCAGAAGACATTTTCCGATGATCGCTTTAGCGTTGTTGGGATGAGACTCCAAATAATCCGTCAGAGCTTCGGACGCCACGCCGGAAACAATGCCGCGCATTTCGCCATTGCCCAATTTAGCCTTGGTCTGTCCCTCGAATTGCGGATTGCGCAACTTGACGCTGATGACCGCCGTCAAACCTTCCTGCAGATCTTCGGCCGTAAAATTCTCATCTTTTTCCTTGAGAATATTGTTCTTGCGGGCGTAATTGTTTATGACGCGGGTCAGAGCAGCCCTGAATCCAACTTCATGCATCCCACCCTCGGGAGTGAAGATATTATTTGCAAATGAGAAGACGTGTTCTTTATAGCTATCCGTATATTGCATCGCAATTTCGACAACTGTATCCGTCGCCTCATCTTTCTTTTCTACATAAAACGGCATTTCGTTTTTAACCTCCTTGCCGCGATTCAAGAATTTGATGAAAGAAATCAAGCCCCCATCAAAAAGAAATCCGTACGCCTTGCGTTTTCCTTCTTCACGCCAATCATAAACTTTGATGCTGATTCCTTTTGTCAAGTAGGCCTGTTGCCGCACATAGCTCAAAATCTTTTCCCAGCTATATTTTATTTCAGGAAAAATTTCCGGATCAGCTTGAAAAGAAATCGTTGTTCCCGTACCGGCCGCTTTGCCGACCACTTTCGGCTCTTTGGACTTCGGCTTGCCCCTTTCGAATTCCATGGCATACATTTTGCCGTCGCGCCGGACTTCCGCCTTTGTCCAGGTGCTCAAGGCATTGACGACAGACACGCCGACACCATGCAAGCCTCCGGAAATTTTATAGCCTCCGCCGCCGAATTTTCCACCGGCATGAAGGACCGTCAACACCGTTTCAAGGGTTGATTTTTTGGTTTGCGGATGAACCTCGACCGGAATGCCGCGGCCATTGTCGGCCACCTCCACAATATTATCCGGCAAAAGTTTGATAACAATGTCCGAACCATATCCGGCCATCGCCTCATCGATGGAATTGTTGACCACCTCCCAGATCAAATGATGCAATCCTTCTGTCGAGGTGCCTCCGATATACATGCCCGGTCTTTTTCTGACCGGCTCCAGACCTTCCAGGACCTGGATAGACTTTGCAGTATATTCGTTATCTTTTTTTTCTTTATCTTTCGGCATAATTTTTTCGTAATAACCAATATTTGCGATTTAAATTTTTCATCCAATCAGTCCCCTTTGGACGCGAAATATATCTCAACCATGAAAATTCCCGCCAACAGCAACAATCCATCCCACCATATCAGCATGCGGAAACTTTGCAGAATCAGCAATCCGACGGCAAAACAAGAAAGCAGAAAACCTTGCCTGAAACTTAGCGATATGCTGGTAAACGTAGTTTCTTCGTTGATAAACGACCTTCTCCTTAGCGCAAGCAAAAATAAATTGAAAACTCCGCTAAAAACAAAGAACAAGCTGACATAAAAAAGCAATTTTCCGGCCAATCCAGATGAATCAGGATCGACGAAATATATCACCGAAACAAAAACAACAAATGAAAGGAGTGTTACGGAGCGTATCCCCCAGATGTAAGACCTTAAAGTCATGGCGAAAAATATTTTGTTTTTTTATTCTGCCGGCCGTCCGCTTTCCCAATGGCTACTCAATTATAAAGCATCCCTGGCATTTTGACAAAGACTTCGATCCTATGGCCGACTAAAATTTTGTCGTCAATGGGCTGCCAAGTCCTGTTATGTAGTCGTAATGCCTCCTGGCTTTGCAATAATATCCGCAATCACCATTGGATCCTGATTGGATATCACGGAAAAATTTTCCGTCTTTCATCGAAGCTTTATCGGCATAAAATCGGGAATTGTCAGCCGAAAGCCCGAGTGATTTTATGGCCGCCCATTGAGGCGCGCCGGCACTGGTACCGCCGACTACATACCAACCATTTTTTGATCCGGTCGAATGATATATGGAGAATCCGGAATGAGGATCGGCATTATACGAAACATCCGGAATAGCTCGAAAACCGCCGGATTTCGAAATGGCATAATTCGCCTGATAATCCGGCTGTTTTTCATACGCGCTAACACCTCCTCCGCTTCCAGTCCAAGCTGTTTCCGACTTAATTTTACCTGCGTTTGAAAAATCCAAGCGTGTTCCTCCGACTGCCACGACATACGGAGAAACAGCCGGCCAGCTGACTCCGGCGCCGTTATCTCCGGAAGAAGCGAAAAAGGTAATCTTGGAATTATCTTTGAAATGATTATCCAGTGCAAGCTCGTCAGGAAATTCCGCTCCGCCCCAACTCATGGATATCGCGACCACTCCCTTTCGTTCGCACGCATAATCAATGGCATCCAAAAGATTTTTTCCGCTGGGAGTTTTAGCCTCCACTAAAAGAATTTTGGCCTGCGGCGCGATGGCATGCGCCCACTCTACATCCAAAGCGGTTTCCATGGCCCAACCTGAATTGTAACGTGCCTTGCCCATAATATGTTTTTCCAAACAGCCGTTGTCAGTGGTGCAGCCAGGTAGATTGAATTGCAGGTCGAACACAGCCAGATCTTTTTCTATGTATTTGTCATCGTAAGCACCGACAATGGCAACAGTTCCATGTCCGCCATCCGAAGGCAAATTATATGCACGCTTCACTTGATCCGGACTTAATCCCGCTGGAAAATTGCCGGCTGAACCCAACTTATGTATAGGCGGCCGACCTCTGAAACCGCTGAATCGATAAGACGCTTCGACCGAAAAGGATGAACTGCACAACAATGCGAACCCGGCAAAAATAACTGCGACTATTTTTTGTTTTTTCATTTTTATTTAATAAAATATTTATTGTGAGATCGCGCGTCGCTCATGATGATATGATATCACCATAAATATCACTGTCAAGATCCTATCTGTGGATAACTGAAAATTCGAAAAATTTTCTGATCCGCCAGCCCGTCAAGCTTGAATAGGCTTATGCCTTTGAGGCCGTATTTTTTTGCCAGCGAGATTTTTTCCCGAACAGCTTCCGCATCCGAAAATGTAACTATATGCTCTTTGCCGGCAAATCTGAATACGAAAGAAAGCTCTCCCCCACTATCTCTGACGGGCGTGACACCTGCTACTTTGGCCTCTTGGAGCGCCTTCAAATAACTCACGGCTTGGAATCTCTCGTAATGATAACCGCCGCCGGGCAATTTATTCAATTCAAATTCCCAACCATAAGTCGGTACGCCCAATACAAGCTTGTCGGGACTGATCTTTCGTAGCGCATATTGTATAACTTCTTCTACCCATTGATTGTCGGCATTCGGAGCGTGAGGAATCTCGCTCGGATCTTCAAAACTCATCTTTGTTCCGTTGGTTTGAAACGCTTGGTCATACGCCATCACCGTCACACTGTCGCAAGATTTGTCGAGAGCGGAAAAATCATTGGCAAAAGCCATCGCACGCACCCCGCTCCAATCGGCAGGCGGATTATCCTGTGTCCGCGCCTCGACCGTACAATCGAGAGTCTTCCTATCAACATTGAGCTTGTTGTGAAGCGCTTCTAAAAAGGTCGAGGATAGATCGCGATCAGCCGCATCTTTGCCTTCGTAATCAATATCCACACCGGAAAAATTGTCATCGTCCAACATCCGCACGATAGAATCGATATGATTGTTCAGAAGATTTTTGTTTGAAAAAACATCATGCATCGCGGAAGCGTCAGTCCAAAGAACCGTTGGAATGATGGCGACATTTTCCTTTTCAGCTTGCGCTTCTAACGACGGCCACGGAGCATCTTTAATTTTAAGCGTATCCACGAGGCTTCCATCCGCGTTTACTCCGAATGCGAACGGACGGATTTCGTCAAAAAAAGAAAGACTGTCATTCAACGAATCCGCTCCTTTCGTTTTGCTCCAATATGGGACCCAGCCGGCAACAAAAAAAGGGCGGCCTGGCGGAACCGTCTTTGTTATCTTCTGCTTATTGTCATTCACGAGCGCTGGAAGCGGCGTTTTATATTTATGTAAAAATAAGGCGCTTATGCTTACCGCGACGCCTACGATAAAAACAATGATGATCGGTAAAATTTTTTTTATTCTGTCATGAGCTTGTTTTGCAAATACCATAATCGTTCGTTTTAAACCAGCAATTATTTCCAGACCGGCGCAGCCACACACCGAAAACCAACATCGTCGATATTGGGCGTACTCGGAATCGGACTCAAGTGGATGCAAAATGCTCCGCTGTCATAACCGTGCCGCCAATTGCCTCCCCGAATGAAACCATACTGGGTCGTATCAGCATCATTCGCGCTGCTGAAATGATAGATCCTTCCGACACCGTTTTTGGAATTCCAGGTCGGATCAGACGGGCGGAAAGCGTCATAACCAAGCGCCGGCGCTTTTCCATTGTCAGTTATGACGGTCGGCAAGGCTCCAGGCGTAAAATCACTCCACTTCCAACCATAATCTAAAGTACTTCCCGTCTTGGATTGCGGCTGGTCTTTTCTGGCAATCGTCGCGTCCACCCATTGCCAAACATTGCCGGCAAAATCCCAGATTATATTTCCATTACTAAGTTCAAGTGTACGTTTTTGCGAACCTTTTCCGCCACAAACATTAGAACCATCGGTAGTTGTTCCAAAACACGGCTGATCATCGTTGCCGGCGATCAATGCACCTGTGGTACCGGCACTGTCACTAGGTTCATTATTGCTGTCATTGTGACCATTAGCCAAAATCTTTCCGACTGCCCCTGGTGTAAAGCCACAATTGGTACCGTTGCGGTCGCACCAATTGTCTGTTTGTCGTTCCACATTGCGCGCAATCGTCATCCATTCCGGATTAGTCATCACATGCCAGCCTCGTGATTCACAATAAGCTTTGGCATTATCCTGCCCGCTTCCTATCAGAGGAATAAAGGTAAGAGGAAATCCTGACGGAGTTGAAACAATCTGCTTATCTCCTCGGCAAGCACAGCCCGGACCGTTGTTTTTATACACGCCTTCCAGCTTACCTTTCATCCCGCCCGAACAAACGCTACTATTTGTGGGCTGTAATCCTTGAAAAGGACTGGAAGATAAAGCGCATTTCGCGTCATATTTCATCGCGCAAAAATCTTTTGTCCCATAGTTCGAGTTTCCGGGAATTAAAATAAAGCCGGATGGACAAGCTTCCTGTTTTGGAACAGGAACGGTAGCAGAGATTATCTGTGGAATCTTAATTTGTCTATTCGTTTGATTCTGACTGGATTTACTTGAACATCCTGCTAAAACTAAAATGATTCCTGATAGTAAAACCGAAGCAATTTTATTTCTCATTGCCCATATAAATATTTTAATTATGTTTTTATTTTAATACAAGAATTAAAAAGATTCTTCCATTTCGTAAATATTTTTGGACTTAAGTTAAGAAATTTCGCTACTTTTTGTAAACATAGAAGAAATCTTTCTGATAACCATTCAAATATTGCTTGGAACCGTCCTGCAGGTCCTTTGTCAGAGTGGTCGAAGTGTATTTGCCCAACCCGCTCGGCTCGAAAATATTGAAACGCACCCAGATCGGATTAATGTCCAATTGGATCGCATTGACAGCTCCGGCCGATTTCAAGGCTGCGGCCAGCGTCAAGGGAGTCAAATTATTGCCGACCGCAAAAATCAAATTGCCTTTGGCTGTAAGGCCGATGCCGGAACGCCAAGTATAAATATCGACCGTACCGGCAGCCAAGCGTCCCCAAAATTCTTTATCTCTTTGATTGGTCACAGTTATCGCGCCGTTATCGATCAACATCGGACAATTCTGTCTTATAAAATCAATATCATTACCAAAAGGCTGACCTTGGTAGTCGACAATTTTCAGAGAGCCATCCTTATAACCTACAAGTGTGCCCAGATCATTTTTAAGCGGCAGATAGGTAGTGTTTCCGACAATCATCCCAAAGGCCCCATCCTTGTATTGGAAGCCGCCATCAAAAGCCGCGACTAATTTTCCACTATTGACAACATCTTTTGGAACCACGCCCGGTCCGGGTTTGCCGACCGGCCCACCCGGCTGTTGCGTTCCAGCTACGCTTCCCAATTTCATCTGACTCATGTCAATCTGAGCAAGCGTAGTGATGGAATATGGACGCTGTGGATCCGAACGTACAAAGGTGACGGCCATCACTTCTTGGTTAGGAAATAAACTCAAGGGATGATTCCGCCAAATTCCTTCCCCGGATAAAGGTTTAAAATTATTATTGGCTTGCAATGGATTTAGATTTAAATTGCTCTTTCCGCCATTGGATCCATCACCTTCAAATTGAGGCGGCCTGATCGAATTTGGATCAAAAGTCATCTGTTTAATCTTGTCAGAAGCATTGAAAAACACTTTTTCCAGCCAAACAACGTTACCGTCTCCGATTACCGGACGCAAAACGCTGTCCGTCAGCACGGCCACTGCATTCATGTCAAACTTGATCAGAAGCACCAAGCAAATAAATAAGGCAAGAAACATCAGACCTATCTTTTTGATCCATTTCGAGAGCTTTCTTTTTGAGTCTGCTTTTCTATGCTGAGAACCTATCGGAGTTCTGATCTGTTGAGAAAAATTTTTCACACGTTTATTAAGTAAGAATGATTAGAAAAAAGTCCCGAAAGTCCGATTACAATTTTTTAAGTTTATTCATGATAATCATTTAATTTGGCAAATAAAAAATAAAAGCCTGCCATTCATAATACAAGCATCAAATGAAAAAAAGATGAAGCTTAAGATGTGCACACGGATCAAACAATCGGAAGTTCTACGATCGCTTTGGTTCCGACGCCGATCGTGCTTTCGATTTCAATAGATCCATCATGCTTTTCAATAATCTCCTTAACGATCGAAAGTCCGATGCCCGCCCCTCCCGATGAATAACCATGGCTCTTGTCGGATTTATAAAATCTTTCGAAGACATGAGACAAATCTTCTTTGCTTATGCCTCTTCCCGTGTCTTCAACGATGATTTTGGCTGT
>JAJYGF010000012.1 GCA_021785125.1 bacterium | reverse complement strand
AGCCAATACCCTCATAATGATACGCCGGAAGATTTGCGATTATGGAATTCTTTTCAGCCAGACTGATCGTAAAAAAGTGTTCACCGACCGTGGGATTGTAAAAGCGATATACGGGAGTTGGTACTACAAATTGAATCGCTTTTTCATAATTCAATCTTTTCCCGGAAGCCGTTTTTCCGGATAGGCTGGCTAAAGAGTCGCCGCTGTCAATGACCTGGTTTTTGACGTCGGTCAATGACATCGATGGGAAGGTGCTCATCACCATGGCCGCGACCCCTGAAACGTAGGGCGCCGAAAAAGAAGTGCCGTCGCCGTATCCGTACTGGGTATTGGAAGGATTGGCGGGGCTATAATACGTCGAGGTTATATTCTGTCCGGGTGCGGCGATGTCCACCGAATTTCCGTAGTCCGAAAATGAAGATAAGTTGTCGTTCTGGTCCGTAGCGGCGACAGAGATGATGTTGGAACTGCCGTACGAAGCCGGATAGACCGGCGCCGTGTCGTTGTCCGTGCCGTTGTTTCCCGCGGAGGCCGCAAAAATTCCCGGGAACGCATCGATCGCGTCTTTCTCCGCCTGTGAATAGCTGTTTCCGCCGTAACTGGCATTGATGACCTTTGCGCCGTTATTTTTGGCAAAGTCGATGGCTTCAATCTCGGAAGCGACATCAAGCCCGAATTCGACCGGCATGATTTTGACATGGTTGTAAAAGCTTATCCCGCTGACACCGGTTGAATTGTTTGTATCGGCCGCGATTATTCCAGCGACGAAAGTGCCGTGGCCGTCGGTATCCATGGGATCGTTGTTGCCGGTCGGATAGTTGGTCGCGTAATTCCAGCCGTGGTTGGGACAGCCGCCGGAAATGGTCACGTCATTTTCGTCCACGCAGTTCGTCCCGTCCCACATGTTGGCCGTCAGATCCGCGTGGTTGTAATCCGCCCCGGTGTCGATATCCGCCACGATGACAGGGGATGCGGAAGAATTTTCGATATCCCAGGCGACCGCAGCCTTGATGTCGTCTCCGGCCGTGCCGGATATGCCATTCACGGACTGGCCGGTGTTGGACAGCGACCATTGCTGATTGAAATACGTGTCATTCGGAACGGCCTGCAAATATCTCTTGTAATCCGGTTCGGCATATGCGACCGACGGATCATCTTTGAGCTCTTTGATCATTTCGTCTGTCGATTTGGCCGATTTCAAAAGTCGCATGTTCAGGTTTTTGAATTCCGAAATTTTCGTGAAGCCGTGGTTGTTGCCGAGCCTGTCGGCTTCGGCTGATCCGGAAGATTTTTTCAAATCGACCAAGCTCGATTTATATTTCACCAACACTTCGTTATCGATGTAGTTATCCTGGCCGGACATGCCGGGCCGCAATTTTATTTTTTCGAGCGGCGAGCTGTTCGGCGCGGTTTGCGCGCGCGCAAAATTAAAAAGCGCCAGCATGGACATGCATAAAAGCGCGATAATCTTTTTCGATTTTTGTATTTTCTGTTCCATCCGGTTACAATCCATCATATCACAAAGGGGGTTGTCAGATAAAACACGGAAGATATTTGTCGGACATCAAAAAAAAGATATGTTTAATTCCCGCTTTCCAAACCACTCAAACGTATTCTTGATCCCTTCTGTTAAATCGACCCGCGGCTCCCGGCTGAGGTCTTTTTGATCCGTTATTGCAAAGGCGTGGTTATAGTGATATAATATCATCATAACCAAAATAAAAATCAAAATGAAGACTAAAAAGAAAAAATTATATGCCTATGTTGATGAATCTGGT
Organism: bacterium; assembly: GCA_021785125.1. Taxonomy (GTDB): domain Bacteria; phylum Patescibacteriota; class Minisyncoccia; order Moranbacterales; family UBA2206; genus JAJYGF01. The sequence goes on along the minus strand of JAJYGF010000012.1, from coordinate 95,094 downwards.
CAGGATACGAAGGGCATGTTGTTCATAGTAAGTATTTTGATCGTTGAGAATGAGAAAGAAATTATCCTGCAAAAATTAGAACAGATTGAAGCTGAAAGCGGAAAAAGAAATATGAAGTGGAATAAGGCTCGGTCTGAATATCGCAAAGAATATGCGGAGAGCCTGCTAAAAATCAAGGAGTTAAAAGGGAGCATTTTCTTTGAGATTTTCAGTGATACTAAAAAATATATCGAACTGACCTCATTTGCGACCGCCAAAGCTATATTGAAAAAAACGGATGGTGAATATAAGGTGACGGTTTTCGTGGATGGATTCACAAGACGGGAAATCGAAATATTTAGCCGTGGCTTAAGAGATTTAAAAATACGCACGCGCAAAATTCGTGGAATTAAAAAGGATGAGAACGATGCTTATATACGATTAGTCGATACGGTGTGTGGAATTGTCCGAGATGCGCAAGGTGGAAATGAGTGGGCGGAAAAGATGGTGGAGAAATTTGCTAAGAAAAAAATAGTGACTAGTCTCTAAAAACAAAAACCCCCGTCTATAGGGGGGATAGCCTATCCTAAAAAGGAGACCCGCCATACGGTCGGTGTTCAGCTACTGTTTGTCTGAATTTTACTTTAAATTTATTAATCTGTCAATATCTGATACGTCTAAAAATACAAATTTATTTCAGTGGAATATTTTGCTTTATTTAAGCTCTTGAAAACCACCCAAACGTCTTCCGGATATTCCCCTAGGACCGTCCTATGCAAGGATTGAAATTTCTGATAAAATTTTGGTATGCAACGAAGGGAAATTATCACAACCGGCGAATATTATCATATTTTCAATCGCGGGGTTGATAAGAAAATAATATTCAAACAAAAAGGAGACTACTCTCGTTTCCTGATGTCCTTGATATATTTCAACACCGAAGCTCCCATTCAAATGAGATCTGAAGAAAAGGTCCTGCCGAAAGATAAAGAACGGCTTGTCGATGTGGTGGCGTTTTGCCCCGATCCGAATCATTTTCATCTTATCCTGAAAGAAAACAAGGAAAATGGCATCGCCACTTTCATGAAAAAGATCGGCACCGGCCATGCGATGTATTTTAATAAGAAATATAATCGATCAGGTTTTTTGTTTCAGGGAAGATTCAAATCAGTCCACATAAATTCGAATGACCAATTGCTGTATGCCTCGGCTTATGTGAATTGCAACAGTCAGATACATGGAATTGAAGAGGCTGAAAAATATCCATGGTGCAGTTTTCCGGAATATCTGGGCAGAAAGGGAATTGGATGTCAGAAAGACGAGATTCTTCAGCAGTTTAAAGCGGCAGAAGAATATAAGGCGTTTTGCATGGAAAAAGTCGTCGGAATGAAAGCTAAAAAGGAACAAGTCAGCCTGCGTTTGGAGGAATTATCCTAGGACCGTCCCAGGTGACTTTTCCGAAGCGGATCGGTATTCCTTAGGACCGTCCTAAGCGACTCTTCCGTGAAATTGACATGCGGCGCCCGGTTAGGGTCTTTTAAATGCCTATAGTAAGCCATAAAAATAGGGTATTGACAAATATGGTAAAATTATATAGACTAAAGGTAAGAAAAAATAGCACTTTCAGTTCATATATGGATAATTTTCTGACAACATTATACGGCTCAAAACAAACGGTTTTCACGAGTAAGGAAATCGCGATTTTGATTGGGGAAAAAGATGCCAATAAGCTTAAATCCAAGTTGGCTTATTATGTAAAAACTAAAAAATTGATCAGATTGCGACGGGGAATTTTTGTTAAAAATAAGGTTTATGACAGAAACGAGTTGGCAGTTCGCTTATACGCGCCTACGTATGTAAGTTTCGAAACTGTTCTGGCAAAAGAAGGCGTAATATTCCAATATTATGAAACCATTTTTGTCGCCAGTTATCTCTCTCGCAAAATTGAGTTTAAGGGAAATAAATTTGCATATCGTAAGCTGAAAGATGAGCTATTAATCAATCAGACGGGATTGATAAATCGCGGAACATATTTTGAGGCGACCAAAGAGCGGGCTTTTTTGGATATGTTATATTTGTTCGGAGATTATTATTTTGATAATCTCAGAGGTATCGATTGGGATCGCTGCTATGATATGGTGTTGATATATAAAAATAAAACATTAGAAAAAAGGCTTAAAAATTATTTTGAAAAATATGCTAAATAAAGAAAAGCACAGGTTGATAATGGCGCGAATATTGAGGGATATCTATTCAGACATTTCTATCGCTTCACTCTTGGGATTTAAGGGTGGAACGGCGGCATATATCTTTTATGACTTGCCAAGATTCTCGGTCGACTTGGATTTCGATCTGCTGGATGATTCGGAATCAAACAGGCAGCTCGTCTTTGAAAAAATAAAAAACATAATATCCAAATACGGAGAAATAAAGGATGAGCAACAAAAATTTGCAACTATATTTTTTGCATTATCATACGAAGCGGGAGAGCATCAAATAAAAGTGGAAATTAATAATAGAAAAACTGGAGCCAGCTATGCGATGAAAAGTTATTTTGGCACCCCTGTCTTGGTAAGCGAAAAAGACTCGATGTTTTCTGCCAAGCTCATAGCTCTTTTAAATCGCAAGGAATTTGCGGCGCGTGATCTTTTTGACATATACTTTTTTCTAAAAAATAATTGGGATACGGATAAAAAAGTATTCATGGCTCATGAAGTTGCGTCGGAAAAAAAGTATATTGAAAAATGTATCTCGTTCATTGAAAAAATTCCTGAAAATACTTTGCTGAAAGATCTTGGCGAGCTTATTGACCAGAAGCAAAAGTCTTTTGTTAGGGCAAAAATAAAAGACGAGACAGTCTTTTTACTAAAAGCGCGTTGGGGTATCAAGGATTAAACAGGCACAATTATTTCGAATTTTTACGAAACCACTCAAACGTCTTCTTGATTCCTTTTGTGAAATTGACCTGCGGTTCCCAGCCGAGGTCTTTTTTGATTTTGGAAGCGTCTAGACAGCTTGTCTTCTGCTCGCCGAGCTTGGCCGGGCCGTGCTGTTCCTGGAATTTGCTTTCAAAATTCTTGTTTATTTCTTGGAATAATTGATTGACGTCGGTTTCGATGCCCGTTCCGACATTGTAAATTCCAATTTTGTCAAAGTTTTCCAAAGCGGCGAGGTTGGCGCGAGCCACGTCTTCCACGAAGACATAATCGCGGGTCTGCAGGCCGTCGCCATTGATGGTTGGCTGGTCGCCCTTCAGCATCTTGTTTAAAAAAATGGCCACCACGCCGGCTTCGCCGTGCGGATTTTGGCGGGGACCATAAACGTTGCCATAACGGAGCGAGATGAATTTCAAGCCGTGGATCTGATGATAGTAATTCAAATATTTGTCAGTGGTCAGTTTGGCAATGCCATATGGTGAAAGCGGCCACTCGGAATGATCTTCCGTGGTCGGGCGCCTGTCAGTGTCGCCATAAATGGCACCGCCGGTGGATGAAAAAATAAACTTTCTGGCGCCGTATTTCTGTGCCAGTCCGATCAGGTTCAATCCGGCCAAAATGTTCGTCCGGGCGTCATTCAAGGGGTCTGACACGGATTTCCGCACATCGATCTGGGCGGCAAAATGATACACGACTTCCGGCTTTTCATTTTGGAAAATTTCTTCGATTTTTTCGAAATCCGTGATGTCGGCTTCCAAAAACTTGGCTTTCGGATTGATGTTTTCTCTCTGGCCGGTGGAAAGGTTGTCGATTATGGCGACTTCGTGATTTTTCCCGATGAGAAGATCCACCAGGTGAGAGCCAATAAAGCCAGCACCACCCGTTACAAGTATTTTCATATCCTTTGAGATTAGTAGGTTTTAGATTATAATTATTATAGCATTAACTTTCTATGTCATACCAATGTTGCAAAAACTGAAAAATCTCAAGATTGAAAAGCTGTATCTTGTCGCGGCCCTGGCCTTGGGACTGGTCATGGCCGTTTTCAACCCGCCGTTTGCCGGAGTTTCCGACGAACATGCCCATTTCTGGAAGGCGTGGTCGATTGCGGATGGCTATTGGGAGTGCACCGGACACGATGCCATACCTCAAACGGCGGCGGCTTTGCCCGATGCTATAAAACCGATAAGGATTGTGGGAAGCGGCAAGAAAATCGTGGTGAAAAATTTGGAAGACTTTCTTTTTGCCAAGGATAATTCGCAGATGGCCGTGATCGGCGGAGCCAATTGCCCTTCCACGCCTTTTGGATACGTTCCGCAAGTTGTCGGATTGCGCTTGGGAAAATTGGCCGGATTGTCGGCCCTGGCGGATGTTTATCTGGCCAGGACATTCGCGCTGGTGGCGGCCGTGGTGGTCACATACTGGGCGATCAAGATCGTGCCGTTCGGAAAGATGATCTTTGTGGCGGTCGCCCTTTTGCCGATGGCGATACGGCAATACGCATCATTGAGCTACGATGCGTTGTCGATAGCGTTTGCCATGCTGTTTTTGGCGTATATTTTGAAATTGGCCGTCCAGAAGGACAAGCCGCTGACGAAGAAAAACATCGCTTCGCTGTTCTTCCTGTCGCTGTTTGGGTTGAACATAAAACTGGGATATTTCGTCACTTCCTTCCTGATTTTCCTGTTGCCGTCCGCCAAATTCAAGAGCAAGAAAGACTATTGGAAATTTACCTTGATTTTCGCGGCAGTGAATGTTTTGTTCTTCCTGTTGCTGCACAGCATGTTTGTCGATATCGCGATTCCCAAGTGGACGAATCCGAGTTTGCAGTTGAGTTATGTTTTGTCGAATCCTTTCAACTTCATCTATATTTCTCTCGGTTCGTTCTATGACGCCCGCGGGCTATTCCCGTTTATGGAAAGCATATTTTTCAAGAGCGGCACGGGCGGTTCGATGCAATACTGGGTGTATCTCCTGATTCTTGTCGGACTGATATTGTTTGTCAAGAATAACGATGAAAAAGTCGAACTGACAACGGGTCAGCGCACGATCATGTTTCTTGTGTTTTTGGCCAATTTCTTCCTGATATATCTGGCGCTTTATGTCGGATGGACAAAAGTCGGCGCCGGTCATGTTTCCGGCGTGCAGGGCAGATACTTCTTGGTCATCTTGCCGCTCCTTATCTTCACCTTCTACAAAGCGAAATTGAAATTGACGTATGATTTTTTCAAGGAGAACATCAACATCATCCTCATTGGATTTCTGATCGTGGTATTTCTGGCTTCCTTCTGGCAGATCTACGGCGATTTTTACTACAAGATCAAAAAATAGAGACTTCCGCTTTTGTGCGATCTGACATATCAAATAGAAAATTATTAAATTCGGATGGCAGGTATCCTATTGTCAATCATTTTGATCCTATTTGCCTTTCTTGCGGCTCTGGCGATTTTAAAAGAGAAAGATGAGGCAATATTGTTGCGGGCGACAAGCCTGATTTTTGCTTTGGCTGTGGTTTTTATGTTTGATATGAATTGGCTGGCAGGAGTGGCGGTTAAGAATTGGGCATGGGTGATGTTTTTTGCCGGTTTGTTTCTGATTGCCTTTTATTTACGAGGAGGACGTATTTTATCGGAAATAAAAAATTATTTGCGTAAATATAGACGGGCGAACGGACTGGCAATTTTGTTTATGCTGTTTACTTTCCTTATGGCCTGTTCTTATTTCCATTGGGATCTGGCGGTTCCCCGATATTCCACGCCTGATTCAGCGACTCATTTTTTATATATGCACGATACGGCCCAGACCGGCAGGATGTCTTTATTTGGAAAAAATTTGATCACGGAAGCATCTGGCGATCCGTCAATCGCGCCCAAACATAATGAAACTTATTTTCCGGGCGCTACGGCGGCATTTACTCTCATTAACACGGTCATTCAGCCAAAAAATCCGACTGTGACGCTCCAGGTTTTCAACGCTTTTTTTTACGCGGTTCTGACGGCCTATTTCATCTTTTTGATTTATGTCAAAAAAATAGTCAAGAAAAAAATTTCTGTTTTGGCGTTGGCGGCCATCCTGATGTTTGGAACATTTTTCAATTTTGTCGCGACTTCACATTCGACCCAGCTCCTTGGCTTGTTATTCCTGGTTGCTTTTGCGGATACCTATGATTTATATCTGCGGAAAAAGGAAAGTTTCTTTATCCCGGCTATTTTTATGGGAGCGGCCGTTACGACTTATTTCTATTGGCTGCCGCCGTTGCTGGCTTTCGTGGGAATCGGATTTCTATTTTTGCGTCGTAAAGATAAAAAATATTTCTGGAAGGATTTGTTCCAGGCTGGATTGCCAATTCTGGCAGGCTTCATTTTTTGTTTAGGCTATGTCATAGTCATGTTCAAACTGGATATGTTCCAGTACGCCAGCAGCGATGGGGGAGTGGCTTTTCAGGACGCGATGCTGGCTGATTCATTCCTAATCTTGCCATTTGCAGTAATTGAACTGATCCTGCTCTTTCTTCGTAGAAAAAATAATGATGCGGGAGAAAATTTTGCTGCCGCTTTTTTCGGGGCAGTGGCGCTGTTCTCACTGACCCTGGCGGTGTTTTATAAGAACGGATTTTTGGTTTCGCATTATACGGCTATGAAATCTCTTTATTTGGCGGTGCCGAGCGCATGGGTGCTAGGTGCGGTTTTTTTGGAACGGAATACGGAGAAAATGCGGCGCATCGCCAATGCAGCTTTTCAAAATAAATGGATAGACATCCTGGTTTTTAAAAAAGTCATAATCTTGCTAGTTGTGCTATATGCGGGCGTTTGGTTTTTAGCGCAAAGATATGACGTAAAATATAGATTTTTTCCGCTCTTTGAAGATAATTTGCGATACGTGCTGGCAAATGACACTCCGCCGGCCTTGTCGGAAGATCAGATGAAGCTTTTGGACGAGATAAAAACAAAATATAGCGGTCTTTTGCAAAACGGTAAAATTTTCATTATCGGTCCGAAAAAAAATCTGCGGTGGGTTTTTTCATACAGCGGCATTTGGCCACGCTCTGATTCTCTGGTTCCGGCAGGCACTCATCACACAGGTATGGCATCAGAGCTTAATTTTGCTTTCAGCAGTGATGAGGATTATGTCAACTGGCTCAAGCAGGACAAGAACCATGTGTTGGTCTATTTCAATAAGGATACTCTCGGTTGTGCTGATTGCAACCTCTTTAATTTTGATGACTATGACAACCTTAAGGCGGATGGCGATAATTTTCTGCTAAAATTAAAAAGCGATGCCCAGCCGGTTTACAATTATATCTGGGATGGTCCGAACGCGAAGCCCGCAATCGTAAATTTGCCGGAAAAAATATCGTTTTTTTCACGCGATGACATGTTGGCAGGAATGTTGCTTAGGTTGCAGGTGAAGCCGAAAAAAGACGTCCAAAGTGATGTTGCGGTCACGCTATATGGCGGAGATTGCAAGCACGGCGGGCAAGAAGAAGCTTATGCGCAGATTTCCCAAAATGACCTTGTTTCGGGCAAAAAAACATTGCAAATTTATTTTGACCATAAAATCAAAAACACCAAAAACAAAGATTGGTGCTTGTGGATGGAAGCGCCGGACAAAAAAACTTCTGACGCTGTTGGAATTGGCAGGTTTGCGGATGGAAGCTTCGATGTCCAGCCAATCTATGCGTGGCCGAATAATTCTGATTAGTCCCGCTGCGTTATTTTGTTATCAAAAAGATGCCCAAAAGTATGACGAAAGCGCCGATGCCTTGCAATAAGTTTATCTTTTCGTGCAAAAAATAATAATTGGCGATGACCACGAAAACCATCGCGATAGACGTTATGAAAGTCGTTATGGTTGTGGAGCTGTTCGCCAGCTCCGGAATTTTCAGAAGGCTGTTATTCACCATGATAAAGAATAATCTGGCCAAAAATGCGAAGCCGGCGCCCAAGATAAAATGCCAATCGAAGATCATCCCGATCAGGTGGGAAAAACTGATATTGCTTCCATTGATAAAGCTTCTCGATCCCGTCAGAAGGATGGAGATTACGGTTACCAGGGAAAACAGGATTGTCCAAAGAATCACGTAGAACATAGGTTTTTAGCGATTAATATTATTTTTATAGCTTAAGGCGTATATCTTGCTAAGCATTTTCGCGATAATATCCGGCCAAATCTTTTCAAACATCTCCAAGTCTTCTTTTTGCCGGCGGTTGTCGGATATTCCGCGGCTGGTTTCGCTTCCAGCATAGATGCGGTGAGAAACCAGGTTTTTTTTCACCCAGATGAAACTGCCTTCTTTCCGGGCCAGATCATACCAGGCTTTCCAATCCATGTTGATGCCGAAACTGTCATCAAATTTGAAATCTCCGATCAGGCTTTTTCCGAAAGTCACCGTCGGACAGCCAATGGGACTGCCGAAGGCTAGCAATCTTTTCTTATTTTCGGCCAGTCGGTCCTTTCCCCAAAATGATAGCCGGAGCAATGTGTTTTTGATAAAAAAATTCAGTGAATGCTTGCGGATGCAAACTTCATCGTTTTTGCAGATGAGCTCATCATAATTGGAAAAGATGATCAAAGCGTCAGCATGCATCTCGGCGGCTTTCATCATTTTGGCCGCATAATCCGGAGAATATATGTCATCCTGATGGGCCAATGTCACGTATTCCGTCCCGGCTGACGCCAAAGCGAAATTCCAATCGGTTGCAATGCCATCCCTTTCCGGATTTACATGTATTGGCAAGCTGTTCTTTTTCGCGATCCTGTCCAAAAAAGCGTTCGGGGTCGAAGTGCAAATTATGATTTTGCTTGCAATGGTCTGGTTCTTGAGCGAATCGATGCATTCTTCAAGGTGCGGCGATTCTTTATGCGCTAAAATTGCGAAAGCGTGTTTCATTATTTTTTCTCTAATTTTCTCAATGCCTCTTTGCGCACGATTTCGGAGATGTTACGCTCGATGCGCTCGATGATGTTCACCAATTTGAAAAGGATCATGAAGATGACGACGAAACCGATGAATATCAGGGTGTTGAGGTTTTCTCCCAGGCCCATTTTTTCCGAAACCGTGTGGGTGAGGGCGGGAAACAAGGCGACAAAAAATATGCTTCCCCAGATGACGGATGTGGCCAGCAATTTGAAAAATGTCTGATGGTTTTCTTTTTTGAGGAACTTGAACAGGCCATTGATCATGAAGATCAGGGAGATCGCGGCCAAAACAATTTGAAAAATCGATAGTCCCATAATTTAGATTGAGAGGGTCATTTTGATTAAAGTTTTTATGCCGTTTTTAAGATCCATTTTGTTCTTTTTATTCATCGAATATTCGGTGTAGCGGACTTTGACCGGAGTTTCAATGTGTTTCAGGCCGTTGCGATATATTTCCCGGATGATTTCACTGTCGTATTCGTAGCGGTCAGTCTTGGTATCTATGAGATCCAGAGCTTTTTTTGAATATGCGCGAAAGCCGGACTGGCTGTCGGTGACCCATAACCCATAGATCAGCCAGGTGAAAAAGTTGCCCAGATGGTTGGCCAGGATTTTATACTTCGGCATGCCTTTCGGGTCCTTCAGCCGGGTTCCGAGTGCCACATCATAGCCGTCTTGGATGAGCTTTATCATCTTGGCGATGTCTTTCGGGTCATGCTGTCCGTCCGCGTCAAGCGTCACCACAATATCGGCTCCCATCATCTTGGCGGCTTCGATGCCGGTCTTGACGGCGGCGCCTTTGCCGCGGTTTATGAAGTGTCTTAGGGCGATTATATCTTCCAAGCCGGCGGCCTTTGCAAAGGTATCGTCATGGCTGCCGTCATCGACCAGTATGATGTTTCCGTGTCCGGCGTCCTTGATTTCCTTCAAAACTTTCAAAATCGCACCTCCCTCATTGAAGGCTGGAATGACGACATATATTTTGTGATTATTCCCGTTCATTTTTGTTTTTTAATCGAAAAACGTTACGAACCATTGCTCCAGGTTGATGAGCGCCCAGATTTCGCGGGCGTAATTCACTCTGCCGTTAGAGTGCGAATCCAAAAGTTTTTTGACCGCGTCTTTTTTGAAAATTCCGCGCTTGGCCGCCTTTTCAGAAAGAAGGATATTGTAGGCGTAATCTTTCAGTTCGCCGCGGAGCCAGCTTTCAATCGGCACGCCGAAGCCCATCTTCTTGCGGTATAAAATATCTTTCGGCACCAGGCCTTCCAGAGCTTTTTTCAGGATATATTTTTTGTTGTTGAATCCTTTGAGTTTCAGGCCGCTTGGGATTTGGGCGGTAAGCTCCAGAAATTCATGATCCAAAAAGGGCGAGCGGCCCTCCAAAGATACGGCCATCGTGTCGATATCAGACTTGGCCATGAGATCGTCCGGCAGATATGTTTCGAAATCCGCAAAGAGTGCTTGTTCAAGTTTGTCCTGGGTGCCGGCCTCTTTGAATTTGGAAGCGACCACATCGAACGAATCGATTTTGGAAAATTTTTGGCGGAATTCCGGAGCATAAATTTTATTTTTCATCTCATCCGTGAAGTAACAGATATAATTTACATAGCGATGGTCGTATCTGTCAGCCATTGTTTCGGCAAAAACATGCACACGATAAAAAAGAGTGCTTTTTTTGGATAAGGATCTGGTAATTGGCGAGATAAATTTAAAAATAAAAGAAAATTTATCCAGAAATAGAGAAAACTTGTGGATGCTGTGGCGGGCATAACCGGCGAAATTTTCATCGCCGCCATCGCCGTTCAGGGCGACGGTTACGAAATCACGCGTCATTTTGCTGACATAATATGTCGGCAGGGCGCTTTTGTCCGCGTACGGCTCCTCAAAATGCTTCACGAGAAGCGGCAGAATCTCGATCGCATGCGATTCGACGATGAATTCTTCGTGTTCTGTTCCGAATTTTTTCGCAATTTCCTTGGCGTATGAGAGTTCGTTGAATTTTTCCTCCTTGAAGCCGATGGAAAAAGTTTTGACTGGCTGTGAGCTATGCTTGGCCATGAGTGCGACCACGGCGCTGGAATCGATGCCGCCGGAAAGGAAAGCGCCGAGCGGCACGTCGGAAATCATGCGGAGCTTCACCGATTCATCCAATTTTTCCAAAATCTTCTTTTCCCACTCCTTTTCCGATAGGTTTAATTTTTTCGAGTAATCGAGCTTCCAGTATCTTTCTTTCTCGACCTTCTTAGTTTTAAGATCGATGAAAAGATAGTGCGCCGGCTCAAGTTTCTTGATGTCTTTGAATCCGGTCAGCGGGGCGGGGCAATATTGGAGAGTCAGATAATGATGGATGGCCAAGTAGTCCGGTTCTTTATGATATTCCTTTTGCGACAAGATGGCTTTCAATTCGGAGGCAAACATGAAGACCGAATCATCCGCATAGTATTTGAACGGTTTTTTGCCGACGCGATCACGGGCGCAAAAAAGCGTATTTTCCTTCTCATCATAAATGGCAAAGGCGAACATGCCGCGCATGTGATCCAAGCATTTTTTGCCGAACTTGTCATAGAGCGCCATGATGACTTCCGTGTCTGATTTTGACTTGAAGACATAGCCTTCGCGTTCCAGCATGTCGCGCTTCTCCTGGAAATTGTATATTTCGCCGTTGAACGCGATCCAATAGCGGTCTATGTAGCTCATCGGCTGGTGACCGAGCGGCGACAGGTCGATGATGGACAGGCGGCGATGGCCCAGGCCGATTTTGTTGTCAGGGGAGATATAAACGCCGCCGTCGTCAGGACCACGGTGCAAAATTTCGGCGTTCATGGCCTCGATTTCAGCCTCGGTTATATTTTTTTCGGTAAAGCTTATTTTTCCGGTGATTCCGCACATAATAAATAAAACTGCTATTTCATGATAGCAGTTTTATGGAAGTTTTCAAACTAATATCTAGTAGAGTTTGGAAAGAGGAATTTTGGTAAGATTTATTTTTTCGCGCTTAACTTGATCGTTTGGATTGCTCAATCGCAGATACACCATGATTTTAACCAGATTAGACGGTAGTTTGAAGTAGGCGGTCATGAGATTGTTGGTTATGACCAGATGGATCGATTTTTTCCCATCCAATCTGATCTTGGTGTTGCGGTTGAAGTGGTCGCCCGAAATTACCATTTTGATTTCGGTCTGTCCATCCGCCTTTACGTATGACGAGGTTATTTTTCTGACCTTGGGAGCATTGCCGGTATTAGTGGATCCTTCAACAACCTTGAAAGTCGTGAAGTGGGCGGCATCGAAAGTGATCGTGTGGTTGGTCTTGTCGTAGACAATATTTGATACCACGCCCCCCGTATCCGCCTTGCCATCGACCAAGATGGTAGGATTGTTGAAGTCAGGCAGATTATACATCGTCAAAATCGCTCCGTAACCCTTCATTCCGCCGACTGTCGTTGCGTCCAATCCTAGGATGCCTTGACCAGTCTCCATTTCATTGCCGAAATTCTGCATGAAATGCATGAAATTGTAGCTCATAAAGTCGATCGGTTTGGTGAAGGCTATTTTTCCGTTCGGAACCCCATTTACACTATGTTCGAAATACAAGTTTTGTACCTGGTGCCAATTGGAAGCTTGCCACAGATTTGAGGATACGGATTCACTGCCATGGCTCATGCCTTGCTGCATCTGCGTTCTCATTGTTGCAAGGCCGGAACAGATCTGGCTGGCAACTTGATCGATGGGAGGCGCGCCTGGTCCTAGGTCTTGCCCAGTGAGTGCTGTGGCTGCAACCGTGGCGCAGTTTGCATCGTCTGGAGCCGTCAATTGCGACATGATGCTCCAGATGAAGTTATTTGGATCGGTGGAAGGATCGCTGTTGAAATCGATCGTTGCCGATGTTTTTTGCGGCGTATATATTGCCAGCATGGACAATAACGCGACAAGCGCTAATGTTTTTTTCATTTTTATTTTTTATAAATTAAAAGACTTGACTTAATTATATAAAAGATGGCTTGATATGCAAAATGAAGTTATCCACAATGTCAAATCTGAATTTGCCAATAAAAGCGATTTTTATTAAAATTAAAAGGCTAATATTAAGCTTAAATTATGGAAAGACCTTATTTATCCGTCGTCGTTCCGCTTTATAACGAAGAGGGGAATGTGGAAAAACTCCATCAAAAGATCCTTGAAGCTTGCCAGGCGCTCGGCAAAAGCTTCGAGATCATTTTTGTGGACGACGGTTCGAAAGACAAGACGGCGCAGGAAGCTCAAGATTTGTCGCCTTTAAAATTCATCCGATTCCGTAGGAATTACGGCCAAACTGCCGCGTTCGATGCCGGCATCAAAGAAGCCAAGGGCGAAATCATCGTGACGATGGATGGCGATTTGCAGAACGATCCGGCCGACATAAAGCTGCTCCTGGAGGAGATGGACAAGGGGTATGATATCGTATCCGGCTGGCGCTTCAAACGCAAAGACACTTTCATGAAAAAATTTTTTTCCCGCGGAGCCAATCTTCTGCGAAAAATCTTGATCCAGGACAATATCCATGACAGCGGCTGCAGCTTGAAGGCCTACAAGGCGGAATGTTTCAAAGATGTCGATCTTTTCGGCGAGATGCACCGCTTCATTCCGGCCATCTTGCAGCTGCAGGGATACAAAGTGGGCGAGGTGAAAGTTTCGCATCATCCGCGGATGCATGGCAAGACGAAATATAATTGGAAACGGGCGCTCAAAGGTTTTGTGGACATGATTTCCGTCTGGTTCTGGCGGAAATATGCCAATCGGCCGCTCCATCTTTTCGGCGGGATCGGCATCGTCATGTCTTTTGTCGGATTCTTGATCCTTCTCTGGATGGCGGCGGAAAAAATATTTTTCGGCGCCGCCCTGGCGGAAAAGATCTGGCCGCTTATTGGAATATTTTTCGTCCTGGCCGGCATGCAACTTTTTGTTTCGGGACTCTTAGCTGACATTATGGTAAAGAATTATTATGAGAACCGAAATGGGATGAATTATTCAATCAAGGAAATAATAGAAAAATAAAATCTTCCTTAAACGAAGTTTTAGGAAATTCCTAAAACTTCGTTTAAGGACTAAAAATATATGAAGATTGGAGTCATTGGAATAGGATTTGTCGGCTTGCCTTTGGCGGCGGCATTTGCCGATATGGGCAATACCGTCCATTGTCTTGACCTGGATGAAAAGAAGATCGCGGGCTTGAAGAGAGGCATCGTTCCGATCAATGAACCGGGACTCGAGCCTTTGGTCTCCAAAGGCATCGAACACGGACTCCTGACGTTTACGACGGACTATCAGGAGACGCTGGATAACAGTGAAATTATTTTTATCGCGGTCGGAACGCCGCCAGGCGCGGACGGCAGCGCTGATCTGCGCTTTGTGGAAAGTGTGGCGCATGAAATCGGGAAGAAAATGAAAAAACCGTTGATCATAGCGGATAAATCGACAGTGCCGGTGGGTACGGCGGAAAGGGTGCGCGCGATCATTGCGGATGAATTGAAAAACAGGAATGTTGATATGGAATTCCATGTCATCAGCAATCCGGAGTTTATGGCGGAAGGTCGCGCGGTCAAAGACATGATGGAGCCCAGCCGGGTGGTGGTAGGAACGGATGATCCGCAGGTGGCGGAAACGATGAGGAAATTATACAAACCTTTCATGATGCGCCAGGATCGTTTTCATGCGATGGGCGTCCGGGACGCGGAATTGACCAAATATACCGGCAATACGAATTTAGCCATGAAGATTTCTTTCATCAACGCAATTGCTGGACTATCTGAACTTATGGGAACGGATGTAGAAAACATTGCAGAAGGAATCGGTAGTGATCCAAGGATCGGCAATAGCTTCTTGCATGCCAGTTGTGGCTATGGCGGCAGCTGTTTTCCGAAAGATGTGAAAGCCTTGACCGCGTTTGCGGAAAAAAGCGGGCTGCCGGAAGAATATCTGCAACTTTTCCGTGCCATCGAAGGCGTCAATAATTATCAGAAAACTGTCATTCCGAGAAAAGTGATCGCAAGGTTCGGTTCCGGCCTGGCAGGCAAAAAGTTTGCTTTATGGGGCTTGGCTTTCAAGGCCAAGACGAATGATATGCGCGAATCAGCCTCGATTGTGATGATTGACGAACTGACAAAAAGAGGTGCGGCTATTGCGGCATACGACCCTTTGGCAATCACGGAAGCGCGGGAAGTGTATCTCAAGAATAACGGCAATGTCAGCTATGAAGAACATGACAAATACAAGATACTGGAAGGTTGCGATGCGCTTCTGATCGGGACGGAAACTACCGAATATCGTTCCATAGATTTTGAAAGAGCGAAGAAGCTTTTGAAAAATCCGATTATTTTCGACGGCAGAAATCTTTTTGATCCTTACTCTATGCGATCCGCCGGCTTTGAATACTACGCGATCGGAAGAGGCGACAAAGTGGACTATCAAAACGTCAAGCTGTGACGTTTCAATTTTGAAGCGATCTTATGAAATGGCGGAGAAATCCGTCTTTCTGCTTGAAATGGAAATTGCCGGTTCCTTGTATAATTTATGGATCGTTTATCGTTTACGCGATCGATTTATATTTTAGAGAGGAGGTGAATCGTATTATGAAAACATTAGCGTGTCGCGATCTTGGCACGGATTGCGATTTTGTGGCCAGAGGAAATACGCCGGAAGAAGTCAGGAATAATATGTTGAATCACGCCAAGATGGAGCATAAGGAGATGATGGACAATATGTCGAACAAAGAAAGAAATGAAATGATGAAAAAGATGGATTCGATGATGAAAGACGAATAACAAACGGAGCGTATCGCAAAATAAAACCCGGCCATGAGGTCGGGTTTTGGTTTTGGCGGCAAAAGTCAATCTGATTGAAAGAAAGGCTGAGATGGGCTACAATGGAGCTATGACAAAAGTCTTGTTTTTCAATTACGAATATCCGCCACTGGGGGGTGGGGCGGCCAATGCCACTTCCTATATTTTGAGCGAATATACAAAAATTCCGGATCTGGAGGTTGATCTGGTAACTTCCTCGATTGATCCAGAATACCACATTGAAAGAGTCGGGAATAATGTGCGGGTACATCGCGTGCCGATCGGAAAAAATAAGAAAAATCTCCATTTCCAGTCGCAAAAAGAACTGATCGTTTACGCGTGGAAGGCGTATTTTTATGCCGCCAGACTGGCTCGAAAAAATAAATACGATCTGACTCATTCATTTTTCTCCGTCCCGTGCGGATTTCTGTCATTGATTTTCAAATATCAATTCAGCTTGCCATACATCGTTTCTTTGCGTGGCGCGGATGTGCCTGGATATAGCGACCGGTTCGGCTTCATATATCGAATTCTCACGCCCTTAATCAAGTCCATTTGGAAAAAATCCGAATTTGTGATCGCGAATAGCAAGGGATTGAAGGGACTGGCTTTGAAGACAAAGACTGAAAAAGAAATCGGCATCATATATAACGGCGTCGACGTCGATAAGTTTAGGCCGGATGCCGCTCTCCGGAGCAAAGATGAATTCATCATTACTATCGGGGCTTCACGAATAACTCATCGTAAAGGAATAGACTATTTGATTCGGGCAATTAAAAAAGTTTCCCGACAGCATCCCAATGTTCGATTGAAGCTGATGGGCGATGGAAATGCGAGAGAAGAATTCGAAGAATTGGTGAAACAGCTTGATTTGCAAAATAATGTGGAATTTTTAGGACGTATTCCGCGCGAAAAAACCCCCGCTTATTACCAAGAAGCCGGACTTTTTGTTCTGCCTTCATTGAATGAAGGGATGAGCAACGCCATGCTCGAGGCTTTGGCATCCGGTCTGCCGTTGGTAGCGACCGATACGGGGGGAACCAAAGAATTGGTTGCTGATGGAAAAAACGGCTTTGTTGTTAAAATGAAAGATCCGGATGATCTGGCTGAAAAAATCGAGAAGATCATGGATGATGAAGATTTGCAAAAATCGATGGCGGAAGCCAGCCGGCAGTTGGCGGAAAACATAAGTTGGGAGCAAGTGGCGAAAAGATATTTCGAACTATACAAAAAGGTGAGCGATGAATAAATTCATAAAAATCGGAATAAAGATCCTGATCAGTGCAATCTTTTTGTTGTGGGTGATTTTTAAAGTCAACTGGCCGCAGGTGATTCATTATCTCCGGATCGCCAATCCATGGATCCTCGTCCTGTATGTGATTGTCATCTTGCTAGGCATCGCCATTTCATCTTATAAATGGATGTTCCTGTCTCATTTCAAGGATATCAAGCATGCTTACAGCGACTACTACAGGCTTTATTTGGCTGGGACTTTTATCAACAACTTTATGCCGTCTTTCATCGGCGGAGACACGTTCAAGGCGTATCAGACAGGAAAAGCCGGCAAGAAATACATCGAAGCGGCTTCGGCAGTAGCGATTGATCGTGTAACCGGATTGATCGGCATTATGGCGATCGCCCTGCTATTCAATCTGATAAACATCAGGATCGTCATGGCTAACTATGTTTTGCTTCTTTTCACTCTTTTTATCATAATCGCTCTGGCATGGTTTTTTTTCGTGGTGAAATCGCGCAATGCGCGATTTTGGAAATGGATATTGGAGCGCATTCCGCAAAAATTGGCACGTTTCATTGAAGAGACGCAAGGTTTCAGCGCCGATTACAAAATTTTGGCTAAAGCGATTTTTTGGGGCGCAATTTTCCAGATCGTAGGCGTGGCCATCGCCAATCTGCTGCTTTTTTGGGCTTTGGGCATACAAATAAGCGTCTTGAGCTATCTGTCGGTGATATTCCTGGTTTGTATCGTTTCAGCCGTGCCGATCAGCATAAACAATGTCGGGATCCAGGAGTGGGCTTACGTGACTTTTTTCGGCCTGTTTGGCATTGATCCGGCGGCCGTGGTGACAGTCGCCATCCTTAGCCGATTCATCCAGATGATCATCAGTTTCTTTGCCTTGCCTACATATCTTCACAGCAAAAGATAGAAGTCGATCCGTCATTTTGAAAACAATTTTTTCCAGGTTAAAAATTGCATAAGCTCATCATCTGCTCCGAATATTTTACGGTCGGAAGCATTTTGTTTTTCGGCAGTGGCGTTTTTCGGCTTCGGAACCATGTAGTAGACTATGACCGCGCCCATATCTTTCTTTTCCAAAATGTTGAATCTTGAATCCGTGCTTTGGCTGTCATCGGAAAATTTTATGTCAAAATAATTGCCTTGCGCATACAGATTTTTTTTGCCAATGGCGCCATAATAATGGACGCCTCGTTTTTCCAACAGATACCAATATGTCGATATATATTCCGATCTGGCCGTCAGATAAACGGGAAAGCCGTTTTGACGATGTTTTTTCTCTATATAGTTTACGACATTGATTTCTTCTTCCAGCGTCAGTCGGTTGGTGTTCGGGAAGATATCGCCGTTTTCTATGTTTTTGGCGGCGGAATAAGGCACGTCGGCCAATTGCTCGAATATCGGAATTATTCTTCCAACATTCATTCCGACCAGGACTAATATTATCAAGCTGAAGATGGCCAGGCGGATTTTGCCAAGGTGGGGCTTGATGTGATCCAAAATTAATCCGAAGAGTATGACAGCCATCGGGCTCATGACCAGATAAAACCGCGGATACATCCGATAATTTTTGGCAATCGTATATAGAAGATAAATGGACACCAGGAACCAGAGAGAGATCAAAATGGTGAAATTTTTCTTGTCCGGATCTCTTTCTTTGAATATCCGGAAAAACAACAAAAAAGCGCCGGCGAAAAAAATCGCCAGTGCCGATAACTTTATCGGAAGATTTTGTCTGCAGGCGGCGCAATCGAAGCCGAAACTGGTCAATCGGACGCCGTTTATCTGGTCGTTTCCTGAAATTATGAACCAATTTCCGTACGCGTCATATTCAAGTGCCTGTATGACCTCTTTTGGCTTGAAATAGCTTCGAGTGGTCTTTTTCATTTTGTCTTTGAAATAGCCGAGATTTTCTCCGCCGGTTTTAATGTCGCTGAAGATTAACGGGGAATAGATTATCAATATTATGGCCAAAGCGGCCGCCCATACTTTCAATGGAAAGCGCGGCATTTTTAAAAGAAGAAATAGGGCTGTGATCAGCGGAACGACGAAAAATGAATTGAAATGGATTTGGGAAGTGATTGTGACGGCGGCAATTGAAATAAGAAACCATCGGGCGGGATGCTTCTCCTGTTTAGAGACGCTGCGCAACAATGTGTAGAAGGAAAGGATCACCAGAAACGGAAGAACATTCGGACTCCAGGAAAAGCGCGAATACATGATATGGTAGAGCGAGAAGGAAAATACGGCTGTAAGTCCGATAGAGATCTCCCGTGAGAAATATCGGCGGATAAAGATATAAAAAAACGGAACGGACAAGATATTCAGCATGAGAACTTGCATGGCATGGCCTTGCGGAGTATCGCCGAAAATCAAAGCGCTCAAATATTCCATGTAATAAAAAGCGGGTCCTAGCCGCAAAGCTCCGCCGCCGACATTAGGGCCGACCAATGGCAGGTTAGCAATGCCCTTTTCGACAGCCGGGGAGACGGTGTTGATATCGTAAGTTTGGTCGATTTCGAAGTGCAGCCATTTGGTGAAATTGTACGCGCGCAGGAATGTTCCGCCGGCGATTATCAGCAGAAGAAAACAGAATTCCCATTTATGTTTTTTGATCGTTTCTAAATTCATAAAATATCGGCATGTGTTAACCATGCCATTTTAACATAAATCGAAGACCCAGCATAGTAACGGCGCTGATCGGGCGGCATTCTTGGCAAAACCGGCAAATTTTGTTATTATGATAGTAATTAATTATAAGCACCGAAACAGTTTATGAAGCTTGTCAGCATAATTATTCCGGCCTATAACGAAGAAAAGAATATTCGTCCGGTCTATGAAAAATTGAAAGAAGTCATCGCTCCGCTCAATGGCAAATATGTTTTTGAAATCCTTTTTGTGAATGATGGCAGCCGAGACGACACTCAAGCCGAGATCGAAAAGTTGGCCCTGGAAGATCGGGAGGTCGGATATGTTTCATTTTCGCGCAATTTCGGAAAGGAGCTGGCAACCACTGCCGGAATAAACAATTGCAAAGGAGATGCCTGCATCATGATCGATTCCGATCTCCAGCACCCGGCCGAATTGATTCCAGAATTTATAAGGAAATGGGAGGATGGGAACGATGTGGTAGTCGGAGTCAGAAGGGGGAGCAAAAGCGACAGCTGGATCAAAAAGTCCGGCTCGAAGCTGTTTTATAAAATTCTCAATCGGATTGCGGAAGTCGAAGTGGTGCCGAATGCGACCGATTTCCGACTCATAAATCGTGCCATGATCAATGAATTCAACCAGTTTACCGAAGTCAATCGTATGACGCGCGCGCTTATCGACTGGTTGGGATTCAAGCGAGCGTATGTTTATTTTGATGCCAATGAAAGGTTGAATGGGACGGCCAGTTACAGTTTTTGGAAGCTGGTCAAGCTTGCCATGAATAGCTTCGTGTCTCTTAGTCTCTTGCCGCTCAAGTTGGCCGGATATTTCGGAATTTTTATAACTCTACTATCGGGAATTTTGGGTGCCTACATACTTCTTGAAAAATACTTCTTGCATCTTCACACCTTCGCCTCCACTTTTTCGGATGCTGAAAATTTGGCCATCTTCATCGTCTTTTTGGTTGGAATAATCTTGATGTCAATCGGACTGATTGCCATGTATGTGGCCAATATTCATCGAGAAGTCATCCAACGGCCGATATATGTAATCCGGAAGAAAAATAAATAATGTAATCCGCCCGAATTTTTTGATAATAAAACCGACTTAAAGTCGGTTTTATTATCGCCGAGACCGAAGACGAAGGTCACTGTTTGTACACGATATTGCCCGGCACTATTTTTATGACGTTATTGATCTGATTGCCGATCAAGATTTCTTTGGCAAATTGATTTGTAGAGTAAGCTTTCGGAAAATCAATTATGTTTTTCAGATGATGATATAGTTTCGAAGTTCTGGATTTTCTTCCGGTGGAAGTGACGAAATAACTGAATTTGTTGCCTTGGAAATACGCGGTTTTGAATCCGATGACGCAATTGCCTCGGAACTCGGCGCATACTGCGCCCTTGTCCGACCAGATGGTCATGTTTTGGGCGTTTGGCAGGCTGTTCAGATAGTCGGCCGCTTCGTAACTTCCGTCGCCCATGTCTTTGAGGTTAAGGGTGTAGTTGGACGGAAGGATGGATGAAGCGTAGGCGAAATAGAACGGCTTGATCTGAAACAGGCTGAATATGAGAATCGCCATCAGCAAGACGGAGAATGTGATCTCCGGCATGATTTTTTTCAGCTTAAAATCTGAAACAATCTTTTCCAGTCCGATAGCGGCCACGATCAGGAAAAGCGGGTATAACGCGATTTGATAGCGTACTGTCGCGACGACGCTGTTCACGGTCGACCCGATGTAGTACAAAGCGATGAACAGGAGAAAGTAAAATACGACAGCCATAGCCGTATCCGCCTTTATTTTTTTGCGGAAAGGGATGAGCATGGCATAAACCGCAAAAAGTAAGATGAGAGGTGAAACGCCGAAAATCAGGCCGAAGAAATCCGCCAAAATCTTGCCGGAAAAAACATAAGGATCAAACAATCCGCTTGAACCTTTTGGCGAAGCGATGATTGATTCGAAGTTGTATATTTTCATGCCGGCGTAAGTATTGATCATGGCTATGGCGATTGCCAGCAGAAACAGTCCGAAAACAACGCGCAGGATGATTTTTTTATAGCGCGAGATCTTATCAAGGATAAGGCGGGCGTTTTTACTTTCAAGCAGATAAATATCGATTGCGATCAAAACGATGATAGCGGCAAAAATCGGCCAAGTTGTCTGAAAAACTTTGCTTAGAAACGTGCCTTTCAAAACCATGGAAGGTTTTTTCCATGTGGCCGGAAAAAGTATAAAAAAAGTGATCATGGAAGTAATGACTAAGATAAGGTAGTCCATACCCGATTTTCTCAGAAAGCGGGACAGTCCCGGCTTTTCTTCTCGGAAGATGTAATCAAAAAATGGCAATGTGAAGAAGAAGACATATAGGATGTTGGAGACATATTTGGTCAGAAGAGCCAGGCCCAAAAAGATTCCGCTTAAAATCAAGTATTTGCGATTGTTTTCTTTTTGAAATACGAAATAACCGATCATGGAAAGCGGCAGGAAAGTCCATAGCAGCGCGTCAGGATTGATGATGAGTGAAATGCCCAACAAGATGGGAGAGAGTCCGATGAAGATGAGGGAAAACAGGGCGATCGTACGGTTAAAAAGTTTTTTGAGAAGAAAATAGAAAACTAAAAGCATCGCCAGGTCGAAAAGGAATATCGGAAGCCTGAAAATGAAATTTATGTAATTGATGTCATTGAGCTGTCCGGCGGTTTTCGGTTCTTGGCGCAAAGATTTGTATTGCATCGGATTGATTTTTGTCAGTCCGAAGCCGGACAGGAGTACGACTGTGATGCCCGGTTTATCGTTTATGTTAGTGCTTTTCCACTTGTGTGCCGCTATCGCGTTCCAAAACTTAGAGATGCGGGCGTAAGTCCAATATGGTTCGTCCACGGAAGAATAGCGCGACAGACGCGGAAAGCCGAAAGAAAAATTGGCTATCAACACGCCGGCAATGATTGTGGGAACGATAAATTTTTTTAGTCTGTCCATAATAAGCGGCTAATTTTTATCTTTATTCATAATATCATTTTGGCCACATAAATCAAACGGAGAGGTCTTTTACAAACAGGGCGGTTTGCGCTATAATGCCCGTATGCTCGAAATATGCCTTTTGAGCCATTATTTTCGGCTAAAAATATAAATTTAAAACTTGTGAAGAATAAAAAACTCATCGTAGCGGTGATATTGACGGTGGTCTTTATCGCGGCCATTTTTGTCAGAACATATAAATATGACCAGTGGCTGTATTTTAAGATGGACCAGTCGCGGGACGCTTTCATGATCGCCAATGCGGTCAAGAACGGTCCGCAATTCCTGCCGCTTTTGGGGGCGCGCGCCGGAGCGACGAAGCTTAAGCATGGATTTTTGAGGCTCGGACCCGCTTTTTATTACTTCCAATATCTTTCAGGAAAAATTTTCAATTCGACCGAGCCGTACGTTTTTGCGTATCCCGACTTATTTTTTTCACTGGCCGTTTTGCCGCTCATGTACCTTTTCCTGAAGGAATATTTTTCAAAGAGAAATTCTTTGCTGATCGTTATCATGTATGCTTTTTCATTCATCGTTATCCAATATTCCCGTTTTGCCTGGAATCCCAATTCATTGCCGTTCTTCATGATCTTGGCGTTCTACGCCTTGCTCAAGTTTCTTAACACCGAAAATACAAAAAGCAAGTGGAAATGGGCGGTCCTTTTCGCGTTCGGCGCTTCGATAACTTCACAGCTGCATTTCTTCGGATTTTTTAGCGTGATCGGCATCACGATCGCCCTGCTTTTTATTCATTTTCGCTTATGGGAAAAATCTGTCCGCCAAAATATCATGCGATCCGACGCTTTGAAATTGGCGACCAAATACGCGGGAATCGTGCTGTTGGTGTTTTTGGTGACCTACGCGCCGGTCATTATCAGCGATTATTTTAAGAACGGACAAAATATACATAATTTTTTCGAGGCGATGGGTAGTAAGCCCGCCAAACAGGCGCTGACCGATAAATTGGTCAAAGATGCGAAAGAAAATATGAAGTATTATTGCCTGACCGTGACATCATCATGTTATCAAGACAAAGTTTCCAAAGACATTTTGCCGATTGCGATTACCGGATTGATCTTGTTGGTCGGAGCGATCTTGCTTATCAGGGAGCTGCGGCGAAAACCGGACGGAGTCAAGCGCGATTTTTTGTGGCTGGTGGTCGTTTGGACGGTGGTGTTTACGGTACTGACTGTTCCAGTGGCATATCAATTGCGTCCGCGTTTTTTCCTGGTTGTTTTCCTGATTCCATTTATCGCCTTAGGATTTTTCTTCCAATATTTGGAAGAAAAACACCGGAAATATTCAGCCGGACTGATCGCCTTGATCTTTGTCGGTATTTTAGCAGCGAATGCCAACGGCACTTACGCTTGGTTCAAAGAACAGGCTAACTCGCAAACCAAAGCTTTTCCGGTCAAGCGGACCTTGATATTGAAAGTTAAAGACGGAGTGACGTTGGGAGAATTACAAGGCGTGACGGATTATATGTATGGCCGGAGAAAGAACGGGGCGACTATTTATTATTACGTCAAACCGGAACATGTCCGGCCGATCGAATATCTTTTTTACGAAAAGAACGATCCGACGCTGAAATACGGAACTTTGAAATTGAACGGAGATCCGAATGCCCAATTTTTCGCCATCGTGCCGGCCAAGAGCGGTCTGGATCCGATAACGAAAAAATTCGGTGATAATTTCTCGGTCATAGCGCATAAACAGTTCGGACAGCTTATGGTTTATGAGCTAAGCTTCACTAATCGCAACATAAACATCAATTTCCGATTCAATAAAAAATCCGGTTCGACCGATCGTGTTTTTTGGAAAGATGTTTTCGGCATCAAGGAGAAAATCGACAGAAATGCGGTGAATAATGCGGAATAATAATTCGACGAATCGAATGAATTTTATAAAGCGTCATACAAATATCGTTGTCGCAGCCATCTATATATTTTTATCATTGGTTATAACTTTTCCTTTGGCGATACGTTTCGGTTCCGAGATTCCCAAGGGAGGAGGTGACACCTATCAGGCGATCGCCCATATCGATGCGCTGTCCAGCAATCTCAAAACGCTTGATTTTTCCAAAGGCTTTGTTTTCTTGGTCAAAAACATCGACACTTATACGCCGTATGTGATATTGAATCTGTTTTTGAATAAATTTGCGGCCTACAATACGATGTTTCTGCTAAGCTTTATCTTGAGCGGATTTGGCACATACCTTTTGGCGTTTTATTTTACCAAAAATAAATCAGCCTCTTTTTTGGCTGGGTTGGTCTTTGCGTTCTCGCCATTCCATTTCTACCAGTCAGTAGCCGTGCATCTGGGTACGATGCAGCAGGAATGGCTGCCTTTCTTCACATTGTATCTTTTTAAATTTTTCGAGAAATTCCGGTTAAAATACTACGCGTTGGTTGTGTTGTTCGCGTTTCTTATTGCCATGTCAGAACACCAATTATTGGCTTTTACCGTCCTGTTCGTTGCGTTTTTTGCAGCATATCGGCTGATAACAGACCGGACAAAACTTCTGAAAAACAAAAAATTTTGGACGTATGGGGTTGTTTCTGTTTTGTTCTTGGTAATTGTGGCGGTCACGCTTTTTTCCGGCTTGCTGAAAGTGGCGACGTCGGAAAATAACTTTTTGAGCGTGACCACCAGCCAAGCGGCCAAATATTCTATGATGACTTTCGATCCGATCGCGCCGCCGGCCCACAACACGCTTTGGCCAAAATTTGGAGAAACGATGCAAAAAATCATTCTTGGCGGGACGGAAAGAGGGTCGTATTTCATCGGTTTTGGCGTTTTGGCTGTTATTCTTTTTGCATTCTATTCAGCTAAAAAAAGAAAAGAATCTGATTTTTTCAAAGATTCTCGATTTTGGGTGATTGAATTCTTTTTTTTCTACGTCATGGCGCTTGGTCCGACCGTATCGATAGCCAAACATACGATCTATCTGCCATATTTTTTGGTTTATAAGTTTCTCCCGTTTTACGGCAACATAAGGACGACGGGACGCCTGTTTGTTTTTGCCATGCTGGGCGTCGCAATTCTTTTCGCCTATTGTTTCGTCTGGCTGGTTAAAAATCGCCGCTGGAAAGAATCGGCCGCGGCCGCGGTGCTCGCCGTAATTATTCTGCTTGAATTCTTTACTTTTCCTTTGCAGACATTTTCTTTGGCTTATTCTCCTTTTTATGATCAACTGGGAAGAGACCCGGCCCAATATAAAATTTTGGAAATCCCAGGCAGTACGAACTACGAGTTTGTCAGTTATCAGGCCATGACAGCCAATGTGCATCACAAAGGAATAGTCGGCGGAATGCCGATGGCGCGCAAGATAAAAGGTGAATTTGCCTGGGAAAACGATACGCCGGTCGTCAAGCAACTTCTCTATACGATTCCCAAGGGACACGATCCGGCCAAAAAAGTGGATGATCCGAACATTTTTTGGCAGGCCAACAAAATTTTGAATGCTGCCGACATACGATATGTCACGATTGCTAAAGATTATGTGAAGCCGCGCGTGTTGTCGGCCGCGGAGAAATTCATCGAAAAATACATAAAATACGACAGTAAATATGAAGACAAATTCATAGTCGCTTATAAAATTTCCGATCTGTCGCACGCAGGCGCGGAAAATTAAAAACATGAATCTTGATTTTTTCAAAAAAAACAATAAAAAAATATTTCTTGGTGTCGCCATCTTTATTTTTTTGATCGGCGTTTTTTTGCGCACGTACAATTTTCGCGACTGGTTGTATTTTTATCCGGATCAGGCGCGCGACGTGTTTTTGGCTGAAAAAGCGGTAAATGGACATTCTGGTTGGCCGCTTCTGGGACCGATCGCCGCCAGCACGAAATTCAGGCTGGGTCCGATATATTATTATTTTCAGATAATTTCCGGCAAAATTTTCGGCATCACTCCGGTGGCGATGGCTTATCCCGATCTTCTTTTTTCCATCCTGTCTATCCCGCTCTTCTATTATTTCATGCGGCGTTATTTCGGTGCCAATATGTCGCTGGCCCTGGCGGGACTTTATGCCATGTCGTTCTATGATATCCGTTACTCCAGATTTGCTTGGAACTCGAACCCCATTCCATTTTTTGTCATACTTTTTCTAATCTCGCTTTCCGAACTTTTATTTTCCAGAAGTCGGACGAAATGGTATTGGATTGCGGGACTCGGCATTTCTCTGGGCGTAAGCGTGCAACTGCATACCGTACTTCTGGTGATGCTGCCGATTATGGTTTTAATGGCACTGGCTTTTTCGATCAAGAAAGATCCGAAATTATGGCGCAAATGGCTGATTGTTTTTTTGATCGCGTCGATTCTAAATGGGGGGCAGATATATAGCGAACTTCAGACCGGTTTTTCCAATACTAAATATTTTTTCAGCGTGCTTAATGATAGATCGCCGCACAAGGGAAGCGGCATACTTGAAAACGTCGAGCTTGATGCGATCTGCCATGGGCAGGCCGGTACGCATTTTCTGTCTTCATTGGATAATCAGGACGGCTGCCAGAGTTTTTCGGATTTCAAGGATGCTGGAACGGCGTTGAGTTTATGGATAGGGATGATTTTTATGTTTTTCGGATACGTCGCCATGGCATATTTATGGAAAGAAGAAAAAAATGAGCAAAAAAAGATTTTTCTCGGACTTCTTTTTGTCTTTGGACTGGTGAATTTTTTGACGTTGGTGCCGATCATCAGCCACAATGGCCAGCTGAGATATTTGTTTCAGATAATTTTCATGCCGTTTATTTTTCTGGGGTTTCTGGCCATGTTTTTGCGCCGCAGGGGGTATGCATGGATGGTTGCCGTGCTGTTTGTTTTTTTGATCGCCGCCAATTTTTCGACTATAATATCCGAAGCGGAAAAATATGCCGCTAAAGACCGTAGCAACGCCACATACGTGGTTTTGGGTGAAATAGAGCCGATAGGAAAATATATGGCCGCGCAATCGGCGCCAAAAAAAAAGATCTATCTGGCCGGAGGATATAAATATATGCAAAACTACTTCAAGCCGCTTTCTTATGTCGGCGATGAGATTGGAGTCAAATTTTTGCGCGTATCAAAACGCGTACCTCCTCCGGTTGGTCAAGCCGTGTTTTACATAGATCAGAGTTGGAATGGCGGCAAAGATAAGATCGCCAGTCCGGTCGGCACCGAACTTCGAAATTATATCGTGGAAAGCTATCAAGGTTTCGGCCAAGTCGGAATATATAAGCTAAAAAACTGATATGAAAAATCTGCGACAAAAGTTAAGAGAAAAATTAAAGATGGTCCCCGCGCCCATATGGATTTTGTTGGCGATTTTGGCAGTAGGAATATTTTTGCGCACTTATCAGTTCCACAACTGGCTGGATTTCGGATCAGACCAAGTGAATGATGCCAATCGGGTCGGGGCGGTGGTGAAGGGTGAATCGCCATGGCCGTTGCTTGGACCGGATATGAGCAATAGCGGCAAGGGCGGCCGCCATAATCGGTTCCGCCTTGGGCCGATGTATTATTATTTCGAAATCACATCGGCTAAGATTTTCGGAAACGCGCCGGACAAAATGGCATATCCGGACATGTTGTTCGGCATATTGACGATACCGCTCCTTTATTTTTTCCTGAAAAAATATTTCAGCACGAATTTGACGCTGGCGCTGGACGGAATCTATATGATTTCATTTTATTCGCTTAAAGTTTCTCATTCGGCCTGGAATATAAATTCAATCCCGTTCTTTACCGTTCTTTTTCTATTGTCCGTGCTTGAAATTCTTGTTCATGGTCGTGAGGCGCGCTGGTTCTGGGTGGTGATGGCTGGCGTCGCTTTGGGTGTCGGCGTACAGCTTCATGCGATTATGCTGGTGCTGCTCCCGGCCCTGGCGCTTCTGGCGTGCGCTTTTTCAGTTGTCAAAGACCGGCGGACATGGATAAGTTGGGGCGCGATTTTTCTTCTGGCCGTCGTAATGAATACGGGACAAATAATCAGCGAATATAACACTAACTTCAGAAATTCAGAAATTTTTTTGAGCTCGGTCAATGAAAATGGCAATGGCGGCGGAGCGGGGCAATTATTGCAGAAGTTTGGGATGGATATCGATTGCCACATCGAATCAAACGCGTATATGTTGACCGCCATCGGCCAGGATCAATGCGATTTCACATTAACCAGGGTGGCTGAAAGCGACATTTCTCGCAAATTTTCCCAAAAAATCCATGACCCGGCGTTCTTGGCCGGAGAAATTTTAAGCATCCTGTTTTCATTTTTTGGCTATACGTATCTTTTTTACAAATTCAAGCGGGAAAAAATCAAGGAGAAAAAATATTTTTTGGGATTGGTGGGAATATTTTCTGCCGTTTCATTTGTGGTCTTATTGCCGGTCATAGATCCGCAGATGCGATATTTCATCCATACCTTTTTTGTGCCGATAGTCTTTCTTGGATTAGCAATTGATTTTCTGTCAGAGCGATATTCCAAGGAGTATGCCGGATTGGCCATCATTTTGATCTTTATTTTTCTGGTGGCATCCAATCTTATGACTCTGCAGCCGATAGTCGCGCAACTTTCGGCCAAGGAGAGAAGTGGTCCCGATGCGATCGCGCTGGGAGAAATGGAATCGATGGCAAAATACATGATCGCATCCTCCGGACATCAAAAGTCAATATATCTCATAAGCGATTCCTCCCATGCCAATTTTTTCAAGTCGCTTGCTTATGTGGCGGCCGAAAAAAATGTTAATATCTTAAGGGCGAAAGAAAGCACCTTGATACCGCAAGGAGAAGCGGAGTTTTATCTGGGATCGCCCTATGCCGGCAATCAGTCTGATGCCGGAGGAAACAAATTTGACGATTACAAGAATTTCAGCGATTGGACGGGCATATATAGATTAGCGCCATGATGCGGAATAATCATATTTGGAACAAATTAAGATCGGTGCCAGGGCATATCTGGATTCTTGGCGTAATCCTGCTGATAGGCGTGTTTTTACGCACTTACAATTTTCATGAGTGGCTGCGGTTCAATAATGACCAGGCGCGCGACGCCCGGGTCGTGAGCGATGTCGTCACTGGCAAAAGCGGCTGGCCATTGCTCGGTCCAAAAGCCGGAGGCACGGAATTCAAGCTTGGTCCGATCTTTTATTATTTTGAAATCATATCGGCTAAGATTTTCGGGAATGCGCCCGACAAGATGGCGTATCCGGATCTTATTTCCGGAATTCTGGCCATCCCGCTCGTTTTTTTCATTTTTAGAAAATATTTGTCGACTTTCATAGCTTTGATCTTGGCATTTATTCTCGCAATTTCATATTACGGCGTTCATTACGGCCGATTTGCCTGGAACCCCAATTCGATGCCGTTTTGGGCGCTGGTATTTGTGTTTGCGTCCGTAAAGATTTTTGATGCGAAAGCAAAGAAAAAATATGCGTGGGCGATTCTGACAGGCGCAGCTTTTGGCGTGGCTGTCCAACTGCACACTTTGCTTTTAGTTATTTTACCGATCTACGCGGTGGCCATATTTGTCTATGCGATATATCGAAAAATTCCGGTAAAGAAATATTTTGTAGTGATTCTGGCTGTCGCTTTTCTTTTGAATATCCCGCAGGTCATCGACTTGTATCATACTGGCGGATCAAATGTCAATGCATTTTTTGCGGCGCAGAAAATCAAGCGATCAGGCAATTCATCGATGTTTGAATCGGCCGGAATCGCGCTGTCATGTACTTTTCAGGCTGATCTGCAGATTGTTTCCGGTCTGGGCGATCCAGACAGCTGCACATTTTTCACGCTACCTTATGGAGATATGGCGCAAGTGGCCGGTTCACTTGTCTGTATTGCGATCGGTCTGGGATTAACCGTCGGTGGAATGGCACTGCTCTGGAAAAAAATAGAGAGCGAAACGGACATGAATAAGAAAAATTTTTGGATTTTTTCCGCCATATATGGCATGCTTTATTTTCTGATCATGATTCCGATCGCGCACGAGATCGTGAACAAGGCCATGAGATATTATCTCGGGGATGTGTTTTTTGCTTTTATCCTTCTGGGGTTGTGTTTGGAATTTATCCACAGACGTTCGGATAATAAAAGCCCTGTGTTGTCGGCAGTTATTTTGGTGACGGCATTTTTTACGGCCACCAATATTTCAGCTATCCGAAAGGATTTCAGCATATTTACCTCGACAGACAAGGGCAATGTGTCCATATTCACGCTCGGAGAGGGCGAGCGTATGGCGAACTATATCCTCAATCGAATGGATAATAGCCATGTGGCGGTGATCGACGGCAATAGTAAGGATATGTTCCATTTTTTCCGGCCGCTGCAGTTTTTAGCAGGGGAAAGAGGATTGGAACTGAGGCGCTATAAATCCAAAGATTACAACCATTCCATGAAGCTGTTCTTGGTGAATTTTGGAAAAAATGAAAACGTCGGCCGTGACCAACAGATCGGGAGATTTACTATCGTCGATCAAAGCGGGGCCGCGCGCGGCAATTAGCATTGAAACATCAAGCGGCAGGTTCGTTGCCGGATAATTCTTCCTCCACCTCGGAAACTTTTTTCTTTTTAGAAATCGTTTTGAGATAGGTGATGTCATCCTTAGTAATTTCGCCTAATATGTAAAGAGTCAGGAGATAAAGTGCAAACAGGATCAAGGACCAGAAGATGAAAGCGACCTGTCCTTGGGAAAAGAGAAAGCTGGCAAAGAACATCGCGGCAGAAGCCAAGAGTATCTTTAAAAAGCTTTTCAATTCCATAAAAATGCCGAAATCTCGATACACATAGTAGAGCATCGGGATGGTTATGGCGATTGAAGTCGTGGCGGTGCCTAAAGCTGAACCGACGATGGAAAATTTTTGGACAAAAATATAGTTCAAAACCGTATTCAATGCCAGCCCAAAGACGGAAATGATCATCGGAATGCGGGTTTTTCCGGCCCCGGTCAATGCGAAGCTCATGACATAAAAGATGGTCAGAAAGCCGATGCCGCCCTCCAAAACAGCCATGACAGGCGCGGCCGCGGCATATTTGATGCCATAAAAATCAACTAGGATAGGTCTGGCAAAGACGGCCATGAGGATCACCATCGGCAGGAGCAGAATGACCATGATGCGCATGGCCTTGCTGATGATTCTCCCGGCTTCGTTCAAGTCGTTCTGCGAGGTGGATTTGGAAACCATCGGCAGCATGAAGATCGTCAGAGCATAAAAGATGTAATATGGAATGTTGCCAACCGTGTTGGCGGCATTATAAAGTCCAGTCAAAGTTTCATCGCGCAAGACGCCCTGGACAATGTACAGATCGATGCTGGTCAGGAGCTGGTAGGCTAAGAAAAAAACTACAATCTGCCAGGCGTAATTCACCAGTTTTTTCCTTTCAAAATGCGGCTCTGTCATATTTTGTCCGATCGCTCTGATTTCCTTGTCAATTTTGAAAGTATCCGTGAAGTATGCCACTAGGAAAACCGCGGCAGGCGCCAAGATGTAGCCGATAACCGCGCCTTTGACGCGGAACATGAGAGCCAGGATAATTACAAAAACTATGCGGAAAATCGAGCGGAGCGTCTTGAGGGTTGCTTGCATATTGAAGCGATGCAGGCCGGTGTAGTAGGAAAAATAAAAAGAGGCTGCGGCAAAAGCGGGAATGATCAGGGAGGATAATTGAAAGAGAGGTGCCAGGGTCGGGTCGCCCAGAAGATTTGCAATCAGGGGAGCAGAGAGAAAGAATAGGACGGTCAGTGCGCCGATGATGATCGATTGCAGGAAAATGGCCTGTTTTTTGATGATCTTCACCATGCCGCCGTCGGTTTCGAAATATTCGCTGATATATTTGGCCATGGCGGTCGGAATGCCATTGCCGATCAGGATGATGACAGTGGTGGTCAGAGTGATGATCAAGCTGTAGCGGCCGTAGTCGGCCGGTCCGAGAAACCTTCCCAAGACGCTATGGATGATAAAACCAGACATATTAAAAAGTATTTCCGAGAAAGTCACCCAGATGGCGGATTTGAATACGATTTTTGCTTGGCTCATAAATTTTCTGAAATTATTTTGAAGATCGCCTCCTTTTCCTGTTGCGCATCGATAACTTGCATGTTCCATGACTTGGTGTGGCCCTTGAAAAGCGCGATTTTGTCTTTCAGGTACCGGATGCCTTGGTCAGGCCTCCTTTCTCTTTTCATGATCTGCTCCGGAGAAATATCCATATAAAAAGCCTTGTCGGGCTTGATGATGGATTTTTCGCATGGCAAATTTTTATCTTTTTTGGAAAGATAAATGATGTTTATGACAGAATCATAAAAATACCGGTCGCTCAAAATATAGTCGAAATTTTTTTTCAATTTTTTGAGAAAAAATTTGAAACGCAGGATGTCGATGAATAAAAAGCACCTGCGCAATTGGATCTGGCAGAAATTGGCCTTGGTCACACTTTTTTCTTCGTTGCCGGATGTCCCACATCTGCCGGTCAATTGGCAAAATAAGCAATATTTTTTTAGGTCATTGATCTTTTTAGCAATGCCGAATTCGACCACGTGGAAATAATAGACGCGTTTGCCTTTTGATTCCAGATATTCTTTTAGCATTTTGACCTGGGTCGATTTGCCCGAGCCGTCGACTCCGGAAAAAGTGATAAGCTTCATAATTAATTTTAATACATTAAAACTGCTACCGGTTCCATCTTGGCCACGATTTTCACTATCTTATTGTCTTCCATGCCGCGGATGACTTCCTCGACATCTTTGTAGTATGCACTGTCCTGCTTTACGACGCCTTTGGATCTGGCATTGAAGAGTCGGACCTGTTTTTCCTGCATCTTATCGAAAAGGTCAGCCTTGTTCACCGGAGTGTCTTTGCCAGGATTCTTGCGGCGGCCGGTGCCATGGCTGGCGGAAAAGAAAGACGATTCGTTCTCGTCGGTGCCGACTCCCAAGTAGGCCGGCGTACTCATAGAAGACGGGATAAACACCGGTTCGCCGGTTGTCGAAAAGATCGGATGGCGGGCCATTCTTTTTGGTCCATTGGCGCGCACGGTTCCATTGCGATGCACCCACAGATCTTTGCCGAAATGATTTTCGCGATCGATAAAAACATGCGGCATGTCGTAAAGAAGCTCCAATTCGGGATCTTTTCCCAATACGCGTTCGATAGCTTGGTCCAAATGATGGGTCAGTATGGCCCGATTGGCAAATCCGTGATTGGCAGCCGCGTTGTGCGAACGCAAAAACATTCTGCCCTCCATGCTATCGGATTCATACGCGAAAAATTCCGATTTATTTCTGGCTTCGCTTATGCGTTTTGAAAGTCTTTCATAAACATGTTCCATTTGAGATTTGAATCCGAGTTTGCCTAATTCCAAAATAATTTTTTGGCTCAAATGCTCTTTTCTCTTCGGAGTATAGAAATACGAAGCATATTGACCCAGAAGGCCCGAGCCGGTATGCATTAGGAAGACATACTGGTCTTCTTCAATGCCGAACTTTTTGGCGATTTCCGAATCCTTAATCTCGGTAATTTTCATAAGATCCAAGAAATGATTGCCGGCCGCGCCCAAAATTCCCAGCCGATATTTGCCGATGTTCAGAAATAGTTTCGGAATGACGTCCGTAATATCCCTTTCTGAAATTTCCTCGTCGAAAAAATTTCCGTTTTTGAAAGTGTTTTCAATTTCATTTTTGGTGCGGGTATTAAAATATTCCGTAACTGCCGGCAAGCCCTGGCGGCAAATATCCACGACTAATCGATAGGGGATTCTGGTTCCGACATAGGCTTTGGTCGGAATAACTTTTACCAATTCTTTGAAAAGTTTTTCCAATTCAGTCTCTCCGAAATCTTCATCGGTCAAACTGGTTTTCAGAAGTCTCATTCCGCAATTAGGGGCGGTATCGTTGATTTGGGGCAAAAGATAATTTTCTGAAGATATTACCGTGCCGGTCGGATTCTTCCTGCCTTTTTTGCTGTGGACGTCGCTCATGGCAGCCACATGATGAAAAACATGCGGCGAAGAAGCGACATTTATTATTTCGTCAAGCGTCGAATCGTTCGGCATAAGATCGTCGGACAGATGAAAAATGGCCGGAACTTTCATTTCAGGAGTCCGCATCTCTTTTTTGTGTTCGGATAAATTTTTCAAATCATAATTTTTCATATATTTTTTCATAAATACCAGCTACTTTTTTAATATCGAAATTGTCTTCCACGTATTTTCTGGCTTGTTTGCCCAGCAGTTTTCTTTTTTCGATATTGTCGTGAAGATCCGATATGGCCCGGGCTAATCCGGCAACGTCGCCTTTTTGAATAGTAACAGAGTTGTCTTTTGTCGCGAATTCTTGAAGAATAGGAATGTCGGAAAGGATTACCGGTTTCTCACAGGCCATCGCCTCGACAACTACCAGTGGCACATCAAATTTTCCATGCATGTTTCGGACAGGAAAAAGGGAAATATCCGCCAGATTGTAAATTTCTTCCATTTCAAATCTGCCATCATCAAAAAAGGCGACTTTTTCCAGAAGCTTCTGCTTTTTCAATTTGGAAATTACCTGTTCTTTTTTTTCGGCATCCTTGCTGTTTTTTACGCGGACCGCCAAAAAAAGTTTGGCATTTGGAATTTTTTGGGAAACAGAAATGAAAGCGTCAACAACATCATCGATTGCGCCCAAGCGAACATATTCTCCTCCAAAATGAATGACGAAATCGCCTGCCGAAAAATTGAAAATTTTCATAAGTTCCTGATTTTTCGGACGCATCAGATATTGCTGCAGATCTATCCCAGGATAAATCCGACTCACTTTTTTAAATCCCAGCAAATTCAATTTGTTCTTCGCATAATCGGAATATGTCGCCACGTAGTCGGCGAATATCAGTGTTTTTATTTCCGCATCAGAAAACAGATCTTCTCGGAGAGTGGCGACGGTCTGAACAGTGCGCAATTTCCGGTTCTTAACAAATCTTTTGATGATGAACGAATTGAGCTTGGTAGGCGTGAAAAAATAGTGCGCGATGTTAAAACTGTTCCGATTTTTCAATTGGAACATCAAGGAGCGGATTTTCTGTGAAAACGAAAAATCATTTTCGGAGCGGGTGTATATGTTCTCTTGTATGACTTCATCCGGAAGATCAGCCAGGACGCCTTTCGTCATCAGATGGAGCTCGAAATCGCGCTTATCGATGTTTTGCGCCAAATGATACGCGAAATTTTTGGAAGCCTCGTCCCACGGCGGCGCGATCGGCCGAGTCACCAAAAGTATTCTTTTCATAGCCATATCCTTAATTACTGATGTTTTTGTATATTTCCTTTGTATCTGTTCCGAGAGAAATCCGTATGATCATTCTTTTGTCGGACTGAGCCTTGTCAGCGTCGATTTTGATTTCTTGGGTTTTGCCGTGACCGATACTTGCATCTCCTTCGGAAATTTGCGCGTTGTCGGCCAATAACTCCCAATGAAAATCCGATTTGGATGTAAAATTTTCAATTTCGAAACTTAAGTCATTCGTTTTTGGATTATCAAAAGACAAGGACCACCACCCCTTGGCATATTTGTGGCTGTCATATCTCTGATCGATGGAAAAAAGATAGATCGACCCGACCAAAAACAGCGCAACAAAAAAGAATATGATTAGATTGGCCTGACTGATTTTTTTCATCTTATTGTTTGACGCGATAATAAATATTGATTTCGGAATTCGAATAAATTTGGTTGAAATTTTTTAATTTTTGGAATTGGGCGCTGTCATACTGCGGATTGACCATGATAAAATTGGTGTTCGTACCGGCAAAACATTTCTCAGCATCCGGGCTGTTTGGCGAAGCGATCATGTCGAGTGTGCACATTTCGCGAGGTTTGGTCGGATCGTTGTAGCGCTTGAAATATCCGCGCGAAAGCGGAAATTTGAATCCGCGCATGAAAAATATTTTTATCCATGAATCGGCGGTAATATAATTGTGATCTTTGAGCACCATGTCGGAATTGGTTATATGCGGCACCAGATATTGGGAAGAATCGAAAGTTTGAGCAATCAGGCTCAATTTGTTGCTGTTCTTGAAGGCTAAGGCTGAATCGGAAATCCCATTCACCAAAACAAAAACAAGGATTGCTGCAAGACTGAGTCGGACAAGACTGTTGGGAACGATCCGCTCGTTTTTTTCCAGCCGGAATCTGGAGCCAAAAACAAAGCAAAGAGCGTATGATCCGAGAATCGCAATTGGATAGGATAGATAATTGCCGATCCGATTGCTGGGCAAGTTCACAAATAGGAGATGCGGTTCGGTAGACATGATAAAAATCATGACGGCCCACGCGGAAATGATCGTATAGCCAAGATTCCTTCTCTTGTATCCCCACGCCAGGATCAGGAGGCCCACAAAACCTAATGCTAACCTGGCTTCGCCGACTGAAGATCGCAAATTAGCGATGCTTAATCCGACGCGGGTACCTTTTGATGGAGCTCCGACAACAGTATTAACCGCGCTGGTTTTTATGTAATTCGGCGTGAATATGAAAAAAAAGAATACCAAGCCGCCGATGAAAACCGCCATGACGCGTGGAGAAAGAATGAGCTTTAAGGCGGCTTCGATCGTTTCTTTCAGTTTTGAAAAGTTCAGAATCAGAAAAAGGACGATAGCTAAAAATGATATGAATAAAAATATAAAGGCTGTCAGATGATGAGTATAAAACAGGCCAAAGGTGGAGAAAAAGGCCAGAGCCAAAAATGTTCGAGATTCATTTGTGGTAAGGGTGCCGTTTTCAAAAAATTCAAAGGCCCTGTAATAGAAATAAAAAGACAGGGGCAGTAAGAAATTTCCCATAACATTTCCAACCACGCCCCCGCTGACGAATTTGGCTTGCGGAGAAGTTACGGCATAAAGAACGCCGGAAAAAAGCAGGGTCATAATGGCGACATTCTTCTGCTTGAAGATTCGAAGCGTCAGAATGAAAATGGCCAAAATGCTCAAGAGATCGATAAGCAGCAAAACAACAACCGGAAAAGCGCTCGTGACATCTGCATTGGAAAGCAAAATGATCGCCCCGAAGATGATATGTTCGCCGATAATGAAGTCCGGCATGCCGTCATATGTCGGAAGTTTGTGATTGTCAGCCATCCATTCGGACCAGAACATGTGATGGCCCATGTCGGTAGCGGTCGGAAATACAGTTCCGGTCAGATATGAAAGTTTTATAAAAAACATCAGGAATATCAAGATTAGAATCAAAATCAGCTGATTTTTGGAAAAATTAAAGAGCCGGCCGTCATCTGGGCTGTCGGCGAATCTTCTAAATCGGTAAATCGCAAAGCAGACCAGACTAAAAATAGCGATTCCCAAAAAAGTGGAGAGGCGAGTGATTGGAATATGCAGGCCGGAAAACGAGAAATTGATGAAATCCACGCTGATGATGCTGAAGCCGAATGAAATTACAAATCTTTCCAAACCGCTAAGGATCCGTCTTTTTCCAAAGATGGCTAAAAGCAAAAAATATCCCGGCACAAAAAGGACGAAAAGAGAAACCGTATAAAATAATGTTTGACTGATTAAAAAATTAAACATGCGTTTTTATTTCTTCGTTTGTTTTGATTCTCGAATCGGAAACAGCTTTTTCGATTTCCGCCAGATACTTCTGCGAAATTTTTTCCCAGCTGAAATTGTCCGCCACGAAGCGACTGGCTCTTTTTCCGAATTCTTTGCGGAAAACTTCATTGCCAAGAAGCTCATTGATCTTCAAGGCATAGCTATCGGCATCTTCCGGTTCGACCAAAAAGCCGTTTTGTCCGTCGAATATGGCATCCTGGAGACCTTCCAATTTCGCGGCGATGACCGGAATGCCGCAGTAAGCGGCCTCTATGACCGAAATGCCGAAACCTTCCATATCGCCGTGAATCTTGATGTTTGGTTGGATAAAAATGTCGCAGGTATGGAAAAGCAGATCGCGCTCTTTATCCGTGACATATCCCAGCATTCTCGTTCGATTATCCATTTTTGATTCTGAAATCGCCACCTTGACATTGTCTTTGTCATTTCCATCTCCCGCAATGACATAAATGATGTTCCCATCCAATTTCGGCAAAACGTTCCGGACAAACCAAGCCACACCTTTCCGTTTTGCCAGACGTCCGGAAGTCAGAAGGATTTTTTTGCCGGACAGATCTTCGCCGAGTAGACGTTCCAGATCATTTCTGGAAAAATTTCCGCTGTATTTTTCCGTATCGATGCCGTTCGGAATAAAAACCAATCTTTCCGGAGCGATTCCTTTTCTTTCCGCGACCCGGACGGTTTCATTGCCGACCGCGACCAATTTATCCATTCTTTTTATGAAAAATCCGACCCAAAATGCCTGATAGAATCTGTTTTTAAAAGTCAGATCCAATCCGTGCAATACCGCTACGACCGGTTTCCGATATATGATCTTTAATATCCACCCAATGTGCGATAATAATCCGTTGCCCAGAAGGATTACGTCAAATTTAGGCAAGACCAGAAGGCTTTTTATGAGGGCATAGGGCATGAATATCGGTAGAAATTTTTTGCCTTTTTTATTAGCAATGGTCGTTGTTTCAGAAATCTTGGCCAACCATGCCGAAAGTTCGTAATTATGATTTTCGACGCCTCCAACCGTGGGGGGATAGGCGTGTGAAATGAATAAGACGCGCATAGATCGGCTAAAAATTTAACATTATCATTCTAACCCAAAAACAACCAAAAGGCCAGTATTCCCGGTGCGTGCGAAAAACTTATTTCTTATAGCGCCATTTTTTCAGGAGTTGCGCCTGATCCTCGATCAATTTTCGAGTGGATTTTATCATGTCCGCGATGAAGGCAAAGATTAAAAATTGGATGCCCACAATCAGAAGAACCAGTCCGACCAGCAACACGTTTTTGTAGGGCGTAATTTTGAAGTCTTGGAAATACATGATTAAAAAATATCCGAAGAATCCGAAAGAAGTCAGTATCATAACAAAGGCCGGCCAGCCGAAAAATTTCATCGGTCGCACGTCGCGGACCGCTTCCAAAATGATTTTTCCGCTGTTGTTGACGTAATTAAAGATGCTTTTGACTACCCGTGACTTTCTTCCGCTATAATATGTCACCTCCACCGGAACCCATTTTATTTTCATGTTTTTTCCGATCGCGTCGATGATCGTTTCTTGGGTATAGGTAAATCCCGGCACAATATTCAGGCGCAACAACGCTTCACGGCTGTACGCACGGAAGCCGCAAGTCAAATCATCAATTTCGAAATTCATAAAATTGCCGATGATTTTGGCGGCCACGCGATTCAGCCAATATTTGGTTTTAGGCATATCTTTCGCCTCCTTATCACCAAAGCGACTGGCACTGACAATGTCCGCTTCTTTTTTAAGGATCGGATCGATTATCTTCGCAATGTCCTGTGGATTGAATTGGCCGTCAGCGTCCATATTGACCATAATATCCGCGCCATTGTCCAATGCCCTTTCCGCGGCATGCTTGAAAGTGATGCCGATACCTCGATTGATGCCGTTGACGTAAACAAAATCCGCGCCTGCATTTTTGGCCGTTTGAACGGTTTTATCCTTGCTGCCATCATCGATGATTTGCACGATCACTTCGTCGATGCCTTCTATTTGGCGGGGAATTCTTCGGATAGTTTCTCCGATCTTTTCCTCTTCATTGAAAGCCGGAAGATTTACGACGAGCTTCATTATTTTGTCTTCTTAATGATTAATTGGGGATTCACGCAATTGAAATTGCATTTGTCGGCATTATCGATTCCCTTATGAAAAACCGCATTGGTACACTCGGTGATTTTTTCCTCGCATTGTTTCTGGCTATAGGAAAAGTAATCCATATTTATTCGATAACCGTAATAATTCATCACAAAATAAGCCAGAACCAAAATCACTGCGATCCAGAGGATGGATTTGATAATATCAAACATAGTTGTTTTTTATTTTTATTGTTTTCATTATGGCAAATTTTCATTCAATAAGCAACAAGGCCCCATAAGGAGCCTCGTTTTGCGGTACGATTATTTTTTAGCGTCCGATTCCGGCGTAGATTATGCCTGTTTCACGGATAGCCTTTTTATCCAGGCAATTTCGGCCGTCAATGATCACTTTGATCCCGTTTTTCACAAAATCTTCGACGGGGATATTTTTAAATTCTTTGTGATCGGTCACAATAACTATAGCTTCTGATTTGGAAAGAATTTCGTCCAGATTTCTGACAGTCGAAAATTCCGGAATATATGGGTCGTATGTTAAAAGTTCCGGCTCAAGAACTTTGATCTTTTCGATTATGCGTAAAGCCGGACTCTCGCGCAGATCTCCGACGTTTCCTTTGTATGAGATGCCGAGCACTCCGACTTTCGATCCTTTTACGGCCTTTCCAGCTTCATTCATCCTGTCTTGCAGAAGTTCGACGGTATAATCGGCCATGCCGTCATTGATCAAGCGGGCGGAGGATAGGAATTTATGTTCAAAATTATTTTCTTTGCCTTTCTGGATCATGTAGTACGGATCGACCGGAATGCAATGTCCGCCAACGCCACAGCCCGGGTTGTGCGCCATGAATGCGTATGGCTTGGTCGAAGCGCCACGGATGACATTGGTGATATCGATATCCATCCTGGCGAATGACATCGCCATCTCGTTGACGAAAGCAATGTTGATGTCGCGGAAGGAATTTTCCATAATTTTTACCGCCTCGGCTTCGCGAATGCTATCCATCGGCATAATTTCGGCATCAACCACGCTTTCATAAAATTCTTTGGTCATTACTAGGCCTTTCTCATCGAAAGAGCCGACCACTCTCGGAATGTTGGAAACGTTCCATTTCGGATCGCCGGGATTGACCCGTTCCGGACAATGTGAAATAAAAACATCCTGGCCGATCACATAGCCGGCTTTTTCAAATATCGGCGCAACCGCTTCTTCGCTTACTCCTGGATTAACGGTTGATTCCAGAACCACCAGCGCGCCTTTTTTCATGTTTTGGGCCACGGATTCGGAAGCCAGAATGACATATTTCAGATCAGGATTATGCTCTTCATCAACCGGAGTCGGCACGCAGATCAGATAGATATCGTGATCCTTGATTCCGGCCGGATCGGAAGTGACATTGATCTTCACCTGTGGCAGAAGATCTTCCAGAAACTTCTCATGGAAGGGGCTCTTGCCCTGGGCGATGATTTCCAATTTCGCTTTGTCCGTATCAAATCCGGTTACTGCGTATCCTTTTTTCGCGCAGACAGCCGCCAGCGGAAGGCCGACGTAACCCATGCCTATGACACAGACCTTCTTGTCTTTTAGTTCTGACATAATTTTCCAATTTATTTTTTATCGTCATACCGAAGGATATGACTAGGCTTTATTATAAGGCAGAGGGCGCCGGAGTCAAATGAAAAAAGAAGGCAAATCCGTTTTTCAGGGGAATGGGCTTGACATGCAAGCCAAAAACTTAGCCCGCACTTATCAAGGTGCGGGCTTTTTTCTTTTTTAAAATTTAAGCTAAAATAATAAAGTAAAAGCTAAAAGTAAAATCATGGCGAATGTTTTTGAAGTTCCTGCAGAGACCAAAAAAGAAAATCATTTGGAACACGGCAATCAGAAGACTGAAATTGTTGTCATGCTGGGTGCCAGGTTGTTCCAAAAAGGTGAGGGCAATAAATATCCGCCACGCTTTCCATTGATAAACGAATCTGCCAAGGAAGGCATGTCGAAAGAAGTTTCCGGAGGCGATTCGCGCATGCGAGCCATCCAACAATTATATAAGGAATTTTCAGAAAATCGGAATAATCCGAGCTATCCTCAAGAGATGCATATTTTCACGACAGGCGGAGAAGAAAGCATAAAATTAGACTCGGGTGAAATCTTGAAGCTTTCTCGGGCCGAAGAAGCAAGAAAGAAACTCAAAAAAAAATATGGAG
Source organism: bacterium (assembly GCA_021785125.1). GTDB lineage: Bacteria > Patescibacteriota > Minisyncoccia > Moranbacterales > UBA2206 > JAJYGF01. The sequence continues at coordinate 52,636 of JAJYGF010000012.1, read as the reverse complement.
TTTCGGATGTTGTGCTTGAGGGTTCGCTTCCGTCCGGAGGTTCGACGCTTGGCAATGCCGCGGCTATTGCTGAATGGGTGAAAGAGCATAGTGATGCCATCAGTGAAGTGCATGACATTGAGATCGTCACCAATGAATTCCATATAGCTCGGGCTTGGATCATGTTTATGATGGCTTTTTATAAGAATGAATATAAGCATGATATTCAAATCAGCCCTGAAGATATCCAAGAAATTGAAAATATTCTGGAACGTACTCTGGCCAATGAGGAAGACGGAGATAAAAAAGAGCTTGAGGATATTCAAAAAATATTTGAAAAATATACTAAAGATCTTCCGATCAAGGTCAAGCCATTGATTGTTGAGGACATCCTTGCAAGAAAGAGCGAATCCGGAAGAGAATACGCGCGTCAGATAAAAAATAATGAGTTAGTGAAGGAATCACGGACAAAAGAGCGCGATGGAATCAAAGATCTTCTGCATGGGCGATACAAGGTAAAATAAACTTTTATTTTCTTTATTTAAGCCTTGATTTACATCCAACCTTGACTTTTGGCTTAAAAGAGCGTATAGTATAAAATTCCAGCAATGGAATAGTTTTTTAACTAAAAATAACGCTGTATTTAACCAGAGGAGGATGGGATGGAAAAATCTGTGATACTGAACGTAGTTGAGGAGATATTATTCAAGAAGGGCAAGCGCTTAGTGGATTCGAATATCCTTATTCTAGGCGTCGCCTATAAGAAAAATAGCGACGACCCGCGGGAATCACCGGCGTGGCAAATCATCAAGCTTCTTCTTGATGGCGGCGCCACAGTTAACTATTCCGATCCATATATACCGTCGATACCAAGAGTGGTATGCGGTTTCAAAACGATATCTATTCCTCTCACGGCCAAGAACCTGGAGAAGTACGACTGCGTCGTGCTGGTCACGGATCACAACGATTTCGATTACCAGTTCATCTGCGATCACAGCAAAGCGATCGTGGACACACGCAACGCTTTCAAGTTCATAACGGACAGCGAGGGGAAAATCTTCAAAGCTTAACCAAGCAAGACTAAGGGTCGGCAAAACTGCCGACCCTTTTTTAATTACTTGATTTAATGGTAAAATATATTTGATATGAAAATCGGAATAAATGCATCATTTGCCAGAAAACCCTCGACCGGCATCGGCCAGGTGACGGTTAATTTTCTCAAAAAACTCGCGGCTCAAAAAACAGACGACGAGTATATTTTATATCTGGAAGAAGATCTGCCGGAAGACATAAAATTGCCAAAAAATTTCCAAAAGAGAATCTTTCTGCCATTTTGGAAAAGAGACGATCTTGTCCGCAAAATTTTATGGGAAAAATATTTGTTGCCCGGGAAGATTGAAAAAGACGGTTGCGAGATTTTTTTGTCGCTGTACCAATCTCCTACGGTGGTTCCCGAAGATATAGAGCATATGATAGTCGTCCATGACATCGTGCCGAAGCTTTTCCCGGAATATCTGAACAACTATCGAAAAAGAAAATATTGGAACCTGACCGAAGAGGCGATCAGAAAAGCTGATAAGATCTTGGCCGTCTCATCCAGAACGGAAAAGGATCTCATCCAGCATCTGGGCATCGATCCGAAAAAAATCACGGTAAACCACATTGATTGTGACGAGATATATAAAAAAGCAATTACTCCGACGGTTGGAAGCAAGGTTTTGAAGAAATATAAGCTCAAGCCGGGCTATATATATAATGGCGGGGGATTGGAAGTCCGCAAAAATACCTTGGGAGTCATCCAGGCCTACAAATATCTTTTGGAAAGGAACAAGAATGAGCATTTTCTGCACGAGATGCCAAAATTAGTGATTTCCGGCAGGTTGTTGCCGAAACTCAAGCCGCTCGTCGATGACATTGAAGCTGTCATCAAGGATCTGGACTTATCTAATCATGTCGAGATTCTTGATTTTGTCCCGCAGGCGGATCTGCCAGCTTTATATAAGAATGCGATTATGTTCGTGTATCCTTCATACTATGAAGGGTTCGGCCTGCCGGTCCTGGAAGCGATGAATGTCGGCACGCCGGTCGTGACAGCCAAAAGCTCGTCCTTGCCGGAAATCGGGCAGGACGGAGTCCTGTATTGCGAGCCAAAGGATCACAAAGACATCGCAATGGTTATGAAGAATGTCCTGATCAATCCGGAATTGCGGGCGTCCTTGTCGGCAAGAGGCAAGGAGAGGGCGCAGAAATTCTCCTGGGAAAAATTCATCACAAAAATTTTCAATATAATCGAAGAATTATGATCTAAATCTAAGGCTAAACCTTAGCACGCCTTAGATGGACAAGATAAATCACCGATGCTTAAAAAAAATAAAAATCAAATGATTTTGCTGGCAGCCGATGTTTTGCTGGTTTTTTTTCTGATCCTACTTTCCAATTTTCATGTTTTGCCGCTCCAGCTCGGCGATTTCATCTTTTTTTCCATCCTGGCCCTGGCGTTCGCCCTGTATCGTCCGGCGTGGAGCTTCCTGCTATTTTCCGGCACGATCATGCTGGAGAACATAAATCTGGCGCCGCCGGAATTGGGAATCGCGGTCCGGCCGTATCAATTTTTTGCGGGCATCACGATTCTGGCCATCATCATCCGCTTGGCGACAAAGCGTCTGAACTTCAGATTGGCAAAATTGGCCTGGTTCGATTTCTTGGTGATTGCGATGGGGATCGCCAGCTTCATCAGTTCGCTTTCCGGAGAGAATCGGAGCGCGAGCCTGAAGCAGTCTGTGGTTTTCGCCTCTTTCATCTTCATATATTTCCTGGTCCGCAATTTCATCCAAAGCAAGAATGATCTCAAAAAAGTCCTGCCTTTCTTCGTCGGTTCCTCGGCCATCGTGATGCTATACGGCATCTGGCAGAACATGCGATTTTTACATGGCATGAATAGTTTTGAAGTTATGCCCGGAAGGCCGAATGCAACATTTGTCGAAGCGGATTGGTATGGAATATATCTGTCATTACTTTTGGCCATTGTGTATACGCTAATATTTTATTTTAACCAAAAAAATCGCGAGCTTAATAATGATGCTCAAATTTTTAATTTTAAATTTTTAATTTCAAAACAATTTTTAATTACTAAATATCAAGTTTTAAAAACGACGCTTTTCATTTTTCTGGTCCTGATCTTCATCAATCTGATCCTAACCGTTTCACGCAGCGCGTGGCTCGGAGCGGCCGTCGTCACGTTTGCGTATCTCTGGATAATTTTTACCGATTTATCTTTCAAATTTAGGAATTGGAAATGGCGTGAAACTATCCGTGAGAAATTGTTCATCATCGGATCCTTGGTTTTGGGCATCTTGATCGTGTATGGCTTCCATCTGACGAATTTCCAGTTGGGCAACCGCATCCAAAGCGCGGGTTCGGGACTTCAGCAGATCACGATAAGCTGTCAGGCGGAAGAAAGCTTGCCGAATGTTATTTCCTCTACGGATGAATTGGCGAAATATAATTGTCGGCATATAAATCTGGAAGATATTGATTCTGAAAAAGCGGCCGGACATTTTGTGACGGAAATATATCGCAATGATCCGAACGTGAAAGTGCGGAGCGAGATCTATGCCAAAGTCTGGGAGACCATCAAAGCGCATCCGATCTTCGGGATCGGATTCGGGCAGATCGGTTCGATACTGGGGACTGACGAAAGAGGAGCCGGACTCAATGCGAGCAACATCTTCTTGGAAGTCTGGCTGGGCGCGGGCATCATCGGACTCCTTGCATTCATGGCTGTTTGGATGTATATTCTTTTTCAAGGAGTGAAGCTCTTTTTACATACGGATCGGGCATTTGGAATCTTTCTGATTTTGGGATTTTTTGCGCTGTTGATCCCGAACTTCTTCAATTCGGGCATCTTTCTGGGGATTTTGTGGATGTTTTTTGGGATAACTTTTGTAGAAAGTATAGAGAAATAAATATCAAGCTTAAAAATATGTCATATATAGTTGATTTTAAAAACGTATCTACGGTCGGTTTGGAATCTTCGCCTGTGGCAAAAGCGCTGGCCGGCTTGCGCACCAATGAAGCCCGCTATTTTGACAACAAATACAAGCATAAATTTACGGTTGTGCCAGCCAGTGCCAGCAAGAAAACCCTTGCTTATGTGAACCGCATCCTGAAAAAGGAGCGTGACATCGAATTTGCGGCCAAACCTTTGGAGACATCCAGTTTTCAGGTGGAAAATATCAGATGGACATATGTCTTTTATGAAGACGGCCTGGCGGTCAATGTCCTGTATACGATTGATAATCCCAAAAAGCGAGCCGTCGGTTTCAAGCTTTCCGAGGGCATGGAAGTGCCGAAAGAATTGGAAGGGAAATTCAAATTTGCCAAAATGAGATCAAAGCTGGCCGGAACAATCAGGGGTTCATTTTTTGTGATCAAAGGAGAATATTAAATCTGATACTATGAAAACAAATTTTTCAACCATACTGTATATCGCGCTGATGGCGGCCACCATAGTTTCTGTCGACTTGCTGTTTTTCAGGAACCTATTCTGGGAACGACTGATGGCAAATGCGGGAATCGTCTTGCTGTTCCTGGCTTTTTACTTGAGATTCTTGAAGTAGAAAAAATAAAGTCGTCTAAGGGCATATTTCCCAACCTCGCCCTGCGCGAGGTTTTTTGATATTATGAAGACATGAAAACAAAAGATAGTTTATCCAGGGAAAGAGAGGGCGAGGTCATTATCTTTTTCGAAGTTGTTTTGTGGAGCTTATTCCCGGTTGTCACCGTCCTTTCCTTCAAGGGTGTGCCTGCCTTGCTATCCTTGGCTTGGAGCACGTTGTTTGCGGCCATATTTTTTGGCATAGTTTTGACTGTGAAGAAAGGATGGCATCAGATAAAAAACAGGGGCGCCATGCGGGATATATTGATCACCACATTCATTTTAGGCATTGTCTATTACCTGTTTTATTTTTTCGGGTTGCAATATACCAGTCCGGGAAATGCCAGCCTTATCGCTCTAACAGAAGTATTTTTCAGTTTTTTCTTTTTCAATGTTTGGCGCAAAGAATATATCTCTTTTACGCATGTAGTCGGATCGTTTTTGATGCTGGTAGGAGCATTTGTCGTCCTATATCCCAATTTGCACAAATTTCAGATAGGAGACATGCTTGTTCTTGCCGCGGCTTTTATAGCGCCATTCGGTAATTTTTTTCAAAGAAGAGCTCGCCAGCAAGTCGCCAGTGAAGCGATCTTGTTTATCAGAAGCTTGATAAGCGCGGTTGTTATCCTTGCCGTGGCGTATTTTTCAAGGGTGAATTTCTCTGCGATCAGCTTAGAAAAATCTTTTATCTTTTTGGTAGTAAACGGTTTTTTTCTACTGGGACTTTCCAAGCTTCTATGGATTGAAGGCATACACAGAATCAATGTTGCCAAGGCGAATGCTTTGGGCGGTTTCGCTCCTTTGCTGACACTGCTTTTTGCTTGGTTGCTTCTAGGGACGTTACCGACCGAGTTTCAATTGCTATCATTCGCACCGATGTTTTTCGGCGTGATTCTGCTTAGTAAAAATAAAGTTAAGACTCAATCATAATTTTTAACCTCGCCCCCGGCTTCGCGAGGTTTCACCGCGCGCGCGGGGTTTTTTGTCCAAAGCGGATTTTCTAACCTCGCTCTCTGCGGGGGGATATTATTATAAACCTCGCCCTGCGCGCGGTTTTTTGATAATTTGACAAAAGTTATAAATATGATATTATGGTTTACAGTAAACTGTAAACTGTAAACTTATGAAAACATCAGAAAAAATACTTACTTATATTGGCGATAAGAATCAGGCAACCGTACATGAGTTGGTTGATCATCTCGGACTTAGCCGCATGGCCGTATCCAAACAACTTTCCAATCTTGTGGCTGAAGGCAAGCTGACGAAGGTTGGGAAGCCGCCGAAAGTTTTTTATCAGATAACGAGGGGGAAAAGGGAATTTGCCAGCCATAAAATTTCAGAAAAATCAAGGAAGAAAATCGAAGAAAATTTCCTGCTAATAACTCCGACCGGAGAGCGCTTGGAAGGAATTGAGGGCTTTGTTTTCTGGTGCCAAAAAACCGGCCAACCGATTGAAAAAACTGCCGATGAATATGCAAAGACACTCAGTAGGTATGACGCATTCAAAAGAAACGGCCTGATCAACGGCATGGAAAAATTCAAAACTACTTTTAACAAAATCGGGCTCGATCGGATATTCTATCTTGATTTTTACAGCATTGAAAGATTCGGCAAGACCAGGACGGGCCAGTTGCTTTTGTATGCCAAGCAAAGCCAGAACAAGAAACTGATGAGGGAGCTGGCGGATGATATCCGGCCGACCGTGGATGCGTTGATAAAAAGATATGAGATCGACGGGGTGGGATTCATACCGCCAACAGTCAAGCGCGAAGTGCAGTTCATGAAAGAGCTGGAAAAAAATCTGCATCCGCATATCCGGAGAGTCTCGATCGTGAAAATAAAAACGGATATCATCGTTCCGCAAAAAACTTTGAACAAATTGGACGATCGTATTGAGAATGCCCGAAAAACAATCATCGTAAATGAAAAAGGCGCATTTGATAATATTCTGCTGATCGATGATGCGGTCGGTTCCGGTGCAACTCTCAATGAAACATCTCTTCAAATCAAGGAAAGGGGAATTTGCAAAGGAAAAATTATCGGTCTGTCCATCACGGGAAGCTTCAAGGGGTTTGATGTGATAAGCGAGGTCTGAAAAATCATCCAAGGCGGATTTTTTCCAACCTCGCCCCGTCTTTGGCGAGGCTATGGTCGCGCGGGGTTTTTTGATATAATGAATCTGATCTTACAACAAGATGAAAATTGCGATCGACATCAGAAATATCGGAAAAAAAAGGACGGGCGATGAAGTCGTGTTTTTCAATCTGGTCAAACAATTTTCTGTCTTAGATAAAACTAATGATTATGTCCTTCTGACCGATCGCGATCCGGAAAAAGATGCCGGTTTGGCGCAGGAAATCGCAAGGTTGGAACTCGGCGCGAATTTCAAGGTCGTCCATCTAGCTGAAGAGGGTGCGAACAAGATGTTTTGGAACGCTGTATCTTTGCCGCTGTATCTTCGCAAAGAGCCGGCTGACATTTTGCTGGTGCAATATATCACGCCCTTTTTCATTCCGCGAAAGACGCAGATCATCACCATCATCCATGACGTTTCTTTCAAGGTTTTTCCGAAGCTGGTCGGCAAAGTCGATCTGTTTTTCATGAATATTCTGATTCCAATGAGCTTGAAGCGCGCGGATAAGATAATCGGAGTTTCGAAATTTACCGCGAATGAAATTCTGAAATATTACAAAGTTGATGAGAAGAAAGTGGACTGGATACATAATGCTGTTTCCGATATTTTTTTCAAAGAGCATTCCCAAGAGGAATTGGAAGTTGTCCGACAAAAATATTCTCTGCCGCAGAAATTCATCTTGTACATCGGCACATTGCAACCGAGAAAAAATCTGCCGGCATTGATCGAGGCATACATAAAGATTCCGAATGAAAAAAGAAAGGATCTGAAGCTGGTCCTGGCTGGGGGAAAGGGACGCAATTTTGACGCGAAGATTGATGAATACGTAACAAGCTACGGATTGGAAAAAGATGTGATCCTGCCTGGATTCATCGATGAAATGGACAAGCCGCAAATTTTCCGATTGGCGCATGTATTTTGCTTTCCATCGCTCTATGAAGGTTTCGGCATACCGATTCTTGAAGCGATGACTCTGGGCGTTCCGACTCTGGCTTCGGATATTCCGTCGCACGCTGAAATCACAGAAGGCGCGACGATGCTTTTCAAAACGGATGATCCGGCCGATCTTTCTGAAAAATTGAATCGGGTAGCGACTGATGAGAATTTACGAAAAGATATTGCACGGAAAGAATTGGCGCGAGCTCAAAAATTTTCTTGGCAAAAAACGGCGGAAAAGATGCTAGAAATATGCAAAAAAATGACCGATGCAACCCCGCATTGACAATACTCGTATTAAAAGTAGAATATAACCAATGCCTACAAATCCAAGTGTCGGCTATTTATTTTTAAAATTTAAACGATGTCACAATTGATTTCCAAGTTCAGATCAAAAGGAAAAGGCTTTAAAATTATCGTTGCCATCATTGCAATCATAATGATTGTCGGCGGTTATTTTGCCTGGCGAGCTGACAGCCTTTTGCGCAAAATTTCCAGCGGAGGATTGTTAAGCACCTTGGTGCATTCCTTGCCTGGCGTGAACAATCAGTTGAAGGGAGAGTCTGACGGAAGGGTGAATATCCTGCTTTTGGGCATGCGCGGAGCAAATGATCCGAATGGAGGTTTACTTTCAGACACCATACAGCTTCTCAGCATAGATACGAAAGATAATAAAATGGCTCTTATGTCCGTTCCGCGTGATCTTTATGTGGACAATCCAGCAGTCGGATATAAAACAAAGCTTAATGCTGTTTATGCTTATGGCGAACAGAAAGGCTCCGGACAAGGCATAAAATATATGGAGCAGGAGGTGGGAGTTATCACCGGCTTGCCGATCCAATATGGCATCGCACTTAATTACGATGCTTTTACGCAATTTGTAAATGCGATTGGCGGGGTCCAGATAACTCTTGATAAGCCATTTGAGGAGTCAGTGCAGTTCAACCAGCCGCATGTCTGCGATTCATTCTTTAATGTGCCGACCGGGCAATATCAGACAAAAACCAAAAAGATATACGACAAGATCACCGGCAGGTTGGCTCGTACAAGGGTAGTGGCGCAATATCCGTTATGCACGGCACCTGCCAACACAGAAGAATGTGGCGGCGACTTCAAACTTCCGGCCGGATCTCAGACTTTGACCGCCCAGCAAGCAATGTGTTACGCGCGTTCCCGCGAAACTTCCAATGATTTCGAACGCGCCAAACGCCAGCAGCAGATCATAAAAGCGGTGGAAAGCCAGCTATTAAGTGCTGGAACCTTAACAAATTTCAGCAAAATAAACGGCATCCTGGACAGCTTGGGAAACAACGTCAAGACTGACATGCAAGGTTGGGAGATGAAGCGCCTGTTCGATCTGTATGCAAAGCTGAAGAGCGCTCCTCTCTACCAAAGAGTTATGGATACCAGCAATGATCCGCAGGTCGGATTGCTGTATGGAGTCCAGGATCCGCAAGCCGGAGATATCCTGCTTCCGAAAGGCGACAACTACAACCAGATCCAAGCTTTGTTTAAGAATATCTTCACGATGACGCCGGATTATACGAGTACGGGCACGGTGCCTCAAAGCGCGGCAAATAGTTCAGGCGCGGCTGCGACCGGATCGCAACAGACAAGCTCAGGCCAGACTTCCGCATCCGGAACAGCTTCTGGCAATGCTTCTGCGGCTCCGCAAGCCACGCCTGAACAATAAAAATTCCATCATTTCCGCATGTTCTATGGAACTTTCGATCATCATCACCAGCTATAAAAATCCGGAACTCTTGAAAGTGTGCATCGATTCGATCAAGCGGAATGTCGGACTTCCAGATCTTGAAATTATCGTATCGGACAGTGCGACGGAAGAGAAGACCGAACTGATGATGCAGGACCAGTATCCAGAGATAAGATTCCTATCCTCGGAAAAAAATATCGGATTCGGCGGCACGGTGAACAGGGGTCTGGAAGCCGCAAAGGGGAAATATATCCTCATCTTGAACGGCGACGTGATTATCAAGAAAGATGCCGTCGAAAAACTTCTCGCATACATAAAGAATGACCCCGGAGTAGGAATCGTCGCTCCGCAACTGTTGAACTTCAATGAAACCTTCCAGCCTTCCACTTTTCGATTTTATGCTCCGCTAACAATTGTCTACAGAAGAACATTTCTGGGCAAATTATGGTTCGCCAAAAAGCATCTGGATAGTTTTTTGATGAATGATTTCGATCATCAAGACGTGCGCGAGGTGGATTGGGTAATGGGTTCGGCGCTTATGGCCAGTCGTGAAGCGATCAAGAAAGTCGGAGCCATGGATAGCCGATTCCGATTATACTTTGAAGATACCGATTGGTGCAGGCGTTTCTGGGAATGCGGCTATAAAGTTGTATATTTTCCCGAGGCTCGAATGTATCATTATCATGGCCGCGGCTCGGCCGGCAAAGGAGTTTTAAACTCGCTTCTTTCCAATAAGTTGACCTGGATCCACATCGCCAGCGCGATAAAATATTTCATGAAATACGCGGGAAAACCGCTTCCTAAACACAATTAAAGCAACTAGTCATGGCTGAAGAACAATCTTTGTCCGAAACAAATCCTCAAAAAAGACACAATAAAATCTTCAAAAGATATTTGATTTTGTTCCTGATTTTTTTTGTTTTGACGGGAACATTCTGGGTTGGTTATGTCTCCGGAAAAAGAACCGTGAATCAAACTAACCAGACCCATCCCATATCTTCAACTACGGTCATAAACCAAAATCCGCCCAACTCGGACCAGGTGGATTTTTCCTTGTTTTGGAGAGTTTGGGACTTGCTTAAGGAAAAATATGTCAACAAAAGTTCTTTGGATTCCCAAGCTCTGGTATATGGTGCGATCAAAGGCATGTTAGGCGCCACCAATGATCCATACACAACTTTCTTCGATCCCAAGGAAACCAAAGCATTTTCACAGGATATCGGCGGCAGTTTTGAAGGAATTGGAGCGGAACTTGGGATAAAGGATAATATTCTGACCGTAATCGCGCCTTTGGAAGGATCGCCAGCTCAAAAATCCGGGTTGCAAACCGGCGATAAGATCATGAAAATTAATGATAAATCTACATCTGACATGACAATAGACCAAGCGGTGGATATGATCCGCGGCAAGCAAGGCACACAGGTCAAATTGACGGTTTTGCATAAAGGAGCGCAGAATACGACCGATATAACTATCACGCGCGACGTCATTGAAGTGAAAACTGTCACCGTTGATTTTAAAAACAACAATATTGCTGATCTGAAGATAAACCAATTCGGAGAAAAGACAGATTCAGAATTCGATGATGCCATGAACCAAATACTCGCGCGCAGATCTAAGGGTATCGTATTGGATTTACGCAATAATCCTGGCGGATTTTTGGATAAAGCGGTGGATGTGGCTAGTCGGCTGATTCCGAAAAATAAGGTTGTCGTCACAGAGGAAGATGCTGGCGGCAACAGAAACAGCTTGTACACTTCGGGAGGAGACAAGCTCAGCGGAATTCCGATAGTCGTGCTGATTAATGACGGCAGTGCCAGCGCGGCGGAAATTTTGGCAGGAGCATTGCGCGATGACCGCGGAGTCCAACTTATCGGCAAAAAATCTTTCGGCAAAGGATCGGTCCAGGAGCTGATCGATCTGCCGCAGAATTCCAGCGTGAAAATCACTGTCGCCAAATGGCTGACGCCGAACGGCGATTATATCATGGAAAAAGGAATCGTGCCTGACGTTGAGGTTGACATGACTGCGGACGACATCAGTAATAATCGGGATCCGCAATTGGATAAAGCGATGTCAATCATCGAAGGGATGATTAAATAGGATATTGACTTTTTGATCCATATGTGCTATAAATATAGCTTGGTTTCTTGTTCTTTATAAAAGGAGGGGCTAATGCAAAAAAATTGGTTCTGGGGATTTTTGCGGAGCTGTTTTAGGCCGCAAATCAGAGAGTTCAACCATTTCATGGAGAAATGGTGGACGCTGAAGACGCTTGGAATTGTATTTATTTTAATAGCGGTAATCTTCATATTAATAGAATATGTATGCCCTATGATTAAAAATTTCTTCCGGGCAATCTTCCGGAAAGCTACCGGCCCACAAATGTGAGCCGGTTTTTTATTTGCAAAGCGTACGCATTTTAATTATAATGATTCTATGAAAGTAATCCTGCTCCAAGATATCAAAGGGTTAGGCAAAAAAGGCGATGTAAGAGATGTTGCGGAAGGTTACGCCAGAAATTTCCTGTTCGTGAAAAATATGGCGGAAACGGCCACGTCGGGATCGGTAAGAAGGGTGGAAACCATACGCAAAAAACAAGTCGAAAAGGAACAAAATGATCGCGAAAAAAACCAACGCCTGGCCGATCAAATCAAAGAAAGGAAAATTACGCTAAAAATGGAGGAGAACAAGGGCAGGCTTTTCGGATCGGTCCAGGCAAAAGACATCGTCAGGGAATTAAAAAAAGAAAGTATTCATATTTCGGACAAATCCGTCATCCTGAAAGATCCTATCAGAAAAACAGGCAGTTTTGAAATTAAGATCAGGCTCGACCATGGCATCGAAACATCAATCAGGATCAGCATCGAAGGTTTATAGACTTTTTGAAAATTACATACAAAGTCGCAGGGGATAGCGACTTTTTCGTTTGTTAAATTTTTTAAATTCTACGATAATATAATTTTATGAAAGATCGAAAATACATCTTCGTAGTCGGAGGGGTCATGAGCGGTGTCGGCAAAGGCATCACCACCTCTTCTATCGGAGCGATATTGAAGGCGAGAGGGTTCAATGTGACCGCCCTCAAGATCGACCCGTATATCAACGTCGATGCCGGAACTATGAATCCGACCGAACATGGAGAAGTATTTGTCCTTGATGACGGAGACGAAACCGACCAGGACATGGGAAATTACGAAAGATTCATCGGCATCACCTTGCCGCGCGACAACTATATGACGACGGGACGGGTATATGAAACGGTGATCCATAAAGAACGCAACTTGGAATATAACGGGAGATGCGTCGAGGTTGTTCCGCATATCCCGCTGGAAGTTATTTCCAGGATCGAGAAGGCGTCGGAAAAAGCCAAGTCTGACATAACGATAATCGAGATCGGCGGAACGATCGGCGAATACCAGAACATCCTTTTCTTGGAAGCGGCCAGAATGATGAAGATCAAGCATCCGGACGACGTTATTTTCGTAATGGTAAGCTATTTGCCGATTCCGTCCAAAGTTGGAGAGATGAAGACGAAACCGACCCAATATGCCGTCCGCACATTAAATGGCGCCGGTATCCAGCCGGATTTTATCATCGCCAGAAGCGAGACCTTCCTGGACGAGAAAAGAAAAGAGAAACTCGGAATGTTTTGCAACATACCGGAAAGATACGTGATCTCAGCTCCGGATATCGACAGCATCTATGAAGTTCCGATCAATTTCGAACGCGATGATTTGAGCCGCCTGATCCTGAAGAAGCTTGGACTGAAATACAAGAAAACCGACCTCAAAAAATGGTATGACTTAGTGGAAAAAATCAAGCATCCGAAAAATAAACTAAAGATTGGGATAGTCGGCAAATATTTCGGCACTGGAGATTTCGTGCTGTCGGACGCGTATATCAGCGTGATTGAGGCGATCAAGCATGCTTGTTACCAGAACCATGCGAAACCCGAAATAGACTGGATAAACAGCGAGACATATGAAAAAAATCCGGAGAAATTGCAGGAACTCGAAAATTATGACGGCGTAGTCATTCCCGGAGGATTCGGATCCCGCGGGATCGAAGGAAAAATCTTGGCGATCGAATTTTTGCGCAAAAACAAGATTCCGTTCCTGGGGCTTTGCTATGGGATGCAGCTGGCTGTGATCGAATACGCGCGGAATGTTCTGGGTCTTAAAGACGCGCATACGACAGAGATAGACAGGGAAACCAAAAATCCGGTCATCGACATCATGCCGGAACAAAAGAAAAATCTTGAAGATCATAATTACGGAGCGACGATGCGTTTGGGCGCCTATCCGGCCAAACTCAAAAAGGGAAGCATCGCGGAAAAATCATACGGCACGGCTAAGATTTCCGAGAGGCACCGGCACAGGTGGGAAGTCAATCCGGAATATGTTGAAAGGTTGGAAAAAGCGGGAATCATTTTTTCCGGCAAATCGCCGGACGGAAAACTCATGGAAATCGCGGAATTGCCGGTTTCGGTCCATCCATTTTTCTTGGCCACCCAATTTCATCCCGAACTCAAAACCAATCCGTTGGAGGGTCATCCGCTCTTCAATGAATTCATAAGAACCGGCCTCAAGCTAAAAAATACGGTTTGAAAACAAACAGAATCAATCGATATTTACAGGCCTGGCTTCTAACAAATGGTTGACACATTTCAAATACACTGATACAATTGTCCATGTAATTTGTATAATTGACTGATTGATTCCATAAACGAATATCCATTACTGTCTTGTGGCAGTAATTTTTTAAAAACTAATTCCCCGCTTTGGGGCAGAGAAAAATGACAAAACTTATAACCGAGGATGGATTAAAAAAAATTCAAGACGAGCTTGAGCACAGAAGGACGATTGTTAGACAAAACATCGCCAATGCTATCAAAGAAGCTAAAGAGCAAGGCGATTTGAGTGAAAACGCAGAGTATAGCGAAGCGAAGCATCAACAGGCTGAAAACGAGGCTAGGATCGCGGAACTTGAATTCATGTTGAAGGAATCAACCGTCGTGACTCATGACAAGGCGACCGACAAGGTCCAAATGGGATCGCAAGTAAAGGTGAAATTCGACGGAAGCGAAACCGAGTTCACCATCGTCGGATCAAATGAAGCCAACCCGGGTGAAATGAAAATTTCAAACGAATCTCCGTTAGGCAAAGGTTTTCTCGGAAAGAAAAAGGGCGATGAAGTCGAGATAGACACTCCGGGCGGAAAAGTGAAGTATAAGATTCTTGAAGTAAAATAATCTTCAATAAAAAATCCGGCTAATTGCCGGGTTTTTTATTTGGAAAAATTGATTATTTTGGCTGTTTAAGGTAATATTTAAGTATTAAATCCAATAAAAGCGAGAAAATGAGAGAAGATATATTGCAAACAAAACTTGATAAATTGAAAGATATCCGGGAGGCCGGCATGAAAGCGTATCCGGAAAAGGCGGAGCGCTCCATGACAAATACGGAAGCGTTGGAAAAATTCGATTCTTTGCAGGGAAAAGAAATTATTCTGGTCGGGCGGGTCAGGTCTCTGCGCTCAATGGGAAACGTGGCTTTTGCACATATCGAAGACGGATCTGGCAAGATCCAGCTTTTTCTCAACAAAAAGGGAACCGAGAATTACAAGTTGTTCGTCTCGGCCATCGAGATCGGTGATTTCATCCAAGCGGCGGGAAAATTGTTCGTCACGAAAGCCGGCGAGAAATCGCTCGAAGTTTCCGCCTGGATGGTACTTTCAAAAAATATCCGACCGATTCCGACCGAATATTTCGGCTTGAAAGACGAAGAAGAACTTCTGCGCAAGAGATATTTGGATCTCATAATGAATCCGGAAACTCGTGAGCTTTTCAAAAAGAAAAATATTTTCTGGCAAACGGTTCGGACATTTTTGGTGAAAAACGGTTTTTTGGAAGTGCAGACTCCGGTTTTGGAGCATACTCCGGGCGGAGCTGATGCTGAGCCGTTTGTGACCCATCACAACGCGCTGGATCAAGATTTTTTTATGCGCATCTCCTTGGAGCTTCCGCTGAAGAGGCTTTTGGTCGGAGGTTATGAAAAAGTTTTCGAGATCGGACGCGTTTTCCGGAACGAAGGCATTGATCGCGAACACTTGCAAGAGTTTGATCACATGGAATTCTATTGGGCCTATTCCGACCTGAAAGCCGGCATGAAATTTGCCGAGAAGATGTACAAGAAGATTGTGTCTGAAGTTACAGGCGGATACGAGACGGAATATGAAGGCGAGAAAATAAATTGGAAGACGAAATTCCCGATCGTCGATTATTTCAAAGAATTCAAGAAGGAGACAGGCCTGGATCTTTCCAGGGATCTGACGGTCGAACAACTGAAGGCGAAGGCAGATGAGCTTGGCATTAAATATGAGCCGGGATATTCGAAGAGCCGCATGATCGACACGCTCTACAAGAAAACCGTCAGGCAGAAATTGATCCAACCGTGCTTTTTGGTCGGGCATCCGATCGAAGTTTCGCCGTTGGCCAAGCGTGATCCGAAAAATCCGAAAAAAGTTCTGCGCTTCCAAATTGTGGCCGGCAAAAGCGAGCTATGCAACGCATTCGGGGAACTCAATGATCCGATCGACCAGCGGAACCGTTTCGAGGAGCAGATGAAGATGCGCGAAGCCGGAGACAAAGAAGCGCAGATGATCGACGAGGATTTCTTGGAAGCTTTGGAATATGGCATGCCGCCGGCATTTGGTTTTGGCATGAGCGAACGCTTCTTTTCTTTCATTATGGACAAATCCATCCGCCAAACAGTTATCTTCCCGCCGGTTAAGAGCAAATAGATGCTGGACAAAGAAATTTTTGATAAAGAAATCGGGATGTGCCGTGAGCTTTTCCAGAAACAGAAAGGCTGCAATTGGGGCAAGTGCAGGGATTGCGGAGTAATTCCTTTTTTGCATAAGCTATATAAAGGAGAATTGGTTGAAAACAAGGAGGAGGTTAAAAAATTAAAGGCTGAAATTTTAGGCTATGAATAAGAAAGAAATAATCAAAAAAATAGAAATCGAAGCTAAGAAGTATTTTGTCGGCTCCAGTGGCTGTCATGATTGGACACATGTCGAAAGGGTGCGGGATTTGGCAATGCGTATCGGAAAGCAAGAGAAAGCAAATTTGTTTGTTGTCGAATCTGCCGCTCTTTTGCATGACATTGGAAGAAAGGATGAATTGAAAGCAAAAGGCGCTTATTGCCACGCAGAAAAGGGAGCGGAAATAGCAGAAAAGATTTTGGCGAAATTAAAAATCGAGCCAGGGCTTTCAAAAAATATAATTCATTGCATCAAGTCTCATCGTTATAAAAATCACAATATTCCTGAAACGCTTGAAGCAAAAGTTCTATTCGATGCTGACAAGATTGATTCTCTCGGAGCGATCGGTGTAGGTAGGATATTTCTTTTTGCCGGAAGCTCCCATGGGTCTGGAAAGTTGCATTCAGGAAAAGAAAAAAAACTTGCCAAATCCGGCAAAGACTATTCCTATACAGAAGAAGATACAGCCGCTTTTGAATACTATACAAAATTGATAAATGTTAAACGTAAGATTTTGACTCGGACAGGCAAAGAACTGGCTCGCGAAAGAGATAGGTTCATGTCCGCTTTTTTTAACAGACTAGAGAAAGAAGTAATGGGAAAACTATGAAGATCGTAATTTGTGGCAGTATGACTGCCGCTAAAAAAATGGTTGAAATCGAAAACGGCCTTATTGATTTAGGGCATAAAGTTATTTTGCCCAAATTTACCAAAGAATATTCCCAGATGGACTCTCAAGAAGATATGCATTCAGAGTCAGTTAAGAATAAGCTTGAACATGATTTAATCCGTGATTATTTTGAAGAAATAAAGAATGGCGATGCTGTTTTGATTATTAATGAGGAAAGGAAAAATATAAAGAATTACATAGGCGGAAATTCATTTTTAGAAATGGCTTTTGCACATGTCCTGAATAAGGAAGTTTTTCTTTTGAATCCAATTCCCGATATGGGCTATTCTGATGAACTGATCGCTATGCAACCCACGATACTTAATGGCGACCTAAGTTTGATCAAATAATGGAACTCAAGATCGTAAAATTTTTCAATAGGCTTTGGAAGGGAACTTTTGTGGATGAAGTAACGGATTTTGTCAGCCGCATCTTGTATCTTGCGGCTTTTTGGATGGTGGTCACGATCGGGATCTTTTTTTTCGCGCCCAATGGAAGAGTTGTTGCGATAGCCATGACCATCGCGGCGGCTTTGCATTTCTTGATCAGCGAAGGTCTGATCAA
Organism: bacterium; assembly: GCA_021785125.1. Classification (GTDB taxonomy): domain Bacteria; phylum Patescibacteriota; class Minisyncoccia; order Moranbacterales; family UBA2206; genus JAJYGF01. The sequence goes on along the minus strand of JAJYGF010000012.1, from coordinate 34,935 downwards.
GCATCTGTTTGTGAAATATTTCCACAAAACTCGGCCATATATGGCGCATCCGGAAGAGATCACGCCGATCGGCCGGAAGCACAGCGATTCATCTTTCCCGTCCAGCCACATGGCGGCCAATCTATCCGTGCTTACGGTAATTCTGATTTTCTATCCGTCTCTTTGGCCGATAGTTTTGATTTTTACCCTGTTGCTGGCTTACGCAAGGCTGCATAATGGCATGCATTATTTGAGCGACGTGGCGGCCGGAACGATTCTGGGAATTTTTTACGGAATAGCGGGTACTTATCTGACAAAATGCCTTTTGCTCTTTTTCCAGCCCGCTTTTGATTTTTTGAAAAATCTATTATAGACTGAATATATAATAATTTCGGATATTTTTTATGCTAGATATCAAATTTATCAGGGAAAACGCGGATGCGGTGAAGAAAAATTGCCTTGATCGGAATATCAAATGTGATGTTGACAGGCTCTTGGAGCTGGATGAAAAAAAACGCCAAATTGCATTGGAGATGGAAAAATTAAGCGCCGAGAAAAATAAGCTCAATGATCTCATGAAATCGGGTCCTGAAAATCGCGAAGCATTGATCGAGAAAGGCAAGGCTGTCAAAGAGGACTTGGATAAGCTGACACCGGAACTGGAAACTGTTTCCGATGAATATAAAAATCTATTATATAAAATTCCAAATATGCATTCGGAAGATACGCCTATCGGACCGGATGAATCTGGAAACAAAGTAATTAGAAAAGTTGGAGAAATTCCAAAATTTGATTTTAAGCCAAAAGAGCATTGGGAGTTGGGAATCGAGCTGGACATTATTGATTCTGTTCGGGGTGCCAAGGTCAGTGGAAGCAGGTTTAATTATTTGAAAGGCGATTTGGTTCTTCTTGAGTTTTCTCTTATGCAATTTGCTTTTTCGGTGTTGACCAACGAGGAAGTTTTGAAAGAAATTGCAGAAAAAAATAATTTAAAAGTTAGTACAAAGCCTTTTGTTCCGATTCTTCCTCCGGTTATGATTCGTCCTGACGTTATGAATCGCATGGCACGTTTGGATTCTGAAGAAATGTATTCTCTGGAGAGGGATAATCTTAATTTGATAGGCAGCGCGGAACATACATTGGGCGCAATGTATGCCGATGAAATTTTAGATCCGAAGCAGTTTCCAATAAGAATGGTTGGTTTTTCTACCGCCTTCAGAAGAGAGGCTGGATCCTATAATAAGGACATGAAAGGAATCTTACGCGTGCATCAGTTTGATAAACTGGAAATGGAATCATTTACGGAACCCGATAAGGCTTTAGATGAGCAGAATTTTATTGTGGCAATTCAAGAATATTTAATAGGCTCCTTGGGTGTTCCGTATCAAATTGTTGCTATTTGCACGGGAGATATGGGCAAGCCCGATGTCAGGCAAATCGATATAGAGACTTGGATGCCAGGACAAAACAAATACCGCGAAACAAATACTTCGGATCTTATCGGAGATTTTCAGGCAAGACGATTAAATACGAGATTTAGATCTGCGGATGGAAAATTGGAATATGTGCATATGAATGATGCGACTGCTTTCTCGCAAAGACCTCTGATTGCAATCATCGAGAATTATCAACAATCTGACGGCAGCATAAAGATTCCAGAAGTTCTCAAAAAATTCATGCCGATGCCGATGGATGTAATAAGGAAAAAATAATATGGAGAAGCAGATAGAGATGTTTTTTCGGGAACTTCCTCCAAAGGATGAAACCGTGTCAAAAATGAAAGGTGGCGACGCAGAGGAAGAATTGAAGGAAGCAAGGAGTAATTCCGATCAAAAAGAGCTTATTTTCCCCGAAACAGTAAAAGAGCGTGAGAAAAAATATTTTCAGGTAAATGTGGTTGATGGAATAGGTGTGCATTTTATTATTGCTGAAAATGGAGGGGATGCAGTCAGAAAGGTAAAACTGGAGTTTTATCGGGAAGAAGATGTCAAATTAAGGGCTGTCGAAATGAACAAGTTCAAATATAGGGAGATACTGAATAAAATTAAAGAAAGCAACAGACAGGCCAACGATTAATTACAAAAGTTACTTTTATAAAAAAGATTTGTATTATACAGACAAGTCTTTTTTTGCTCGCTATCATTTGTTTATGGAACAGGATAATCGTGTAGATGAGTTTATTGCCAATCCCAAAAGAGCTTTGTTTGTTTTGGCTGTTCCGATTTTAGTCAGCATGGCCGTTGAAACAGCCTATAGCATTGCCGACACCGCTTTTGTGGGCAGGTTGGGCGCGGAAGCGATTGCTGCCCTGTCTTTCGCTTCGCCTTTGTTTTTCATCTTGATTGCGATCAATTCCGGCATCAGCACGGGCATGAGTTCTATGGTGGCCCGTTATCTGGGCGCAAAAGACAAGGATAGTGCAGAAAATTCTGCTTTGCATGCGATTGTAATTTCTATTTTGACCGCCCTTTTTATTTTTATTCTTAGTTTCTTTATCACGCGGCCGCTTCTGAATCTGTTTGGGGCAACAGGAAATGTGCAAGATCTGGCATTTGGATTTTTGCAAATTATCTTCGTCGGAACTTTGTTTATGTTTCCGGCTTTTACGATTGATAGTATATTTTCTTCTGAAGGAAATACTCTGCTTTCAATGAAAATTCAGATCTTCAGCCTGATCACAAATATCATATTGGATCCAATCTTGATTTACGGATTCCATTTAGAGGTCAGGGGAGCGGCGCTGGCAACATTTGTAGCCACTTTTTTGGCGCTGGGAGTTTCTATTTATTATCTTAGGAAAAAATCATACATTAAATTAGATTTAGAGTATTTTAAATTTTCTTGGGATATTATCAAAGAAAATTTCTTTATTGGTGTTCCTTCAGCTTTCATGATCATGCTCATCTCCATTTATGTGGTGTTTTTGAACCGATTCATGGCGCATTTTGGGACGGATTATGTTGCATCTTTTGGTCTTGTTTCAAGACTAGAAAGCGTCTCTATTCTTCCGCCTCTCGGTTTTTCTGTAGCGCTTCTTGCTTTGGCTGGGATGTTCTATGGCGCCAAACGCTATGATCTGTTAAAAAACATTACATGGTATGCCATAGGCATATCGACTTCATTTTCTGTTCTGATTGGGGTAATATTTTATATCTGGCCTGAAATATTTTTACGCATATTCACATATAATCAAGATTTATTATCACTGGGTGGAAGATATTTGAGATTGGATGTGATTACCTTCCCATTGATGGCAATCGTGCTGACCGCCACGCGCGCGCTTCAGGGGATGGGCACTGGCGTGCCGGGTTTTGTGGCCAATCTAGTCCGGATTTTCGGAGTGGCTGTGCCACTGGCTTATATTTTTGTCTTTATTCTGCATTACAATTATCTTTCCATCGCTTGGGCGATGATCTTAGGCGGGATCGCGGCCAGCTTTATTTCCATTCTCTGGCTTCAGATAAGGCTAAAAAGAATCAAATAGGACTACAGTTTATCTTGTAGTGTTGCTAGTTAGCTGGCAATCTTGTACTAGATACAAGGTTTTTGTCGGTTGATATAAAATAGTGATATAATATCACTATGGAAAGAATGATAGCGCATTTGGACATGGATGCTTTTTTCGCTTCGGTCGAGGAGCGGGACAATCCGCGTTTGCGTGGATTGCCGATCGTGGTCGGAGCGGATCCGATGGAAGGCAAGGGCCGTGGCGTTGTTTCGACCGCCAATTATGCGGCGCGGGCCTATAGCATCCGCTCGGCTTTGCCGATTTCCAAGGCCTGGCAATTTTCACAGAAGGCGAAACGTAAAGGAAGGCCAGAAGTCATATTTTTGGATGTGGATTTCCGGAAATATTCCAAGGTTTCGCATGAGATTATGGAAATTATCCGGAAATACTCAAGCACCATCGAACAGGCCAGCATAGACGAAGCATATATTGATCTGACTCATGTTGAAAGTTTTGAAAATGCGATTGAAATTTGCAAAAAAATCAAACAGGAAATCAAAGAAAAAGAAAAACTGACCGCTTCCATTGGTCTGGGTCCAAACAAACTTATTGCCAAAATCGCCTCGGACATGCAGAAGCCGGATGGATTGACCGTGGTTCATCCCGAGCAGGTTGAAAATTTTTTGGAGCCCCTGCCTATAAGAAAGATGCCTGGCATCGGGCCGAAGACCGAATTGTTCTTCAAAAAGCAAGGCGTAATGACAATCAATGATTTGAAAAAATATTCCAAGGATGACATGCGCAATATGCTGGGCTCGCCCCGCACTAACTTTGCACAAACGCAAAGCGTTTTTAGGCCGAAGGCCAGTACAAAGTTAGTGCGGGGTAAATGGGGCTTTGATTTGTATGACCGGATCCGCGGAATTGATGAATCGCCGGTCACGGAAGAATATGAGATAAAATCGATCGGCGAACAAGAGACCTTCCGAGAGGACACTTTGGATTTCAAATTTGTCTTTGAAAGAATTGAAGGATTGTGCGAAAGTGTCATCCGACGTTTGAAGCATAGCGATTTCAAAAAATTTCGCACAGTCGTGATCACAATCCGCTTTTCCGGATTTGAAACCAAGATACGCTCACATACGATGCCTAAGCCGGCCGGATCTTTGAAAGTTTTGAAAGGCGAGATTGCCAAGTTATTGATGCCATTTTTCGACGCGCGTGAAAATCCAAAGCGGAAGAAGATTAGATTGATAGGAGTAAGGATTGAAAAGTTATCATAGGCGGTATATAATATTAGAGTATGAAAAAAGAAACAGAAAAAATTATTGAGGTGCATGGAGTCACCAAGAAATTCGGTGATTTTACGGCAGTGGATGATGTTTCCTTCGATGTGAAGCGAGGAGAAATTTTTGCGTTTCTCGGTCCGAACGGCGCCGGCAAGACGACAACCATCAAGATGCTGACGACGCTTTTGGTGCCGACCAGCGGAGAAATAACGATCGATGGCAAGGATGCGGCTAAAGACAAGAATGGAGCCAGAAAATCTTTCGGAATAGTTTTTCAAGATCCAAGCCTGGATGATGAATTGACCGCCATGGAGAATCTGCATTTCCACGCGGTGTTGTATAAGGTCCCGAAAAAGACCAGGGACAAAAGGATCGAACAGCTTCTGAAGCTGGTTGAATTGTGGGATCGGCGCGACAGTCTGGTGAAAGAATTTTCCGGCGGCATGAAAAGACGCCTTGAGATTGCGCGCGGACTCATCCATCATCCAAAGATCTTGTTTTTGGATGAGCCGACGATCGGATTGGATCCGCAGACCAGGAATTATTTGTGGAAATACATCGAAGAGCTGAACAAGTCGGAAGGCATAACGATTTTTCTAACGACGCATTACATGGAAGAAGCGGACAAAGTCGCGCAAAGGATCGCCATCATCGATCATGGAAAGATCATGACCATCGGCACATCTGCTGAATTGAAAAAACAGACCAAGACAGAATCATTGGAGGATGCTTTTTTGGCCCTCACCGGCAAGCAGATCCGCGAAGAGGAAGGATCCGCCAAAGATAGGATGCGCATACACAGACAAATGTGGAGACGTTAAAGATCTAAGGCTAAACCTTAGCAAGCTAAGGTTTAGCCTTAGATCTGAATAAAATAGATATGAGCACGATTTATATTTTGTGGCTGAGACAACTCAAGAGATATTTCCGGAGCAGGGCGAGAATCGTCGGTTCTTTGGGCCAGCCCTTGCTGTTCCTTTTGGCATTGGGTTTCGGCTTCGGTCCGATTTATGCCAAAGCAGGCGGTGGCAATTTCATTGAATTTTTGGCGCCTGGAATCATCGCGATGAGCATTTTATTTACGGCCGTCTTTACCGGTATTGAAATAATCTGGGACAAACAATTCGGATTTTTGAAAGAAACTTTGGTAGCACCCATCTCGCGCGTGAACATTATGCTGGGACGAACGCTGGGCGGCGCGACTGTCGCCACTCTGCAAGGCGTCATTGTCGCAATAATTTCATTCTTTATCGGTTTCAGATTGGAACATCCAACATCCTTGCTATTAGCGCTTGTTGTTATGTTTTTGATTGCTCTCATCTTTACGGCACTCGGCACTGCAATTGCTTCGGTTCTAGAGGATATGCAGGGCTTCCAACTCATCATGAATTTTTTAGTAATGCCGCTATTCTTTTTGTCCGGCGCGCTCTTTCCATTGGATAATTTGCCAAAAGCCATAATTACCATCGCCAGGATCGATCCGCTGTCATACGGGATAGACGCGCTACGCGGAATTTTGATCGGCCAATCCCATTTCGGAGTAATGTTAGATTTTATGGTGCTCATAGGCGTACTGGCAATCCTACTTGCCATCGGCAGTTATTTATTCAGTCAAATTGAGATATAATGTCCGATTGTTTTGGCCTTATTCGAGGCATTTTAATGGGGCTTGACCCGGCACTAACTTTTTCTTGACTTTCTTCGAAAGTCATTGCTATAATAAACCTTGTGTATCAGTAATCTTTATAAAATTGCTAAAAAGCTAGCAAAAATAGGCAAAACAGAAAAAGTTAGCGCGGGGTTGACAAGATTTTAAGGACTTGTTAAACTGTCTAAGTACAAATGAATATCGCAAGATATTAAGTATTTAACAACAAACCGCCAAAACTTTCAATTAAAAATTGATAGGGTGAAATAGAATCCAGGTAGCAGAGCAGAGCTCGCTACGGGATAAAGATACAGCAATGAATGTATCGGTAGATATATTTATCGCTGTGTTTTTTGTTCATTTTATTTTCGGCGAGCCGGGGGAAAGAATCGTCTCCTTTCCGTAGAGTACGAGCGCGATCAACTGTCGCTCATTCCCGGTGGCCGATCAATCCTCGGCAGCTGCCAATGAATTCTTTGCCAAGTCGCGTCCGACAAACGGATGACGTGAGGTCTGGTATGATTTCTGGCAGCTGCCGAGGCAAACTTAACTTCAAAGAAGTAGTCTGGAGAAAAATCTAACATGATATTTTCTCCCTATCACTTTGCAGTTATAGATAGAAGCTTGAAAATTGAAGACATTGTTCAGCAAATAATCGCAATTTTTTGCGATTAGTCCTTAGTCTCGAGCAATCGAGATAAGAGCTAAAAATCTTAAGTCGCAAGACTTAAAACAAATTCTTAAATTCAATTTGAATTTAAGTGGATAATAAATTTCTTTATGGAATTTACTATTCTTTTTGAGAGTTTGATCCTAGCTCAGGATGAACGCTGGCGGCGTGGATAAGGCATGCAAGTCGAAAGGGTTTAGGCCCTTGGCAAACGGGTTAGTAATGCATAGGAATCTTCCTTGAAGTCGTGAATAACCTGGAGAAATCCAGGATAATACACGATGGTCTCTACGGAGTAAAGATTTATCGCTTCAAGAGGAGCCTGTGTCCTATCAGCTTGTTGGTGGTGTAAAGGACCACCAAGGCTATGACGGGTAGGGGGTGTGAGAGCACGGCCCCCAACACTGGGACTGAGACACTGCCCAGACTCCTACGGGAGGCTGCAGTCGAGAATATTCGTCAATGCCCGAAAGGGTGAACGAGCGACGCCGCGTGCGGGATGAAGGCCTTCGGGTTGTAAACCGCTTTTCTTAGGGAAGAATGTAATGACGGTACCTAAGGAATAAGAGGCTACTAACTCTGTGCCAGCAGTAGCGGTAATACAGAGGCCTCAAGCGTTATCCGGATTTATTGGGCGTAAAGAGCATGTAGGCGGATATGTTAGTCAGATGTCAAATCTCCGAGCTTAACTTGGAAACTGCATTTGAAACGGCATATCTAGAGACGGTCAGAGATCAATGGAACGTATGGTGTAGCAGTGAAATGCGTTGATATCATACGGAACACCAAAGGCGAAGGCATTTGGTTGGGGCCGTTCTGACGCTGAGATGCGAAAGCGTGGGTAGCGAATGGGATTAGATACCCCAGTAGTCCACGCCCTAAACTTTGCATACTAGGTATTAAGAGAATCGACCCTCTTAGTGTCGTAGCTAACGCGTTAAGTATGCCGCCTGGGAAGTACGGTCGCAAGACTAAAACTCAAAGGAATAGACGGGGATCCGCACAAGTGGTGGAGCATGTGGTTTAATTCGACGATAAGCGGGAAACCTCACCAGGGCTTGAAACTATGCTGCATTGTGTAGAAATACACAAGCCTTCGAGGGTGCATAGCAGGTGCTGCACGGTTGTCGTCAGCTCGTGCCGTAAGGTGTTCTGTTAAGTCAGGAAACGAGCGCAACCCCTATCGTGTGTTATATTGTCACACGAGACTGCCCGGAACAAAGCGCACTTCGTGCTAAATTTTAAATTTAAAATTTTAAATTTGAAATTAAGCGCAAGCGAAGCGAAGCGCGTTTCGTTCCGGGAGGAAGGTGGGGATGACGTCAAATCAGCGTGGCCCTTTGACGCCCTGGGCAACACACGTGCTACAATGGCCAATACAAAGGGTTGCCAAGTCGCGAGACGGAGCTAATCCCAAAAAGTTGGTCTCAGTTCGGATAGAAGTCTGCAACTCGACTTCTTGAAGCCGGAATCACTAGTAATCGTGAATCAGAACGTCACGGTGAATACGTTCTCGGATCTTGTACTCACAATAAAAGCGCTGGGCAGTTTATGGATCTAGAGAGTTAAAATCTCTCCCTCTGAAACCCAATCAGAGCGTAGCCAAAAGATAGTCGTTTTTCGCGAGGAAAACGGTGAAGGATCTGGAGGCAAATGTCAGTCCGACACAAAAATAGTCGTATTGACCTTCGAACCGGTGGTGAGCGAAGGGAAAATACTCGAACAGGCTAGTCGGAATGTTAGGAATGGATTTATAAATGACCCCAGGAGATCTTACGTTGTTTCTAATATTATGTTATAATAATAGAGTAACGAAACTTACGCAGCGTAAGAAGTCAGCTGAATCGTAGTATCCCGAGTCCTCGGGAGAAGGATTCACTCCAATGCATATGGAAAAAATTAGATGCAAATTATATCGTTGGTCTCGTGGATGGAGAAGGAAGTTTCACGGCATACGTGAAAAATCCTGACTCAACCAAAGAAATCAAGCGAAGAACAAAAGTTGAACCGAGATTTTTTCTGAAACTCATTGAGAAAGACAAAAAAATTCTTGATGAACTGAAAAATTTCTTCGGATGCGGTGCAGTTTATTTCCAAAGGGATAGGCGCGCCAATCATCAAAATTGTTATCGCTATGAAGTCGCCAATCGAGAAGATTTGCAAAAAATAATAATTCCATTTTTCAAAAGAAACTCTTTGAAGTTACGCTCAAAGAGCCGTGACTTTGAAATTTTTTGCCGGATTATGGAAATGGTTATGAATAATGACCATTTGGAAGACGCAGGTCTTCGAAAAATCTATGATCTCAAACAGAAAATGCATTAGAGCTCGTCGTGTGCGGGAAATCCGCAGGCACGATGGGAACATCAATTTGCAGTTTCGCAAAGATAATCGCCCGTCACACCAGGGGAGCCGGTAATGCCCGAAGGTCCTGTTTCAAAGCAGGAACCACGGCAGGATCGGTAACAAGGGTGAAGTCGTAACAAGGCATCCGTAGCGGAAGCTGTGGATGGATCACCTCCTTTCTAGGGAGTTATGGTGAAATAGGGATAACCTATTAATCTATATGGTCGTTCATCAAGAGTTGTACTCAGATGACAAATAGGCTTTATATAAGGGACTAATCGCATAAAATTGGGATACAAAAACTGCAGCTATTCGGCTGCATTTTTTGTTCTATGAACACCCCAAAAACAGCCGTAGAAAGAAGTGCATTCTACGGCATTGCACAAAAAAGCACTGTCATCCCGATAAGCGGGCTTATCGATGACTTTCTTAAGGAAAATGGCTTCTCGTTTTAGCTGCCTATTCCAAAAACTGTAAAAATTGGTATAATGGAGTTACCTTAAAAAGCTAATTATTTTTTTAGCCGGATAGTCCCAGTTTCTTCTCAATTTATTGTGGTAAAGTTCGTGTGCCTATTTGTTCTCAAACACCTCCAGACTGCGGCATCGTAAATAAAATTAGCCGGGAAATAAAGCAAAATTTTAGATACCCAATTGGGGGTATTTTTGTTTGCATTCTAGTGGTAGTTGGAGATAGAATTTTGATGTGCTACATTTAATTATAATGAATTACCCCGCGGCAAGCCGCGAGGTATCACAGCGGGAGTTTTAGTTGATCCTTATGGAAAGCTTTGTACTCCTGTTGGATACCTTGGTTTTTTACGTATTGTTGGATGGCTGTTTCTGTACCGTTTTTGCTTACAGTTGACATATAGTAGCCATCTGACCAAAACTCTCCGCCCCACAGCTGTTTTTTAACCTCTGGTATTCGGGCAAAGATTTCTCGTGCCGTAATACTTTTTACAACGCGAACAATCTTTGTCGGAAGCATCATTGGTACGGATTGAATGAGAAAGTGCACATGGTCGTTGTCAGTTCCGATTTCGAGAAAGTGCATTTGGAATCTTTTTGAGATTTCGATGCATGTTTCCTTGATCAGATTGTCCACCGGTTCAGTCACCACGATCTTGCGGTATTTGGTTGGACAGACGAGATGATAGATCAAAACAGTAACATTATGTCTTTTGTGTATATAGATGCTCATGCATCCATTATACTCTCGCGGCAAGCCGCGAGGAATTAGACCCTAAAACAGATTAAAAATTCAAAAATTTAAAAATTAATTGCTGTATTGTTTATTATAATATTCTTGATATTCTCCATTTTTAATATTCCTCCACCATTCCTGATTATTCTTGTACCATTCGATCGTATCTTGCAAGCCTTGTTCGAAACTGATTTTCGGCTCCCAGCCCAATTCATCTTTGGCCTTTCCATAATCGATCGAATAGCGCAGGTCATGGCCTTTTCTGTCAGCCACATATTCAATCATATCTTCGCCAGCTCCCATCGCGCCCAAGATTGATTTTGTAATCTGCATATTGCTTCGTTCATTTCCTCCGCCCAGACAATACGTTTCGCCAATCTTGCCTTTTTTGATGATCGCTTCCACGCCAGCATTGTGATCGTCCACATGGATCCAGTCGCGCACATTTTCACCCTTGCCATAGACCGGCACTTTCTTGCCTTCGATCAGATTGGTCACAAAAAGCGGGATGAGCTTTTCCGGAAATTGATACGGACCATAATTATTGGAGCAATTGGAAATTGTGATCGGCAAGTTGTGCGTATGGAAATAGGCCCGCACCAGATGGTCCGATGCCGCTTTTGACGCACTGTATGGACTTCGCGGATCATATGGAGTCTTTTCATTGAATTTCGGATCATCCATCGAAAGCGCGCCGAAAACTTCATCGGTGGAAATATGATGGAATCTTTTATTGCCATTATTTCTTGCCGCTTCCAGAAGATTCTGCGTTCCCATGACGTTGGTCTTGATAAAATCTTCGGAGTTCAAAATAGAACGATCGACATGCGATTCGGCCGCAAAGTGCACGATCATATCCACGCCTTTGACCAAATCATCCACCAATTTTTTATCCGCAATATCCACTTTCACGAATTCATAATTCGGATTGCCTTCCAAATCCTTCAGATTTTCCAGATTGCCGGCATAGGTCAAAAAATCCAAATTAACGATCCGGTCTTCAGGATTATTTTTCAACCAATAATGGATAAAATTACTTCCAATGAATCCCGCCCCTCCCGTAACTAATATTTTCATAAAAAAAATAATAAACATTCTGGCTTTCTGCAGAATGTCAGAATATTAAAAAGGTGAATTAAAATCTTTAAAACTTTGTTGTTTTTGATCTTTTTTCGACAAGATCGGATTCTCAATCGGCCAATAAATTTTCAGATCCGGATCATTCCACATGATTCCGCTGTCGCTTTCTGGCGCATAAAAATTATCGCACTTATATTGAAATTCAGTGTAATCCTTGAGTGTCACATAGCCATGCGCAAAACCGCGCGGCACAAAAAGCATATATTTATTTTCTGACGTCAATTCAAAACCCTCCCATTTGCCATATGTCGGCGAATTCTTGCGCAGATCTACGATGACATCATAAACAGCGCCTTTTACTACGCGTACCAGTTTGGCTTGCGCATGCGGCGGATTCTGGAAATGCAAACCGCGCAAAACCCCCTTGGTCACAGACATCGCATGATTGTCTTGCACGAAATCGGTATCGATTCCCGCCTCCTTGAATTTCTTCTCGGAATAGGTCTCCATAAAAAATCCCCGCTCATCAGTGAAGACTTGGGGTCTGATCAAATATGCATCTTTTAGGGTCGTTTTCTCGAATTCCATGTAACCATAATACTATACTTTAAACCAAAATAAAAGAGCGGAATAATCCGCCCCGTAAAGTCTTTATTTAAGCATTCCGCCGCCCAAAAGCTTGTTTAATCGTTCCCTGATTTCATCCTCGGTCGGCTCACGATGCACGACATTTTTCCCGATAGGCTTTCCTTCCGTTTTTTCTTTCGGTTCCGGAACGGATTTTTCCATCTCTTTGAAAAGTGTCGCCATATCTTCTTCGGCAATCGGCAGATTCGACGGAGCGCCAGCTTTCTTGTGATGATTGATATTCTTTTCCCTGATCTTTTCTTCAGTCTCTTCTTCCGAAATCTTTCCGATCTTTTCTTCCGGCTCATTCTTTAACGGCTCTTCTTTCGACGAGGGAAAGACATATTCCACATCTTCCGTAAAAGTTCTGGGTGTCTCCTTGAACAAAGAGTCATCATGGACCGATCTTTTTTTCTTCTTTTTTTCTTCTTTTTTCCATCCATGCATCAAGCGTCCTGATTCATATGCCACCGAGAATTTTTCATAAATGAATGCCAGGATCATCGCCAACAGACCTCCGGCCAGTCCCAAAATCAAGCTTCGCAAAGACAGCTGCCAGAAATTCAAATTGCCGTATGAATCATAAACGATCGGCCCGTCGATGATCCGGACATCCAGCTCGGTCTTGATGTTATACGACCGGCTCATTTCATAGGCAAGGCTCCTGGCTGATTGCAAGGAAATGTTTTTGGCCCGCAAGCCGTCAGGCGAGAAATATTTGATCAGGATGATATCGCTGTTATTCTCTTCCCGCGTATGCAAAACCGAATTCCAATAATTCTTACGTTGGACATCCGGAAGCCCGGTGGCCGGATCGGCCAGACCAGTCTGGCCCAAGACGTCGTCATAGAAAGAAAGCGAATGCATGATCCGATTCATGTCACCCATGATCCGGCCCATATTTTGAGACACAGCGAGGCTTTTCGGGACGGCCATGACCTCGGTTTCGGCCTCAAAGCCTTTTTGCGAAACGACACCCGTCAAAAAGGCCGCCGCGAAAACAAGGACAAATGCGGCCAGGAAAAGCTTCGATTTGAACAGGTTTTTTATGAAAATGCCCATAATTATTTTAATATGATAGCTTAGCACCAAATATTTCAAAAAGTCAAGAAAACAAAAAAACAGCGTGCATTGACGCTGTCTTGTTTGATCTCCATTCGGAGAATCTTGGGGGAGCCTGGGTCTTTGACCCAGGCTCCTCGAAATAGCTTATGACCCACCGTCCGACTCCGGCGGGATGTTTAGATGTTCAGCTATTCTTCTTAGTTGTTCCCTTATTGGGAGCAACAATTCTTCGGCTGCGTTCATCACCTCAGGATGACGCAATGTGCGCGCCACCTTGGCCGGCCTCGTTGTAAAAAACATGAGACCGACGATAAGGCAACCTCCGAGAAGCATGAAGGCGAACAGAAAACTCAGCCCCCATGCTAGTTCTTCATCTCTCTCCTTCTCCTTTTCTCCCATCCGGTCGATCCTTGCCAAGGTTTCATTCTTGGCATTGCCGACCGCGCCGACAATGATCTGCCTTGTGTCATTGTTGGCCTCGTCATTCCTGACCTGCTGATCCGCAAAGTGCGCGTTCAGCAGACTCGTAGTGTTGGCGTACATCTTTACGCTTCTTGTTTTTGCCTCGCGAAGCGCCGCCCTTTCAGCCTTCAGCTGGACATTGATCTGATCCAGCTGCTGCTGGTAAACGTCAGCAGACGCGTCCGATGGAACGGTTTCATATGCCTGCGCCGCAGGAACTGCCAGCGCAAGCACCATAAACAGAACGATTGTGATCTTTTTCATCGGTAACCCCCTATTCTTTGATTTCGGAAAGATCCGTGGGCACGATTGCCATTTTCCTGGCCCGGGCGAAAGTATACTGCGCGTCCGGACCATCTAAGATCCGGATGCAGAGCGACCAGTTCCACTGGAGATTATCGTCCAGCGCCCTGGCCACCTTTTGGTTGGCTTTTATGTCATGACCGAGGTCATGATCTTTTTCGCCAAGCCGGAAATCCTCCCGAGCTTCCCGAATCAGATTGAGGTCGGACTTCCCCTCGCACTTAAACAGCAGCATAAGCGCTGTTCCCCGCCTTTCCCTCCAATAAAAATTATTGAAGGAAAGTTTAGGGCAGTTTTTCAACTCCAGAGTACACTGATCGATCATCTCGATCAGCTTGTTTTTGTCGCACGGACATGGTTCTTTTACCGTCGTAGTGATATTTCTATACACCGGCGGTGTGACAGCTTGATTTTCAATCCGTGGCGGGCAAACTTTGTCCACAATCTCCAATGTTACGTCATACGCGACATACATTGAAGTCGTGGTCGAACCCCAGCTAGCGCCCAACGTAATGGCGCTTGTTGCCCCGGCTATCGATCCGCCTATTCCGAACGCGGACGACGAAGCTTTGGGATCTTCCCGCACACTGTATCTCTCAATAACATATGCGGCTCCCATTTGCATCGCCCTTTTCAGGGCCTTTCCGGTCGTCGAAAAAAGTGACTGGCCATAGAGCCCTTCCTGATTTACCGTGCCCAAAATCCTGCTGTTCTGACAAACTTCGTCAGGACAGATGATCGAAATTTCCTTGGAAGGAGATTTCGAAACATCACCAGCATCGTCCGTCGTACTGGTAAAAAGCCGGTGCCAGAATCCGCCTCTGCGTTCTCCGCCGGATGACTCGCTCATCCTATCCACCTCTTTTTCTGTATACGTATGCAGATAGAGCGGATCACAAAGAGGCATATCTGCTGCCACCGCCGCCACTCCCGCTGCAAGCGTAAAACCTCCTACAGCACCGGCCGGTGGCGCGTTCATAGTCTGACGCGCTTCATTCACAACCGCATTGCCGCCCTTCGCATTTCCGCCAGTCGCGGTCTGCGACTGGGTTTGCGTCTGGCTCTGAGTCTGCGATTGGTTTGCAGATGCGTTTGCGTTAGCAGACGAGCTAGCGCTTGCATTGGCGCTAGCGTTAGCCGAATTATTTATATCGATATCCGTACCCCCATCCGCCAGCGCGAAGCTCGCGGAAAACAAAACCATCCATATCACCAATAATCCTATTAACAGCCTCTTCATACCTTACCTCCTTTGTGAAAAAGTTAACAGTTTAGTTGTCAAAAAACAAATCAATCTCTTTTTTCACGATGCTCCTGTTTTAAACCCATGAGCATCGAATCAAAACAAGATTAATGTACTATCTCCGCCTTCACAATCAGCCTCTTTAGATTCGTCCCGAGCGGCCAGCAAGTGGACAAAGTCAAAGTCGGATCGGACGAATCGGCGAATATTCTCGGATCATCCGGAGCATCGATATATTTTCCAGTCACCGCGTATTGATAAATTATGACTCGTCCGTCAGCCTGGACGGTTTTCACTTTCACAATGTCGCCCTTGTTCAAATCATTAAGATCTTTGAAGACGTGATTGTAATTCCCTTTGGCCCAGATATAGTTGCTGGAATGGCCAGAGATTATCATGTTGCCGTTTTGTCCGGGCGCGGCCGTATTCACATAATGACTAAGGCCGTTCTCAAGATCGGCCAGCATGGCGTTGTCATCATGGCTTTTTGACCAAACCATCGGCGCATCCACATTGATTTTCGGAATTATCACTTCAACCGCGATCCGCGAATCCGAACCTGGATCGTTCGGATCGTAACCGGCCATGATTTCCTGTTTATCCGAATAGCCGTCCCCGTCCGTATCGGCTTTCAAAGGATTGGTGCCATAAACATATTCCAAATAATTCGGCAATCCGTCATGGTCCGGATCCTGATCGTATCCATTGTTGCTACTGTCCAATCCGTAACGTTTGGCCCAATCGGCATAGCTTTCCATGTACACGCCCGTGGAGCCCAACTTGGCGGCAAGCTCTTTGCTCATGTCAGGTTTGACCAATCCGGCTTGCGGATCAGCCGCTTTCTTAGCCGGAGACAGATCCAAGTTGGCGATGAAAAAGAACGCGACAAAAATCAGAAGGAACAACCCGCAAAAAAGCGCGATCTTTTTGGAATATTTTCTGATTGTGCCGAGCAATTTAGACATTGTTTTGAAATTATGATCCGGTTATGAACCATGCCAAGATGCGTGTTTTTTATTTTACTTTCGCGGAAAATTTCTTGACGCCGATCCAGGATATGATAGCGGCCAAGACTGCCATGACTGCCAATACCGCCAATCCGTCTCCGGTAGCCGGCAATCTCTTGCGGAAAAATTCCGATTTTTTGTGATCATCATGATGATCTTCATGATCTTTCACCTTTACTTTGACTTCCGCGGTAGCACTGGCGGAGGCGGAACTGGTCGAAGAACTGTCTGCCGAGCTGGTCGAATTGGACGTGCTGGTCTGCGTCTGATTTTGCGATTGAGACGATGACGTCTGCGAAGAAATCTGCGTGCTGCAGGAATTACCGTCGCAAGCGGATGCTTTGGAAACAGCCAGGACAAGCGCAATTGACGCTAATACGGCAAATATTCCTTTGATTAAGCCTTTTTTTGTCATATATTTTGAAATTAATAGTTACCTTGTCTTTAAAACATTGTAGTCTAGCACTAATCAAGGCAATTGTCAAGCCCGCCAAAACAAAAGATACGCCATAGCGTATCTTGTTTAATACTACAAAATTGCGGATTTCTGAATTTACAATTGCACGCTGATCTGCATCTGCTGTCCGATTCTCAAAATCGTAAGATTGACCGAATCCCCTTGCTTATATCCGTATAAAAGATCAGGCAATGAATTTTGTCCGGCCACGATTTTGTCGTTCCCGACCGCCGTGATTATATCTCCGATTTTGAGTCCCGCCTTTTGCGCCGGCGAATTGGCGATTATGGCCAATCCTTGTTGGCCGGTAGAAGAATAGATCAAAGCCCCATTTTGGACATTCAAATTATTTTCAATCGCATAGGTCTGGGTAATTGGCAAATAATAGACGCCTAGAACCGGATTCTTGCTCAATTCATTATCAATGGCCCGATTGATCACGGACTTCAGTTTATTGGATGGAATCACAAAGAAGTCTTGCACGTTATTCCGTTCAATCGTTCCGACAATGCCCGCGACCTGGCCGTTATAATCAATGACCGGTCCTCCGACAAAATATTTCTCATAATTCAAATCAGCTTCAAACACACCTTCCAATTTTTCCGAACTGGAAACCGACAAGCCGGCCAGATTGAACAATGGATCAAAGTCGCTGATCAGGCCACTGGCGTAACGATCGGAATAAGAATCGAAGCCATTAGCCATCGCTATCACTTTTTCGCCAGCCTTGACACTGTTAGAATCGCCGAATGAAACCACTGGCAAATTACTGGCATTTATTTTTAAAAACGCCAGATTGCTATATGAATCCACTCCAAGGAGAGTCGCATCATAGACATTGCCATCATTGGTCATCACTTTGTATTTATCTCCCGTCGGATTGATTGCGTCTGCATACGTCATAATCATGCCGTCTCCAGTAACGATAACACCGGTTCCGTTTTTGGCGGACGAACTCGAATTTGAAGATGCGTCCGTCCTCAACGCGATTTTTTTGGAATTCGGATCGGGATAAGAGATTATGCTCACCACCGAAGAAGCGACTTGGTCGGCGATTTGATTGATAGACGCCTCTTCCTTGACAGTCGTCTGTTCCGTCTTGTTTATTACCGTGATATCCTCAGCTCCTCTTTTAAGAAAGTCATAACCGGAAAACCACTTGGTCGTGGAAAGATATGGAAAAAGATAGCGATCGCAAAACATGCCGCCAAAGCCGCCGATCAAAATGATGACTGCGAAAAATAAAATTTTTTTGGCGATTTTTTTAATAATTGTTTGTTGCAACATAAGCTTTTGATAATTGCTCGCCCCTCATGATCCTACAAGCTAAACTACCGGCAACCATTTGGCACTGAGAAGCACCAACACCACCAACACAGAAAAAAAGACCATATTCGCAACCACTCTTTTCTGGCTCAATAAATTCAAGAAGTAACTTTGGGTCAGATCCCAGAGGATATAATAGAGTATAAGAGCAAC
The DNA here is from genome assembly GCA_021785125.1 of bacterium. Taxonomy (GTDB): domain Bacteria; phylum Patescibacteriota; class Minisyncoccia; order Moranbacterales; family UBA2206; genus JAJYGF01. The sequence goes on along the minus strand of JAJYGF010000012.1, from coordinate 16,626 downwards.
GACTCCCGTCGTCAAATATCCAAAAGGCCAGAAGTTCATGGTCCAAATTATTTCCGTCATTATCATCGACAGAAGAAAGCTGTACACCCAGACTATCTTGCGATTGTCTTTTTTAATAATTAGAAAGTATTGATAACTCACAAAAAGCGTGACAATAAGATAAGCCATCATCAAATAATACAATGGGACCAAAAAATTCAAATACAGCCCGTAAGTGGCAGTATATGTGAAGAAAATGGTCGTAGCCATGGCCGCCATATTCATGCCTTTCGCCGTCTGATCGCCGCCGTACAATCCCAAACGATAAGCGCTCAAAAGAGCCAAATAATACATGGAAGAGGCCAGTAAAATAAAAATTTGCTGCTCATACGTCAATCCTATCAAATATAGCAACGCAGCCGAAGAGAGTGTGAAGAATATCGGCAAAACCGCGAAAAACCATTTGCCGCCGATCTTGCGCCCGGCTGTCGCGGAAAAATAAAGCATCAAAAATATTATAAGGGTGAAATGGCCGGGAGAAACCAGAATAAATTCAAGCCCGCACAAAAAAGCAAGTGTGTATAAAAGCGGCTGAAACTTTAAAAACATCATGGAAATTTTACTATGGCATAACTATATCATTTCTGATCGACAAAAACAATCTTGCTATTTTCCGCATCAATTTTGACCGTACTTCCTTCGCGGACACTCCCTTCGATCATCCGCAAGGCCAATTCATCCAAAATTTCAGTTTGTATGACTCTTTTCAGCGGACGCGCTCCGAAATTCGGCTCATAGCCTTGCTTGCTCAACTGATCCTTGGCGCGTGCCGTAACGTTAAGTTTTATCCTTTTTCCATTCAATCTTTCTCGCACCAGATCAATCTGCATATCTAAAATTTTACGCAGCATCTTCGGGTTAATCGGATGAAACATGATTATCTCGTCTACGCGATTCAGAAATTCCGGCTTGAAGTTTTCACGCAAAGAGGCCATGACCCGATCGCGCATATCATGTTCCGTCACTTCCCGATCTTCATTTTCGGCTTCTTCGCGAAATCCCAGTCCGGTGCGGAAAATAATGTCCGACCCGACATTGGAAGTCATGATGACAACCGTATTTTTAAAATTAACTCGCCGTCCGCGCGCGTCCGTCAGATGACCTTCATCAAGAATCTGCAACAAAATATTAAACACTTGCTGATTGGCTTTTTCGATCTCATCGAACAATATCAAGCTGTATGGCCGTCTTCTGATCAGTTCAGTCAACTGTCCGCCTTCTTCGTAGCCCACATAACCCGGCGGCGAACCGATGATCTTGGCTACGGAATGAGGCTCCATATATTCACTCATGTCTAAGCGGATCATGGCTTGATCGGAATTGAATAAAGCCTCCGCCAAAGCCTTGGCAAGTTCTGTCTTGCCTACGCCCGTAGGACCAAGAAAGATAAATGAACCGATCGGTCTTTCGGCTTCGGCGATGCCGGCACGTGACCGTCTGATTGCGTTGGCTACGGCCAGAATTGCCTCCTTTTGATCCACCACTCGGCGCTCCAATTCCTCTTCCAAATGCGCCAGCTTATGCGCCTCGCTTTCCAGCATCTTGGAAAGCGGAACACCGGTCCAACGGGAAACCACCTCGGCCACATCCTCTTCCATCACCTCTTCTTTCAGAATCGGATTTTTACTCTGTATCTTTCCAAGTTTGGTTTTTTCAGAATTTATTTTCTTTTCCAAATCGGGAATCTTGCTGTAGTTGATTTCCGCCACTCTTTCAAGATTCAGATTTTTTTCGGCTATCTCTGCCTCACTTTTCAATTTCTCTATTTCTGCCGAGTGTTTGCGTATATTAGTAATCAGATCTTTTTCAGTTTTCCACTGCAAACTCAATCTGTCGAACTCCGCCTTATTGTCGGCCAACTTTCTGTCGATCTCCCGCATCTTATGTTTGGAAGCCGGATCCTTGTCTTTTTCCAGCGCCTTTTTTTCGATTTCCATCCTGCGAATGCTTCTTTCCATGTTGTCAATTTCAGCTGGCATCGAATCGATCTCCATGCGCATGGCACTCATGGCTTCGTCGATTAGATCGACGGCCTTATCCGGCAAAAAACGATCGGTAATATAACGGCTGGACAATTTTACTGCTTCTTGGATCGCTTTATCGCTGATTTTTACTCCGTGATGCACCTCATATTTTTCTTTCAGTCCGCGCAATATCGCAATGGAATCTTCGATTGACGGTTCACGTATCGTGATCGGCTGCAGCCGTCTTTCCAATGCCGCGTCTTTCTCGATGTATCGTTGGTAATCCCGCGTAGTTGTGGCGCCGATCATTCTGATCCGCCCGCGCGCCATCGCCGGCTTCAGCATATTGGAAGCATCCAAAGCGCCTTCGGTCGCTCCGGCACCCACCAATGTGTGCAATTCATCGATAAACAAAAGATATTTTCCAGCTCCTTTTTCAATTTCATTCATTATCGCTTTCAAACGTTCTTCGAATTCGCCGCGAAACTTCGTACCGGCCAAAAGCGCGCCGAGATCGAGCGAAACAAGTTTGCGATTAGCCAGCGTTTCCGGCACGTCACCGTCCGCGATCCTCTGCGCCAAACCTTCCACAATGGCGGTCTTGCCCGTTCCCGCTTCACCGATCAGCACCGGATTGTTTTTTGTCCGACGCGTCAATACCTGCATAATCCGCCTGATTTCCGAATCGCGCCCGATAACCGGATCCATCTTTTTTTGCCGCGCCAATTCTGTCAGATCGATGGTATATTTCTCCAAAACTTGAAACTTGCTTTCCGGTTCGGCCGAATCGACTTTTTGCGAGCCACGCACTTCCGCCAGAACTTGCAAAACCCGTTCGTATGTCACGCCGTTTTGTTCCAAAATTTTCTTAATCTTTGTCCCTTCTTTCAAAAATGCCAGCAAAATATGTTCCGTGGAAACAAAATCGTCTCCCATGTGTCCGGCTTCCGCTTCAGCCGCATTGAGAATTATTACAAGTTCTGGCGTGATGAAAATCTGGGCCACATTGCCCATATTGCCAGCTCTCGGCTTTTTTTCGATTTCCGACATCAATAAAGTCTCGAGAAAAGAAATATCGACTTCCAATTTTCGAATGAGGACGGGCACGATGGAATTTTCCTGCACCAACAAGGCATACAGCAGATGAAAAATATCCACCTGCTGCTGGCCGCGCGTTATGGCGATTTCCTGCGAATTTCGAATCGCCTCCTGGCTTCTATTGGTAAACCTGTTAAGATCCACTTTCCAAAATAAAAAATTATGATCTACAAACCGCCGAACTTTCCGGACGCACGCGACAACATGCGCCTATTGCGTCCTCTCGGCCAGTTGGACTTTGATATCTTCAATGTTTCCTTTGTGCCAAACTTTCAAAGTGACCGTGTCGCCAACATTATATTTGGCGATCAAATCGCCCAATGAATTATTTTGATCTATTTTAGTCCCATTAACCTCCAAAATCACGTCGTTTTCCGTGATTCCTGCCTTATCGGCAGGCGAACCTGGCACCACGGCAAAATCAGTTATCTTATCACCCCTTACAACCAAAGCGCCGTAATCATATGAGAAATTACTGATCTGCTGTTTGATCTGGCTGTCTATGGGAATGTATCTTACGCCGAGATAAGGCACTGTGATTTTCCCCGTAGTTTTGACTTGGTTGATGATTTTTTTGATCTGGTTCGAAGGAATAGCAAAACCGATACTTTGCGCTCCCTGCGCCATCGCCACGTTGATACCGATGACTTCACCGTTGATATCCAGCAACGGACCGCCGGAATTGCCCGGATTTATAGCCGCATCCGTCTGAATGATATTGCTCAAATTTTCAGATTGGCCCATATCTCCGGAAGCGGTCAAGTTTCTCTTAAGTCCGGAAACTATGCCCTTGCTGACAGTATTGGAAAATTCGCCCAAAGAATTGCCTATCGCGATAACCGTTTGTCCGATTTGCAAAGAATCCGAATCTCCCAGCGCGAGTGTATGATAACCTTGTCCGTCTATTTTGATTACGGCAATATCCTGGCTCGGATCGGTAGCCAAAACCTTGGCTGGATGTTCTTTGCCATCACTGGTTATAACCGTATAATCGGCCGTCGGATCGGAAACCACATGCTTATTGGTCACGATCATTCCGTCGGAAGTGATCAAAAATCCCGAACCGCCACCAATTGTCTGCTTTTCGGTGCCACCGGTTCCGCTATCGCCTTGGGGGATCAAATTACTTCCATCATTGTTCGAACCGAACGGATCAAGTCCGCCGAAAAAACCGAATGGCGAAGATGGCGAGGAAAAAAGATCCTGCATTTTCGGAACATCCTTGCTGATAACAATACTTACCACCGCCGGAGAACTCTTTTTGACCACATCGATCACCGCCGTATCTTCCTCGACCACTTGCTGCTTGACCACATTGGCTTGGTCGCTGGCAGCCAGCTTGGTTTCGGATGGAAATATTTTTTTAGAAATATTGGCTCCCATGAAGCCGAAAACGGCTCCGACCAGCGCGGAAATCAAAACCGTAACGGCTACAAACGAAATGACAATAAATCGGAATGAATGCGAACGCATGATCGGCTTATGTGTTGGAAAAATTTCTTTTTCAGTTTTGATATCGCCATCATCAGCGACAATTTTTTCTATTTCCATGACATTGAACATGCCCAATAATCATCATGATATAAGGCTATAAATTAATTATTAATTACCGATAGTTTCGCAAGGCAAAAGTCCCTCTTTAAAAATATAATACAGAGAACAAGGACTTTTTGTTACTACAAATCGAAACGTTTGGTATTATTCGATCGAAATAGCGCTTACCGGACAGCTGTCAACGGCTTCCTGGCAATTGCATTCCCCGCATTCCTCAGCAATAACATGGGATTTTCCGTCTTCAACACGGAAGACATTCGGACAGATCGACTCGCATGTTCCGCAGCCGATACAAAGTTCGTGGTTCACTTTTGCTTTTGGCATATTTTTGTTTGATTACTTATTAATTTATTAATTAAAACAAAACTGAAACATTATCAGGCGAATTCTTGCTTAAATTATTTTCGAAATCCCGCATATCCTTATGCGTAAAATCCACCTCGTCATTCTGCCTGTTCCAAGTCAATCCGTAAAAAGGTATCAAAACGCTGATATTTTTTTCCTGCGCCGCCAGCCAATCCGGAAAGCTTTCCGTCCTGACAAAAATCTGCCTGAGTCTGACTTTATCCACGCCGTTCTCGGTCTTTTTGTCTTCAACTTGTATGATATGAAAGCCCAACGAAGTTTGGATAATATCGCTTGTCTGGCCCTTATCCATAAGAAAGGCGGTTACGGCGATTTCGGGCAGCATTTGATCGGCAGAGAGCCAGCCCAGCTCTCCTCCGTTTTTCGCGCTTTCTCCTTCAGAAAATTTTTTGACGACATCCGCAAAATCAGCATTGCCCTTCAAAGCGCTTTGGGCTTGGACAATTTTCTCTCTGGCCTTGACTATGCTCGGATCGGTGCTTTTCAAATTATCTTCCAGCGCCTGCCGATACATGTCCGGCTTGACTATCCTTTCTTTGAAATCATCGATGTTCCATCCGTACAATTTATGCAATCTCACTTCCACATCCGCCGCGCTATTATATTGGGCAGCCTCTTTGTTCACATTCTGGCTGACCATGTCGTCAGTCACTTTGACACCTCTGGCAATCGCCAATCTTTCAATTATTTTATTCTCAATCAATTTGTCCAAAATTTGTTTCTGCTTGATCTGAAGACGCTTTTGGCCGTCGGAAGAATTAAAATCCACTTTCAGGCCCATGTCGGAAAAGTCTTGACTCTCATAAAACTGGCGCACCGCCGCCAGATCGGTCTGCAATTCATTTACTGTGACAAAACTCGTCCCTCCGACTATGGCCGCCGGATAAGGAACATACTGGGCTGTTTTTTTGACCAGCCATTTATCCTGCAGACCGAAGCCGTATATCAAAACTCCAATTACGACAACATACAGCACTCCGACTCCCAAAATGCCGTAAACGATCGTTTTCCAATTTAATTTTTTAATATTTACTCTGAACACTTGTTTTATTTTTTGATCTAATATTTGAAAAAATAATTCCACCATCTCAAAGGATTGGCAACGGCGACATCCGTCCTTGGTCCAATCGGGCCATCCGTCGGCGCAATCGCTTTCGCATCACTCTTGGAGACAGCGTCGGGCTGGAGCACAACAACCCGTTCGCCTGGATTTTGCATATCCAGCTTGTCCTTGCTCTGCACTTCAGCATAATCCTTACTGGCAAAATAGTCGATCTTATCTTGCATAAAAGAATTGTTTTTGCTAATCTTGTCAGCTTCCGCCTTCAATTGGTCGATTTGTGCCTGTATTTGTTTTTTTTGGTTTATCTCCTTATAAATCGCAACGATCACGAAAACCAGAGCGACAAAACCCGCCAATAAGCCCAGCTTCAAAAATATTGATTTGATTTTCCATTTATGGCTCATGCGGCACTGCAAATTATCTATATAACAAAGCAGGAGCAAGAGTGAAAGCCAACATGCCGAGAACAGCCACGATTGAAATTATCAGCCAAAGCACGTGGATATGATTATGCTTTTTCTTCGTACCCATAGAATCATCTTAACAAATTTTAAAAAGTAATACAACAAACGGCAAGCCGCCAGTTTTTATCTGGCGGCTATAGCTTTATCTTATTTCAAATATTTCTGGATTTCATTGAGCGCTCCGGCAAATTCCGGAAAATGATCCCTGAACAGCATGATGCGGTTCACGACCCTTTCGCCGTCCTGCTTCCGGTACGATTCGGCGATTGTCAGATAGTTACTGCCGTTGGATGCTTTTTTAACATCGAAGAAATAATTCTTCTGGCCAGCCTTGACCATCTGTGAATGCACCTTTTCCGGCGCATTCGGCATACTTTGATTTTGCATTTTTGTTTATACCCGCACCTCAAATGCGAGTTGTTAGATATTATGTTCGGAGTTCTGCAGGTCCTCCTAGACTTGTCCGCCGTCCGATTCTTGTGTACGGAGCCTAGCGGCAACTCATGGTGATATTCTATCACTATTGTTATCACTGTCAAATTGAGCCATGTGGATAACTTTATTGGAGGTAAGCCTAACAGCGCATCATATCTCTTTCAGAACCTCTTCAAACTTATCCAAAGACTGGCTCCAGCCCATCTGCATGTTGGAAATGTCCTGCTCGTTGAAGCGGCTCGCGTCCGGATAGTGCAAAGTGATTTTGGTCTTCCCGTCCTGCGGCTCAAACATAGTCTCGGCCGTCGCTTCAAAATCATTGTCACTGCCCATGCCATAGTAAGCCGGCGTCACTTTGTTGCCTTTTTCATCCGTGAAATAATCAGTGACAACAATTTTTTCCATCGGCACGATTTTCTGATAGACGCCGCCGTTCCAATAATCTCGCGCCGGCATATCCGGTCCGGCAGAACCGCGCATGCAATATAGATATTTTCCGCCTTCACGCAGATCAATCTCAATTGATGGCGCCGTGAAATCTTTCGGGCCCCACCATTTTTTCACCAGCTCCGGATCCGTCCAAGCTTTCCAGACTTTTTCCACCGGCCCATCCACTGTTCGCGTAATTGTAACTTCTTTTTTACTCATAAAATTCACCTCCTCTTTGATTAATACAAAAAAGGCCTGCAGTTATTACCACAGGCCGAGCATGAGATATTGAACCTGAAATTGATTATGTTTTTTCCCACAACAGACCTCCTATTTTGAGAGATTTTTCACTTTTTAAAGAATTAAAAAATGATAGTATGAAAAATATCATCTGTCAAGATTAAACTCTTGTTTCCAATTTTTTTCTTTTTTCTTCTCAGCTTTTTTAGCGCGGATGATATTTTTTATGCGCTGATTCCCCAGCTTCATCCAGCCCAAAGCGCCAATTGCACTTGAAACCGCCTCTTTCTCTTTTTCGGAAAGTGGATATTTCTCAATCAACTGAGTCAAAATTTCAATAGCCTCTTTATCTTCCATTTATTTTTTCTTTTTCGAAATGCCCCATTGCCAGCGCGGTTTTTCGCCTTTCAAATATGCGATGAAAATGAGTGCGGCGGTCAGAATGACCAGCGACAGCCAAAAACCGAAAAACGATCCTTTGCCCGCAGTTTTGCCAGCCGTTCGGGCAAAAGCGATGACCAGCACAAAATAAGCAAGAATAACCAGCCATCCCTGCCACGTCGCTGGCGTCCAACCCCAACCGAACAATTTTCTTTTGAACCAATAACCTTTCGGGTTGTCTTTCAAATATTTGATGTAGTTTTTGAACATATGATCATTATACACCGAAATAAAAAAGATACATCAAAAATAAAAAAGGCCGTTTCCCTTGCGGGGCGTGCCTTAAGATAGTTTTGCATAGAGACTATGTCCCTTTTTGCAATCCTATTGACCTGATGCTCGAAGATACGGTCTGCCTGACCAATCCCTTCTCGATCTTTATCTTTACTTTTCCGAGCAAATCCCTATCGAGCTCATAGGTGTGCACATCGTTGTTATCTTTTCCCTTGGTTCCCACCAGCTTCAGCAGGCCGACCTCCGACAGACCTTTCACCGCATGAAATATTGTAGCCTCAGATATTTTCACCCTTTTGCGCATGCAATGTAGAAGGATGGTCTTTTTGACATTAGATATTTTGTCACCACCTTCTTGTGACAAGTGATCAACAATGGCATCCAGAACCGTTGATTCCCTGGGAAGGAGCTTCAATGTCTCCTTGCCCTTATTGTCTTCGGCCCTTGCGCGATACATCGGAGCAAGCGAGATCTTTTTCAGCGCCTTTATCCCTGATTCGAAGATTTCCGCCATGTCTGCCTCTCCCTTCCCGAATCGCATAATGCAATGCGCTGAGCCTATGACATTGAAACACAACTTCATCAGCTCATCCTTATTGACCCCTGGAAAAGCAGAAAGGAACTCCTGGAAGGGAGAACTTTCAAAGAATAGCATGGGATTCTTATAGAATACCCTGTACATATTCCTGGCATTGCTTTCATCACGCAAGCAAGTTTCAAACAGTTCCTGCATGAAAAAGCGCAATTTAAATTCGTAATTGCTCAAATGGATGAGATTCCTGACCTTTCTGTGCGTTATTACCTCGACGCTGTAAAGCCAGTTGACCTGGATGAACAGCATACTGATGTAGCATAGATAGTCGATCGCGCTACCCTTAAAACCGTTATCCTTGATTTTTTTGTATATTGCCTGAATATCGCCCCTGCTCGGTTCAAGCTTCTCAAGTATGATATTGTCGTCCAAGGATAACTTGCCCAGCCTGGAAATTACTCCTTCGAAATACAGGTAATCCTCCATCACCCCTTTGAATTTCATGGCTTATTTCCCTTTCTGTTTGGAATGTTTTGTAAAAGAAGACTTGCTATAATACTCTATTTAGCAATTTTTGTCAAGCCCACCTTAAGAAACCCTTGGAATCAAAACAAAAAAGGCCGTTTCCCTTGCGGGGCGTGCCTCACATTTTATTACATCATAACCGCATACCTCATGGTTTTTTCGCCGATGATGAAAGGCAGAAACTCTTCGCAAAAAGCCAGGGCCTCATCTCGACTTTCCGGCGTGCCGCAGATCGAATCGCTGATGATCTCCAAAAGCTTCTCCGCTGTTAGCTCGCCGCGCTCCTTCGCCCGCCTGGCTTCAACAGCATAATGCATGCAATCTTTGTTGAAGCGAGGCTGGACTATGTGTCCCTGCTTTATGCCCAGCCAGAACGTGCGGGACATCTCGTCAGCAAAGATCTTTCGAATATCCGGATTTTCTGACCTTGTGGGAACAAAATTCAATACCACCACATCCAATATCATATGTAACCTCCCTTGTATATTGTAGGAACTATTTTTCAGTTGATCAATCCTAACTTCTGGAACGGTTTTTGTCAATCAATGCCTGCAACATCCGGACAAAAAACCGATAATCATAATTACGTAATTAATTACCTATTCCACTAATTTAAACTTAGAATTATATTCTGGCTTTCTGGAGAAAGCCAGAATATAAGCAAGATCAGATTTCCAACAATTTAGCCAGCCTCGATCTGATAGCGCCCTCTTTTCGTCCAAACATCTTTGCCAGCTCAGGAACTGATTTATCCTTGAATTTTAATAATTTCATATCGTCTTCCGGTGACCAAGGCGCATACGCATTTTTATGCTCCCGCCTGATCTCATCTACATCATAAGCTTTTTCGTGAGATTTGTCTTGAGCATTTCTATCTAAAAATTTTTTTCGCTTTTTTCTTCTACTAAACCAATCTGTCTTCCTCATTTCCTCTTCATCCTTCACCGATTGAGCAAACAGCTCTTTATCAAACTCATATATTTCGCTATTTATTTCCAAAGCCGTTTCATTGACACCCAAAAGTTTCAATCCACTCAAAGCCCGCACACGTGACAAAGCGACATAACCCATGCCAAATTCAAATGACTTTCGAAGATCAATCTCGGCCGCATCCAAACTCATGCCCTGACTTTTATGTACTGTAATCGCCCAGGCCAATCGTAACGGGATCTGCGTAATCTGGGCAACTATCTCATAATTATCATCTACTTCCCAAGTCGCCGGTAGAGCAGTTATTTTCTGCCCAGAAAAAGTTTTGACAATCGGCATCTTGCTTTCCGAGTCAAAGCCGATAATTTTTCCCATTGTGCCATTCACATAACCTTTTTCAAAATTATTTTTGACAAACATGACTTGCGCGCCCTTTTTCAAGATCAGTTTCTCCGGCGCCAGGCAACCTTTGCGCAAAAATTCTGTCAGACGCCGATTGCCTTGCGCGCGCATGGAATAAGCGAACGGTTTTTCTTTCAACTTTGCCAGTTCAATATTATTGATCGCATCCACGTCCGCATTATGTGTGAAAAGTTTCGTCGGTTTTATCGCTCCCTCGATATCCATATTCTCGCGCGATAAGATTATTTCCAGAGTCTCATCATCAACCTGCTTGGAACGGATCTGATTGAGTACCTTGAGAAGTCGGTCATCTTTTTGGCGATGTTGTTCATCAAGATAACATACCTTTATTTCCATCGCTTGCCAAGATTCTGAAACATAAGCAAATTTGGCTCCTTTTTCATTTTTACTGACAGGCGGCAATTGAAAAAAGTCTCTCCGATCTATAACTTGCAATCCGCCGAATGGAAGAAACGGCTCCTTCAAACTTCGGCAGATCAGATCGACATTATCCAACTGATACGCGTGCAACATGGAAACCTCATCAATAATAAGAACTTTAGTCTTCGCAATCCCCTTCATGATTCTCCGATTCTTTGCAATTTTTTTCAGATCATAATCAGTAATTTTTTCGCGAATTCCCATTCCGGACCAAGAATGCACGGTTATGCCATTCATATGCGTGGCGGCAATTCCGGTCGATGCTGTCACTGCCACCTCGATCCTTTTATCTTTTAAATATTGAATGTATTGATTCAAAAGATATGTCTTACCACTGCCGGCCGGCCCGGTCAAAAAAACATTATGCCCCATCTTTAAAATTTCCAGCGCGGTTTTTTGGTTCATACGTAAGTTATTTTATCGTCACAATTAACGATATATCAGAGATAATATTCTGGCTTTCTCCAGAAAGCCAGAATATCAAATTAAAATGTTCTGATGAATTTCAGGAAGCGCTTGCCATACGGAGATAGCAAATGACCAACCTCCCTGCCACGTCTGAACTTATTGACAAGTCCTGCCTGCACAAGTTTCTGCACATGTTCGGCAAGAGTCTTAATATTGCCATCCATCGCCTCGCATATTCCATCCAGAGTTATTCCATCATTCTTGGCAACAATGAACAAGATCTCGATCCTGCGATGATTGGCCACGCCCTTCAGGTGCCTTTCCATTTGCTTCGGTGTCTTCTGTAATTTTTCAATTTTCCTTTTCTTTTTCGCCAACATTATTTTTTATCTTTGTTTTACTTTGTACAATTATATCATAGCAACATTCTCACTTTCTCGAGAATATGAGAATGTTGTGCTCTGGGTATACATTGTATGATATGTTTGTTTATTTTGGCCTGAACGCTTTATGCAAAATGGATTGCTCAAGTGCCAGCAGATCGGCAGCGGATTGTTTTGATAGGCTTGGAGTTTTTTAAGCTTTTTCGAAAGCGCATCCAGCCACTACAATCCCTTCTATTTCAACCTTAAAAAATTATTTTTTGTCGAAATTTTCTTGCCCGTTCGTTTTTCGATATCTTTTCTCGTCCTGCCCGCCACCGCCCCGCCTTCTTTGGCATCATCTTTTAATTTTTCAAAGCCTTTAGTATTTCTGTCCTTGTGAATCCGGGTAGTCGCCGCTTCGCCCAGCATCGTCAGAATCAATTCAAGATCGTCCATATGATCACGCAAATTTTCGCGCTTGAGTCCTTTTAATTTTTTGTAATCGTCAGCCGACATCTCAAAAGTTCCGTTCAAAATTTCATTGGTCAGAATCGCATATTCAATGCCTTCTTTGGCTCCGCGGTTTTTCCACTCACTGGTCAAACTTTCACGAACTTCGATGCCGCGCATCCGCTTTTCGATCCAACCTTCCGGATAGCCCTTGGCGCGATAGATTTCCCGCGCGCGATTGGCCGCCAATTCAGGATCTTCAATTTCTTTGATACGCTCATGCCCAACTTTTGCCAGCCAACGTTTGAACGGCTCAGCTTTGGGCGAGGGAATCGATTGAATGATACGGAAAGCACCTTCTGTATTCGTGCATATCATCTTTTGTTTTCCACCTTCTGTTGGAACTTCAAGGGTATGTACAATTTGTACCCACCCTTTAGCTAACTCGGGATCGCGTTGTTTCATACGCTGTATGTATTGCTTTGGATCATTTGATTCAATCAGTGCCAAAACGATATCTTCGGCAACAAACCACCATTCATCCTCGTGCCAGACTTTTCGGACCTTCTTCCCCTCAAAGAGAGCTATATTTGTGATTTTTTCTTTTGCTTTTTTCATTTGTTTACCCAGTTAAATAAGATTTGAGCCTTTGCCCAATAAACATACTGCCATGATAAGTTTTCAAATATTTCTCGCGATGCGTAGCGTCTTGCTGATTCAGACACGCCTCGTAATAAATTAATTTTAGAGGTCTTCTATCTTTTGTAGATTCAACTTGTCCTTTTTGGTGCAGCTCAAATCTTAATTTTAAATTTTTAGTATAACCAATATATCTCTTGTTATCCTTTTTACTCAATAATACATAGACATAATACATGCCGATATAAAATTTAAAATTATTTAACGGGGTGAATTGATTATAGTGATATTATATCACTATAATCACTCTCCATTCAATCTTTGATTTGTGGATAACTTTTTTCAAACAACATCCTGGCTTTCTGGAGAATCCCAGAATGTCGTGTTATGCAACGAATTGTGGTGAATTTCTTAGTTGGCGGATCGGTTTTGATTTTTGATGGGCTTAATTTCCCTGACTTAAGCCATTATTTTCAATTACTGTGGATAACTCTTGAAATATCTGGAATTTGTGCTAGTATTATATTAAGCGGTAAGACCTTTATGGATTGTTCTAGATGTTCCCATCCATCGGTTGGCTAGAATCTAGACATCACAAATTCATAAGGCACGCTCCCCCGAAAGGGGTTTTTATTTTAGATAGACCTCGTCAAATATCACTTTTTCTTTATACACTTCAAACCAATCAAGATTTTTACGCTCATGCTTCTGAAAAACTCCCCAGCAAAAAAGATCACACGCTTGCAAACCAAAATTGCTATTAGATTCCAAATGATAAATGTCCATCGGCGTGCTTGGATCAATACGCGCTTCCAACTGACTTCTTATATATCGATTAAACTCTTCAATCTCCGGCTTACCTTTGCACTTATCCAAAATGAGCTCGACTCGAATTCCGCTTGCTTTTTCAAATGGAATCTGATCGATAACATGTCTGGCGATATAATTATAAACCCGCTCTTTATCCTTGGTCAGTTTTTCAAACAGCCTTTTTTTATTCAATGTCAACGAATAGATGCCGAATTTGATGTTTTCCGCGCATTTATAAAAATATTTCTTTACTTCAAGCGTGGTTGACGTGCCTTTCAGTTCATGTACGATTCTTTTTCTATTGCCCCTGGAATTCAATTTACGGGCCAAAGTTTTTTTGACTGCCTTTATCATCTTTCGATTGGCATCCTGGCTACTCATGGCCAAGATGGTCACAGTAAAAAACTTTGATGGCTTCTTATTTACGAAATCAAATCCCAAATCACCAGATTCATCCAAATACAAATACCACATGATTTATTTTTATTTTAATTCTTAAACGCTTTGTGTAAAATTGATTGCTCAAGCGCCAGCAGATCGGCGGCGGATTGGTTTTGATGGGCTTGGAGTTTTTTAAGCTTTTCCGAAAGCGCATCCAGCCGCGCGACGATCTTTTTTTGTTCGGAAAGAGATGGAAGTAAAATTTTATATTTTTCCAAAAACTGAACTGGAACACGCTTTTGACCCGCACTTCCAGTCATGTGCTTTTCAGCTTCTTCAAGAAAAAATTTCTGACGAATAACATAATAAATCCATTCTGGCAATACTTTTTCTTCCGCACGAATTACATGAAATTCCGTGCTTCCAAAACCAATTCCTTTTTTTAGATTTTTAGCCAGAGCAACTTTCCCATTTTCCATACAAGGTGTAATCTTTGCAAACAAAACATCGTTATTACAAAAATAAGTATACCCCTTCCTGACTTTCCCCAGAGGCCTTTCATCAAAAGTTACTATTTTTTGTAAATCATCACTAACTGCAGACATTGGAATAAACGAAACTAAAAAATCCTCAGGCTTGTCTTTTATTTCTGATTTTTTTGGATTTAATTCACAAATTTTTCCTAATTCTTTTCCTTCCCATCCATTCTTTTTTCCTTCCTCAAAAATTTTATGCAGTTCGGCGGAGAGAAGATTTTGAGTTGCTTCTTGCGCCTGGGCGCGCAACCGCTTGGCCTCCTTTATTTTCGCCAGCAATTTTTCCAACCGATCCACAATTTTCTTTTGTTCGGAAAGTGGCGGAAATGGGATTTCAATATCTTTATATTCAGAAAAAGTTAGATTTCTAATTCCTGTTGTTTTCTTTTGCATTGCCTCAGTTTTTCCTGACTTATAAAAATAATGAAGAAAAAACCATAGATATTTACTATCCAATTCAATGCCTTCTCTTGCTCGAATACGCGTCGTAAAATTACTAAAGCTAAATTTATCGCTCTCTCCTTCAAAATATACAACCCTGCCAACAGGCTGAGTAGGCCCACCGCCTGAGCGCTCCAAAATAATATCGCCTTTTTGAAGTAATCTGCTTTGTAACTGATTTTTTTCAACTTTTATTTCTGCGACATCATTAAAATTCAATGACCCATCATTGTTTTTAAAATTCGTATTCCTAATAACTTCAGTAACCATAAAAGGAGCTTTTTTTCCAGTCCAAAGCCCATTCTGAAAATCGCAAACTTCTCCTATTTTTTTTGTTGACCAAGCTGATTTCATTTCTTTCTTATTCTCTTTACTTCTTAAAACTCGCGAGTACTTTTGTGTAATTTTCTAGCCGCACCAATAACTCGTCATAGGTAACAATTGAGATGTTTTTTAGTCCCTGTGACAAAAGTCTAAAATCATCTTTTTCTTTTTGTGTTTGAAAAATTTGAGTATTTCCTGCAAGAATTATGCCCCGAGGCTTTAAAACTTTCAGATCAATGTTATGCTCATCTTTTAAAAAACTTCTCACAGCGTCTGCATGTTTTGAAACATTTTCAATATAATTTTCTACTTGTGTTATAGCTTTTGACATTTCTATATCCCAAAAGTAGTTTCCCCGACTAGAATCAAGTTTTATCAAATTCGTAGTCGGCTTTTTTATTTCAAAAATATCCAAATAGTTATCGTGAGTAACAAGCGAGAAATCTGGAAATTTAACATTCCCAACGCTAACATTCATCTTTTCAATAGCTTTAATATATCCTTGCTGAATAATTAGTATGTTTTTACGAATATATTTCTGCCACCATGACTCCGCATGAGTATTTTTTATCGCGCGATCAAAATCTTTTGTCAACTCTCTAAGGGATTGTATTTCAGTTTCCGCTTTTAATAAATTTACTGAACTTAAAGATTCTGAACTTATAAAATCAGGCAAGAAATCTAAAACTGACTGGCGATCCTCGCTTGAGAGACGAGGTATTATTTCTTTTTTTAAAATTTTGGAAATTTTACCTGGGACATAAACTGGAGCCGCGTTGCTATCAAAATAACCTGGATATACGATTGCAAACTGACTTTTGATAATATCATTTTTTATATCTCGATTTCTATCATACATTTCACTATTCATCTTATCTAAAAGATGAGTTGATGTTCGGATCCTATAAATACCTCGTTCTGACTTAATTGAGTCTTCTTTATTCGTTACGATCCAACGAAATTTTTTATCCTTAAATTGAACATTGATAATTTCTAGAATATTTTTTCCAAAACGAATAGAGCCATCTTTCTTAAATTGTTTCGGTTTTTTCCCTTCAAAATAAATTTTTGTACCTAAAAGTTTTTTGCCATAGCCCTTATTTGCGACGATCGGA
>JAJYGF010000018.1 GCA_021785125.1 bacterium | reverse complement strand
CGCCGGAAGCCTGGGGGGGGGGGGTGTTAAAAGTTGCGAATTTTTATGAAAATTCAATTGACTCATACTTTTGAAGAAATTATCAGTTTAGAAAATTTATTGAAAGCTTGGAAAGAATTTGTTCGCGGCAAACGGAACAAAAAAGATGTCCAGATTTTTCAAATGCGTCTGATGGACAATATTTTGACTTTACATTCTGACTTAGTCAATCATACCTACAAACACGGCGGCTATCAAGCGTTCAAAATCAATGATCCGAAACCCAGAGATATTCATAAAGCCACCGTCAGAGACAGGCTTTTGCATCACGCCATTTATCGGAAACTTTACCCATTTTTTGATAGAACTTTCGTTGCCGATTCTTTTTCCTGCCGCCTGGACAAAGGCACGCATAAATCCATCAACAGATTCCGTGAATTTTCCCGCATCGTTGGCAAAAATAACACGCGAACCTGCTGGATTTTGAAATGTGATATCAGAAAATTCTTTGCCAATATCGACCATGCCATACTGCTTGAATTTTTGCGGGAATACATTTCCGATAAAGATATCAATTGGCTGCTTGGAGAGGTCGTAAACAGTTTCAATACCAAAGGAAAAACTGATGCCGGCCTGCCATTGGGCAACCTCACTTCGCAATTGTTCGTCAACGTCTATATGAACAAATTCGACCAGTTTGTGAAACACAAGTTAAAAGCCAAATACTATATCCGCTACGCGGACGATTTTGTAATATTTTCGGAAGATAGAAATTATTTGGAAAATATGATTCCAAGAATATCTCGATTTTTAGAAATTCAGGTAAAACTTAAGCTTCATCCAGACAAAATTTCCATAAAAACTTTGGCATCAGGCGTAGATTTTCTTGGCTGGATAAGTTTTCCTGATCATCGGGTACTGCGGACAACGACAAAAAGGCGGATGATGAAAAGGATAAAAAATAATCCAGCGAGGGAAACTCTGGATTCGTATCTTGGACTTCTGGGGCATGGAAATGCGGGGAAGTTAAAAAGCAACTGCCATATGTTTTATTATCTACATCAACAGGAAATACTTTAGTGGCATTTTAATTGCGTTTAATTCTTGATTAAATTCTAACTGGCCAGCTTGTTCTGAAATAACAATTCCATATGTAGCTTTAATTTTTTCAGCTGTTTGCGCTACTTGTTTGAATTCTTTTTTATTTACTCCAACTTCAATTGCAATTTTTTTCTCTCCCGCTTTAACGATGAAATCTGCGCCTCCCTTAGCACTATCATAAGTAAGGGAGAAAATTGGTTTTTTATCGCATAAACGATAAAGATACATCCCGACCAAATCCTCTAAAAGCTTGCCACGCGCGTTCTGATCGTTGATTGTATTGCCTATCATTTTGTAATACATCGCCCGGAATGCCGGAGATGAAAAAAGGTATTTTGAAGGTTTTTGCGTCACCTGCTTGAAATGAGACCCTTGTGGATAGATGCGATGCAAGATTTCAGTCTGCTCTAATATTGAAAAAATTTCTGCTATTTTTGGCCGGGAAATTCCAAACTTTTCTGCCAGAGTGGTAAAGTTTAGAGCATCCATATCGGCTACCGCATATAAGATGGCGGAGATTTTTCCCAATATCTCCGAAGAAAGACCGCGCATTTGCGGAATATCCTTATTAATCACTCGATCGAGAGATTTATTTATCTGATCATAAACTAGCGCTTCATTTTCCAGCGCGATCATAAAAGGCAAGGAACCATAATAAAGATAATTTTCAAAATCCAAACGACTTATACCCAAATAATACTCATTGATTTTTTCTTCCTGCTTCTTTAAATTTTCATATGCCTCTTGAGCGTTTTTACTAAAGAATATAATGTCTCGCAATGTCTGAGACAGATTTTTAATTTCGTATTTTCCGTGCTTAATTTTTATAAATTCAGCAAACGAAAGTGGATATATTTTTTCACTTATAGCGCGCCTGGCTATGTCAGAATTGCTGTTCATCAGCACGGCGGCTGATCCTGTTGAAAATATGAATACATTATGAGCACGATCATAAATAGTTTTGAGGGTTATGCCCCATTTTTCATCATATTGAACCTCATCTAAAAACAGAAATAATGGCTTATCCAAATTCGTAATGGAGCGTCCTATGCTTTCTTCAAAAACGTTTATCACTTCGTTAATGCTGCTTCCCAAGGTTTGTGTAATTTCATCCACAGATAAAATTAAGAAATGACCATCAATATTTTTGTTGGCAAAATATAACTGGTACATAATGGTAGTTTTTCCAGCTCCGCGCAAACCAGTAAGAGTCACCCAACGATAAGCTCTGTTGCCCTTTATGAACTGGGTGAAATGCGATTGCATGCGCACGAAAATATTTCGATTCGGCCTCTTTTTGTTTTGTGCGTCAAAGACGTAGGCGCGAGCGCGAAAGTCAGCCTGGGCTATTTGTTCATTTATATAGTCTCTGATCTTTTCCTTAGTTGATGCCATATTTTTATATTATTTAGTGTCAAGTTTAGTATACACTAAACCCTATTTTAGTGTCAAGTATTATTTACACTGATTTATAAACTTTAATTTCACCCTTCATATTAGGCATTTTTCGGCATAATTTATAGACTAAGTAGCTCGCTTGTGGCTTGCTGTGGCCCTCTGTGGCGCGAGTTTTGACTGAGGTTTGCCATTCCCTTCATGGTCTCTAAAACCCCCGAAATGTCCTCATTTTATCCCAAACTCTAGGTTCTAAGGTCGGCCAACATGCGGAGCCCTGTACCGTACGTACAGGGCGGAGCCACCTTAGTGTGAGCTTTGCCCCTACTGTGCAAAAAATACGTTATGGTGACGTGTTTTTTTGTTTCATTTTTTGTTATTTAGATTTATAATTAAATCAATGAAAAATGAAATAAAATTCTATTACGTATACGTGCTATTAAGTAAGCTTGATGATAAGTTTTATATTGGCTTTACTGAAGATTTAAGGAAAAGATTAAAGGAGCATAATGATGGCAAAAGCTTTGCAACTAAATGCCGCAGACCATTTGAATTAATATTTTATGAAGCATACAGAAATAAATATGATGCTCTGCGAAGAGAAAAGTATTTCAAATCCACCAAAGGCAAGACTTCTTTGAAGAGTATGTTAAAAGAGTTTTTGAATTAAAATCCGTCGGGCCGTCCACTCAAGCGGAACCACTCAGCGACTTAATTATTAAGTCTTTTTTTGTATGGAAAAATCATAGCAACCATGAATGCTGGGATCAATCAAAGAAATAGAGTCCAGGAGGACCCGCTAGCCAAGAAGGGGATTGGCCGCAGAACTGTTGATTCCCTGGAAAGAGCAGTAGATATGTCGCACTAGGTATTGAACAAAAGATTCTCGGAGTTGTTTTCGGAAAAAGTGTAGTTTTCCTAACCTTAGATTAATTGATGCAAAGCGAGCATGCTTTTTAAGATGCTCGCTTTTTCTTTTAAAAACTTTCTCGAACTCTTTCCAACTCGCGGAGCCAGTAGAAATAAGGCTTCAGAAAATCTGCTTCGGCGGGTTTTCTGTTTTTGGTTGTATTATTCTCAAAGAATCAAAAGATGAAAATTGCCACAAAAAGGATCTATGAAAAATATTCGCGGGAAGATGGCGTGCGCATCTTGGTCGATCGGCTCTGGCCGAGGGGAGTTTCCAAGGCTGAGGCGCGGATTGATTTTTGGCTGAAAGATGTCGCGCCCAGTCCGGAATTGCGTAAATGGTTTGCCCATGACCCGAAAAAATGGCCGGAATTCAAGCGGAAATATGTTTCGGAACTGAGAAAAAATGATGAGCATGTCGAGGCGCTGAAAGATATCGTTTGGAAAAATAAGATCGTGACTCTGCTCTATGCGGCCAAAGATACGGAGCATAACGAGGCTCTGGTTTTGCAGGATTTTTTGGAAAAGCGTTGAGCGATTTTTTTTGCAACCCTCGGGTTTTTATCTGCTATAATAAGATGGATTAGTCTATAGAAAATATGCTGAAAGAAATAAACCGTACATTCGCATCTCTCAAGATCCGGAATTATCGCCTGTATTTCATCGGTCAGGCTGTCTCATTGGTCGGCACCTGGATGCAGACGATCGCGCAGGATTGGCTAGTGCTCGAGCTGACGCATTCCGGCACGCAGTTGGGAATCGTTTCCGCTTTCCAATTCCTGCCGATCCTGATTTTAGGGCCGTGGGGAGGAGTGATTGCTGACCGTTTTTCGAAGCGCAAATTGCTGGTTTTTACGCAAAGCATGGCGGGAGTATTGGCGCTGATTCTCGGCGGTCTGGTGCTTTCCGGCACGGTGAAGATATGGATGGTGTATGTCTTGGCGCTTATGCTCGGATTGGTGAATACGATCGATAATCCAACTCGGCAGATTTTCGTGCCAGAGATGGTCGGCAAGGATCAATTGGCCAATGCGGTGGCGTTGAATTCGACCGAGGTGAATCTGGCGCGCGCCCTGGGACCGGTGGTTGGAGGCGGAATTATTGCAACCGTTGGACTGGGTCTTTGTTTTATATTCAATGCTATTTCATATCTGGCAGTCCTGACTGTCTTATTCATGATGCGAGAAAAAGATCTGCATGTGACCCCTCGGGCGCGGCGGTCAAAAAATCAGTTGCGTGAAGGACTGGCCTATGTAAAATCCTCGCCGATCCTGGTCAGCACTCTGGTGATGATGGCTATCATTGGCACGCTGTCATACGAATTTTCCGTCAGCCTTCCGCTTTTGGCGCAATTCACGTTTCATGGCTCGGCGGAGACATATGGTTTTTTGGTCGCAGCTACCGGTTTGGGATCGATTTTTGGCGGACTTTTAGCAGCCAGTCGCAGGGAGATCTCGCCGAACATGCTGATTAATTCAGCCTTATTTTTCGGCGTAGCCTTGAGCGTGGCTGCCTGGATGCCGAATGTTTATCTGACTATTGCCGTACTAATTTTTGCTGGCGTATTCTCGATCAACTTCATATCCTTGGGTAACACGACATTGCAATTGGAAAGCAAGCCGGAAATGCGCGGCCGCGTGATGGCTCTATGGTCCATGGCTTTTCTCGGTTCGACACCTGTAGGAGGTCCGATTATTGGCTGGGTTGGCGAATATGTCAGTCCGCGCTGGGCTTTGGGAATCGGCGGCATAGCAGCTATTATTGCGGCGATTTATGGAACATCGGCGCTTCTCAAGAAAGAAGAAATCAAAAAAATATCCAAGAGTGTTAGAATGCAGGATGAGGAAGCTGAATCAGTCGATCGCACCAAGGCATGATTCGTTCTCTTTTTGTGCGGCAAATTCTATGCTAATATAGAAAAGTATCTTTAGCCGGGCAATCATGTCAAAATCCGCATGCAAGCGATAATTTTTTCTCTAGCCACATTTTTTTCGACCTATCTCGGCGGTTCGGCCGCTCTCAGGTTCAAGAATAAGATCCACGCCATCATGGCTTTCTCCGCTGGCGTGCTGCTGGGTGTTGTCAGCTTTGATATTTTTCCGGAGATCCTCAAACTGATCGAAAAAAACAATTTCGAGCCGACTTCCGTAATGGTGGCGCTGGTCTTGGGCTTTCTGGTTTTCCATACGATCGAAAAAACCATTCTTATCCACCATGCGCATGAGACGGATTATCGCGAACACAAGCATCCGAAAGTGGGAGTGCTGTCCGCGCTGGCGCTGGTCGGGCACAGTTTCATGGACGGCGTCGGCATCGGACTGGGTTTCCAGGCCGGTACCATAGTCGGGATTGTAGTGGCTATCGCCGTCATCGCGCACGATTTTACGGACGGCATGAACACGGTCACGCTCATGCTGACGCACAAGAATAAAATCGCGAAAACCAGAAAATTGCTGTTTCTGGATTCGATCGCTCCGGTGCTGGGCGCGACAGCCACCTTGCTGTTTCATGTTTCGGACCAATTTCTCGTGCTGTATCTCGGATTTTTTGCCGGATTCTTGCTTTATATCGGTGCCAGTGACATTTTACCGGAAGCGCACAGCCAAAGAAGTTCTTTCGGACTGGTCGGCCTGACCATTTTTGGCGCGCTTTTTATTTTTATCGTAACCAGATTCGTGTAGCGCCGTATATGGTTGTCGTACGAATTTTATAAATCGGAAATCAGATCCGATTTTATTCGTTAGAATTGCCGACCGGAAAAATGCTAATATAATTATCTTTATGGAAAAAAATTTTTCAAAACGGGTACAGACGCCCATAGGTTATGGCCAGCATCGGAAAAAATCAAAAATACTCGGCTATTTAAAATGGGCCGTGCTGGGTTCGGGAATCTTGCTTCTGGGGCTTATTTTGTTCATAAAATTCGATACCGGCGATGCCGCGGCCTTGACGGACAATGTGCTCCGGCCGATTTTGGGCGCTGACCGCGTCTTGTTTTTGGAGAGCATATTTTTCAATACTTCCGATGAGATCAAAAAATTGACATTTAATCCCGACTCGGAAGTGGCACCGCAATTCAATGATCAGAATTCGGGCAGCAACATAAGCGGAGGCAAATTGGATCTTGATCCGCTGGCTGTAAATTCTAAATTTAAACCGTTGGCCGGTGAAGGCGTGTGGCATAACCATCCGCTAGCTCTTTTTCCCGGCGAAGAAGTCATGGCCGACACTTTCATCCGCTCCGATCCGGACCGGCCTTATTCGATCACGACCTTGGTCCAGATCGACATGAGCCGGATCGGCATCGGCAGCGTGGCCGGCAAAAAGCAGCCGGGCGGACCAGTTGGAAAACCAGGGCCGGGCATAGTGCCGAAAGATATAGTCGAGAGCGGTAGATTGGTCGCGGCTTTTGACGGAGGCTTCCAATACAAGGACGGGCAGTACGGCATGATTGTGGGGAATACGACATATCTGCCGCTCAAAAACGATCTGGGTACTTTTGTGGATTATCAAGACGGATCGCTGAAAATATTTGATTATACGGGGCAAGAAATAGGCAATGCGAATTTTGTGCGGCAGAATTGCCCGATGCTGATCACGGATGGACGGGTTACGGTTGCCGATGAGCGGAGCCGCGCGCTCTGGGGACGCTTGGCATTGGGTACGACGGATATTTTTACCTGGCGTTCCGGAGTGGGACTGACTGCCAAGGGCAACCTTATTTTTGCGGTCGGGAACAACCTGACACCGCAGACTTTGGCGCAGGCCCTGCAATCCGCCGGAGCTGTCAATGCGATCCAATTGGACATAAACCCCATTTGGGTGCGGTTCAACATATTTAAACCGACTGGCCCGGGAACATATTCTTCAGTTCCTTTGACGCACGATCTGGCGGACGGATCCAAACAGTTTTTGAACGGGTATGATAAGGATTTTTTCTATCTCTACAAAAAATGATGCCGGACAGAACCGGTAAAAGCACTAAGTTCAGACCCGGGCGCCCGTAAACCGAACTGTGTTGACAAGAAAAACATGCGCGCTAAAATAACATTAGCAGTCACATCCATAGAGTGCTAATAATTAATTTTGAAACAATATGGGAAAGCCAAACATCAAACCGCTGGGAGACAACGTCCTGGTGGAACCGCGACAAATCAAAACAAAGACCGACCAAGGTATTTTTTTGCCGGAAACGGTTTCCGGCGAAGCGCCGCAGGAAGGCAGGGTTATTTCCGTAGGGGAAAGCAAGGACATCAAAGTAAAAAAGAACCAGACGGTAATTTTCCGGCGGTATGGCGGTACGGACATAGACGTGAACGATAAGAAATATGTCATTTTGAAAAACGAAGATATTTTGGCAGTCGTGGAATAATTATTTTTTAATAACCAGTAAGAAACGATAATATTATGGCAAAGCAAATTAAAACGGGAGTCGATGCCAGAAGGAAGATCAAGGCGGGCATCGATAAGGTGGCGGATACTGTAAAATCCACTCTCGGTCCCAAGGGTCGCAATGTCGTTCTGGACAAAAACTTCGGCGCTCCGACCATCACTAATGACGGTGTTTCCATAGCCAAGGAGATCGAATTGGAAGACAAGGTGGAAAATATCGGCGCGCAACTGATCAAAGAGGCGGCCAGCAAGACCAATGATGTGGCGGGTGACGGAACCACGACTTCGACAGTCATTACGCAAGCTTTGGTGCGGGAGGGCTTGAAATTCGTGGAGACCGGCATCAGTCCGATCGGGATCCGCCGCGGTATGGAGGCGGCCAAGGAGCAGATTGTTGAAATTCTCAAGAAAAATTCGAAAAAAATAAGTTCCAAAGAAGAAATTTCACAGGTTGCGACCATTTCCGCCGAATCACGCGAGATGGGAGAAATGATCGCTGAAGTCATGGACCGGGTCGGCAAAGACGGAGTCATTACCGTGGAAGAATCCCAAACGTTCGGTTTTTCCAAGGAAATCGTGGAGGGAATGAATTTTGACAAAGGATATATTTCGCCGTATATGATTACTGATGGCGAATCGCAGACTGCCGAACTGAAAGATCCGTATATCCTGATAACGGACAAAAAGATTTCCGCCATCTCTGACATTCTGCCGATCCTGGAAAAGATCGCCCAGGGCGGAAAGAAAGAGATTGTAATCATCGCCGAAGACGTGGATGGAGAGGCGCTAGCCACCCTCGTGGTTAACAAGTTGCGCGGCGTGCTGAATGTTTTGGCGATCAAAGCGCCGGAATTCGGAGACAGCAGAAAGGCGATGCTGGAAGATGTCGCCGTTCTTACAGGCGGGCAGGTGATAACTGGCGACAAAGGCATGGATCTGAAAGCGGCGGAGCTTTCCATGCTGGGAAGGGCTGGAAAAGTTATCGCTACCAAGGATGATACGACGATTGTGGGCGGTGCCGGAAAGAAGAAGGACATTTCCGGCCGTATTGATCAAATGAAAGCGCAAGTTGAAAATGCGAAAAGTGAATTCGAAAAGGAAAAATTGCAAAAGCGCATCGCCAAACTTTCCGGAGGAGTGGCTGTCATCAAAGTCGGCGCGGCGACCGAGACGGAGCTTTCCTACATCAAGCATAAAATGGAGGATGCTTTGGCGGCAACGCGTGCCGCCGTCGAAGAAGGCATCGTGGCCGGCGGCGGCGTAGCGCTTGCGAAAGCGGCCGGAGAATTGGCCGGGAAAAAAATCAAAAGCGGCGATTATGAATTTCAAGCGGGATATGAGGCGTTAATAAATTCGCTCAGCCAGCCGCTGAAACAGATCGTGATCAATGCCGGCAACAAAAGCGAAGATGTGGTTTTGGACAGGATCGTTTCGGAAGCCAAGATCAATTTCGGTTATGATGCGAATGAAGATAAATATGTCGAGGATATGCTAAAGGCTGGAATTATCGATCCTTTGAAGGTTACTCGCACGGCTTTGGAAAACGCCGTGTCGGTCTCGGCGATGCTTTTGACTACGGAAGCGGTCGTGACTGATCTGCCGGAGAAAAAAGAAGAGCATGGACGCGGAACGATGCCGGATTATGGATCGATGGCGTAGCTTGCTTTTTGGAAATACAAAGCTGGGAATTGAAAATGGAAGAGTGCGAGCTCTTCCATTTTTTGCGTTCGAATATTTTAATTTATTTCGAAGGATGTTAAAATTAGAGCGGATTTTGAAATTAATCAAACTTTAACATTCGTTTCGCTATGCTGTGTTAAAGTTTATAATTTTTTATTCAAAATCATGAAATACATCCGAAGACATCTCAGGGCCGCGATCATATCCGGCATAATCTTTTTGGCCGGCGCGGTCATTCTTGGCGCATTTTTCTTCCGGCGCAATGTTGTTGGAAAAGACGCGCTTAACCGTTTTCCGATTGCTCCGAAAGTATCCGATCATATCCAAGACAAAGGTCCTGGCTTTGCCATTTTATGGATGACTGATTTTTCCAACAATCGGATTGTCGGCTTTACTCCTGGCGGCAAAGTGGTGTGGGCGCAAAATATTTCTGCTCCGCCCTTGCCGAAATCTAGCTGGTATTTTGTCGGCGGGGTCGAACGGGTGACCGTGGCGCCTAACGGCAATTTGATCGCTTCATATGGAGATGCCATGATGGTACAAGAAATCGATCGTCAGACGCACAGCCTGGTCTGGCAATACGGCATAACCGGGCTCCAGACTTATCGTGGCGGACTTCTGGACGAGCCGCACAAGGCTTGGAAGATAAACGACCATGAAGTGGTTATCAATGACAGCAATGATCGCGAAGTGATTGTAGTAGATCAGAATACCAACAAGGTTGTGTGGCAATATGGCGAGTACCACAAAATCGGCCGGGAACCCGGAATCTTGCAGGGCAATACCAGTGTTCTTCCGGTCCAGAGCGGCCGCCAATTTTTGATTACCGAGACTCTGGCCAACAGAATCATTTTGGTTGACCGGGCCACTAAAAATATAATTTGGCAATATACCAAGCCGGATGCCAAGTGGTTGGAAAATGTCACGCAGGCCGCCGACGGAGATTTTATCCTGTCCGATCGGCTGAAAGGAGATGTGTTTGAGATTGATCGTAGCGGCAAACTCGTTTGGGATCTAACTAAATTGTCGGACGGGCAAAGTATTAGCTATCCGACGGACACGGTCGCTTTAGATAACGGTCACATTTTAATCGCAGAGGCGGGCCGAGCCGAGATTGTTGAGGTAGTTCCGGAGACCGGACGGATTGTCAGGGAATATCACATCCATGGGTTCGTTTCTACTATCGCGGCGGATCAGAAATATTTGGACGGGTCGGCCTATAAACCTACGGATGTTGCGCAAATTTCGAGCGGCAATCAGCCGCAAGTAATAAATGTCGCTGATGCGACGGCCGGCATGGAGCATGGCGAAATCGGAACAGACGGCGGGCAAACTTTTTCCGGCAAAGTGGCGGATGTAAATGCCAGCACGGGCAAAGCCGGCCAGATCGCGCTTAGTATGGGCGGAGAATCTTACGCGGTCGAGGTTTATAATTATTCGAGCGTGGTGGGCAAGAATGGAAATCCCATGAATCTTATGATGATCCAGCCCAAAGACGATTTGACAGTGATCGGCAGGCAAAGCGGAGGATTTATCGCCTCCAGCCGCGTGCAGGACAACTCGCGCTAACTGAAATTATTTCCAGTTGAAAAGCATATTAATCATATGTTACCGAAAAAGATCCAATCATTATGGATGGCTACGACTCCCGCGACGGATTATCCGGAACTTCAATCAGGAATTGAGGTGGATGTAGTGGTTGTGGGGGGCGGATTGGCAGGACTGAACACCGCCTATTTTTTGATGCGAGAAGGACTGAAGGTTGCAGTAGTCGAAGCTTCGTATATAGGCACCGGAACCTCAGGCAACACTACCGCCAAAATAACCTCCTTACATAATTTGAAATATAATTACCTAAAGAAATATTTTGGATTAGCTAAAGCTAAGATTTACGGCGAATCCAATGAATGGGCCATTTCCAAACTTGAAGAAATAATAAAAACAGAAGAGATTGATTGTGATTTTGGGCGGTTGTCTTCTTATGTCTATACTTTCACTGAATCAGGTTTGCAAGGCATAAAAGAGGAAATAAAAGCTTGCCAAGAAATCGGATTGCCCGCTTCATTTATAGAAAAACCGGAAACACCCTTTCCATCCAAAGGAGCTATCTGCTTTAAAAATCAGGCATATTTCCATCCGCGAAAATATATTTTGGCTTTGGCGGAAAGGATCCAAAAGAGAGGCGGTTATATTTTTGAAAGATCCAGAGCCTCAAGTATTAAACAAGCTGGAGACAAACAAGTGGTTGTGACGGATAAGGCTGAGATCCGAGGTAAGCATGTCGTGGTGGCTACGAATTTTCCATTTTTTGACAAAGGTTTCTTTTTTGCCAGAACTTACCAGAGCCGGTCTTATGTCTTTTCCAGTGTCGGCACAAAAAATAATATCAAGGGGATGTTTATCAATACCGACCTGGAAGACAAAAAATTATCTTTTCGCCCGCACAAAATCCGTAATAAAGAGAGCATGATTATCGGCGGTGAAGGCCATGTAGTTGGCGAGGATGGCGAAGAAAATCATTATGCCGATCTTGAAAAATTGGCAAATGAAAAACTGGGTCCGCAGGATGTTGAATTTATTTGGTCGGCGCAAGACAGTATGTCTATGGATAGGATGCCGTTTATAGGCAAGATGCCGATGGCGAAAAATATTTATGTGGTAACTGGTTTTGGGAAATGGGGGATGACCCATAGCGTTATTTGCGCAAAAATTATAACAGATCTGATTTTGGGCAAAGAAAATTCATGGGTAAAGTTATACGACCCTTCGCGTTTCAATCTTTCGGCCTCTTGGCCGGAGATTAAAAATTCCATCTTGCGCACTTTTAAAAATTACATGCGTAAATTTGAAAAAAAGAAAGAATTTAATGCGAAAGATCTATCAATAGGTGAAGGCATGGTAGCGGATATTAAAAATCAAAAAACGGCAGTGTACAAAACAGAAGAAGGACAAATCCAGATGCATTCGGCGGTCTGCACGCACATGGGCTGCATTGTGAACTGGAACAGCGAAGAGAAAACATGGGACTGTCCATGCCATGGTTCCCGTTTTACTCCGGAAGGTGAAATTATAAACGGTCCGGCAACCAGGTCTTTGCCAGAAATAAAGACAAGTAGGCAAGCGAGTGTATGATAGAGAGCACGGAGAAAGAAGCTAGGGTGGGTTATGTGCTTGTTTATCTTGCATATTGCATCGGGGGATGCGATGCGGCCCATTTTTTCAGCCAATTGATTTGTCCGGCATCGATTCCGCCGGAATACAGTTTTGATTCTTCCAGAATTTTTTCAATCGGCCAACCTTGTACGGAATATCGATAAAGCGCCACCATGATTCCGGCCCGTCCGATCCCGCCGCGGCAATGGACCTCGGCCGGTTCATTGGCCGGGTTTGTCACAAAATCAAGAAAAGTTTCGGCTTGAACGTCCGTCGGAGCGGCGCCATCCAGCATTTGTATCTTCAGATAATTGAGGCCCAAAGAAGAAAACCCTGGAATTTTTGCGTCATCGGAAACTTCATTATGATCTCCGTCGATGCGGAGATCGATGTCACTTTTCCAACCATGGGCTTTCAGCCACTGGAAATCTTTGATGGTCGGCTGGCCGGAGCGGGACAAGATGCCCGTAACCGGAACGGAGAATGACCAGAATCCATAGTCGGAAGGTGTGCCGACCGGAATATTTTGCCTGGGTCCGACAATTATTTCCGGCGAAAAGTTTTGTTTGTTGGCAATATTAGCGTGAGTCGGATTTTTTTCGGATGATTTGAGTAAATTGGCCGAAATTGCGCCGGTCGGTTTTTTGATTTTTGGCCGCCGCGTGAAGCGAAAATAAAAAAATACGACCACCATTAAAATCAATGTCAGGCTTGAGAATATGACCCAAATTTTTCTGGAAGAATTGTGTGGCATCTCTTTGTTTCGAGCTCTATATCTTTATTATCAATATAGCAGATATTTATGTTGTTGGCACATCGACTGGTAATGCAATGCTTGTGATTTAAAGATTAAATCAGCTCTCGGCATTACTATTCACTGCCTTTACCACTCTTCTTCTTTTTTGGCGGCTAAGCCGCGTTTTTCATGAGGCGCCTCTCCTCCTGCTCGGGCCACTCGTTCTCTGGTTTCGCGAGTAGCCGCTTGCAGGCCTCTTTTTTGATGCGGAGCCCGTCCGCCGGCCCGAGCCACTCTTTCCCTGGTTTCTTCATCCGCACTGGCTAAACCCCGGCTGTTTTTACTTTCCATATTTAACCACCCCCTTTCCAATAGCTGCTTATTATTTATAAAGATAATACAAAAGGAGCATCGTTATAATTTCCTTGGAAATTTTACGAGCATCTCTTGAACATGGATAGTTTGAATAACCGGTTGCAAATATTTGCATAGTCCTTCTTGGATTGCTAGGATGAGGCTATGCATAAAATCGAAGAAAAATTCGATGTGGCGGTGATCGGCGGCGGGCCGGCCGGTATGATGGCGGCCGGCCGAGCAGCGGAATTGGGCGCCAAGGTGGTTTTGATCGAGAAAAATCCGTCTCTTGGCAAAAAGCTTCTCATCACCGGCAAGGGCCGTTGCAACATCACGCAGGCGGAATTTGATGACAAAGAAATAATCAAAAAATTCGGCAAAAACGGCAAGTTCCTTTTTTCGTCCCTGGCGGCGTTCGGGCCGGAAGAGGCGATCGCTTTTTTTGAAAGCCTGGGAGTAAAAACAAAAATTGAAAGAGGCGGGCGCGTCTTTCCGGTGTCGGACAGATCGCAGGATGTGCTGATGAGTTTGCAAAAATATCTGGACCAGAACGGAGTCCAGGTGATCTATGACGCGCGAGTTGAAGGTTTTGAAATGTTTGAAATGGAAGATGAAAAAATAAAAAGCGTAGAATTGGAAAATAGGATCATTTTGGCGGAAAAATTTGTGATTGCGACGGGAGGAAAATCCTATCCGGCCACCGGTTCGACCGGCGACGGTTATGCGTGGGCGGAAAAATTCGGACATAAAATTATCCGTACGGCGCCGGCTTTAGTGCCGGTCAGAACCGCGGAAGAATGGGCGAAGGAAGCGCAGGGCTTGAGTTTGAAAAATGTCGAGATAAAAATTTTTCAAAATAATAAGAAACAAGATTCGCGCTTCGGCGAGATGCTTTTCACGCATTTCGGCGTGAGCGGGCCGATCGTTTTGGACATCAGCAAAAAGACCGGCGAACTTTTGGAAAAAGGCGAGGTGGTTTTGTCTATCGATCTGAAGCCGGTTCTGGCGCCTGAGCAATTGGATGCACGCTTGCAGAGGGATTTCCAAGAAAATTTGAACAAAAATTTCAAAAATTATCTGCCGGACCTTTTACCGCAAAAGCTGATCGATATAATCATAAATTTATCCGACATCGATCCCGACAAAAAAATAAATTTTATCACGAAGGACGAAAGGAAAAAACTGATCCATTTTTTGAAAGACTTGCGACTGACCGTGAGCGGCACAACCGGCTATAATCAGGCCATTGTGACAAGCGGAGGAGTGGACATCCATGAGGTGGATTCCAAAACGATGCGATCAAGGCTCATAGATAATTTATATTTCGCCGGAGAAATCTTGGATCTGGACGGTCCGACCGGCGGATATAACCTTCAGATGTGCTGGAGCACGGGACGCGCCGCCGGTACATACGTCGTTAATTAATCGTTAATATGCGTGTATTCATGATAAGGTCTGAAGCGGCTTTGTTTTCTATGCTATCATATTGAAAAACAAGCGGTCTTGGTGTATACTATCCGGCGATATATGGAATTCACTGACGAACAATTGGTTTTGCGATTTTTGGAAGGCGATGACGGATCGCTGGATATTTTGATCGGCCGTTATTTGAAGCCGATCTATAATTTTCTGTATCGCTTCACCAAAGACACGGATTCTCTGGACGATCTCACGCAGGAAACGTTCATCAAAGTTTGGAAAAATATCAAACGCTTCGATCCTGACAAAAAGTTTAAAGTTTGGATATACCAGATCGCCAAGAACACGGCCTATGATTTTTTGAAAAAGAAAAAAACTACTCCGTTTTCTTTTTTCGAGACAGAAGAAGGCAACAAGCTGGAAACGGTCAGTGAAGAAAATCCGTTGCCAGATGAAATTTTGGAACGGCAAGATTTGGAAAAGGAGCTGGATGCAAAGCTCAAACAGCTTTCCGATCAGCATCGCGTCATCCTGTTCATGCGCTACAAGGATGATTTTTCGTTGCA
Organism: bacterium; assembly: GCA_021785125.1. Taxonomy (GTDB): domain Bacteria; phylum Patescibacteriota; class Minisyncoccia; order Moranbacterales; family UBA2206; genus JAJYGF01. The sequence goes on along the minus strand of JAJYGF010000018.1, from coordinate 11,776 downwards.
GGAAATCTCGGAGATTCTCAAAGTGCCGTACAACACCGTCAAAAGCCAGCATCAACGGGCGATCGGAGCCTTAAGGAGGCTTTTTTAAGCCTTTGTTTAAGCTAAAAAGTTGTCTAACTATTTGACAAAATGGCTGTTTGGGTGTAGAATAATCAATCAGTATTGAAGTTCTTTTCAGGCAAGTCTGGGGCGCTGACATGGGGTCGGTGTGAGGGACGAGCCAAGCAAAGGAGATGTGGCATGTCAAAGAAAGATGTGACTGCGATTGAGAGTGGAGCGGGATTTATCGGTAGTTTGGCTTTTAAACTCATAAAGCGCGCGCGTCAAGCCGGAGTTTCCGACGAAGCGATACATGAGCTGGCGAGGGAAGGCGAAGTCGCGGACGCGAAGATTGACCAGATAGTCGCTGTCCTTTTTCAAAAAAAGGAAGATGTGCCTATGCCAAATCCGCTGCTTGATTTCCTCGGCACCGTGGAAATTCCGGCGACCACCGAAAAATTTGTCACGAAAGACAAGTTTGTGGTTAACACCGGCCGTAAGGCGAAAGTCAAGATTTCCTATATCGGCGATAACTTCCGCGATAAATTCATCAAGAAAGTGGAAGAGACGATCGGAAAAACTACGCTGCGCTACGCTAAGCTCACGCAGAATTCGCTCGATAAGCCGATCCTTGACGAGCTGGACGGCCAGGATAAAGCTGAAACTACCCTTGCTGAGATGTTTTCCCTGATGGAAAAGCAGGGAAACGGCGAGATCGGAATCTTGCTCACTAACGGCTACGCCAACATCTTTTACATCCGCGATGCCGAAGGGGTGTTGTGGGCGGTCCACTGCCGCTGGCGCGATGGCGGCTGGGACGTGCTTGCCCGCTCTGTTGGGTCTCCGAACGGGTGGGATGCTGGTCGCCAGCTCTTCTCTCGCAATTCCTCAGAGTCTCAGAGCTAAAGACCCTTTGACTCTCAGACACTCCGACCCTTTGAAACTTAAAAAATTTCAGAGGGTCTTTTTATTTTCAAAAAATTTTATGATATACTTTTTGTGAAATCATGTGATACGCAACGGTCAAGGCTTTTGTGTCATGGCTTCAAGATAATTTTCGTGAGAGTTGCGCCGGGTATGCCTTGCGTGAGAGTGTGAAAATATTCTTTCAAAAAATACATGAATTGGTGCAAGAAACTGGCGGACTTATAAGTCCCAAATAAGATACAATCCGGAGAGCATTCGATGGATGGTGGCGCGGATGGTTTTTTGCACGAGAATGGTTGGTGTTGTGGGCGGTCAACTGCAACTGGAACGATGACAGCTGGAACGTGAATGCCAACTCTGTTGAGAATCCGAACAGGTGGAATGCTGGTAACCAGATCTTCTCTCGTAACTCAAGTGTTTCTCTCGCTTTGATTAGCGGGAGTTTTCTTTTCCGAAAGTCCTTTTTTCCAACCGCCGAGCATCCTTCCAATTTCTTCAAATCGTTTTGAAAATTCAGCATATTTTTCTGTCGGTATAAGTTTATTTTCCCAAGCTATTTGCAAGAAAAACTTTAAAATATCCAGGCGGGAAATTGTTTTTCCGAGCATAATAATTTTTGGATCAGGCGGTAGATAGGAAGCGGTAAAAGTTAATTCTAAAATTTCAAGAAATAAAATATCAATTCGTCGCCCAAGCCCGTAGCGTTCAGTCTTAGGAAAATCGCGATGCAAAGCAAGCCAGAATTGATATGTTTCTTTTTCTTTTAAAATAACTGCGGGTGAAGTTCTGGGGGGGGGCTTTAAAAGCTGAACTATTGTTATGAAAATTCAATTGACTCATAAATTTGAAGAAATAATTAGCGTTGAAAATTTACTGGAAGCCTGGAAAGAATTTGTGAAAGGCAAGAAAAACAAAAAGGATGTGCAAATCTTTCAGATGCGCCTGATGGATAACATCCTTTCGCTCCATAGCGACCTTATCAATCATACCTATTCTCATAGCGGTTATCAAGCCTTCAATATCAACGATCCCAAACCGAGAAATATCCACAAGGCGACAGTCAGAGACAGGCTTCTTCATCATGCCATATACAGGAAACTGTATCCTTTCTTTGATAGGACTTTCATTTCCGATTCATATTCCTGCCGGATCGGAAAGGGCACGCATAAAGCGATCAATAAATTCAGAGAATACGCGCATATCGTCAGCCAGAATAATACCAAAACTTGCTGGGTGCTAAAATGCGATATCCGCAAATTCTTTGCCAATATTGACCATCAAATTTTGTTAGATATTTTAGAGGAATATATTCCGGATAAAGACATAATGTGGCTATTGGAGAATGTGGTTGAAAGTTTTTCGGCGGAAAATAAATCTGGCACGGGATTACCGCTTGGCAATTTAACTTCGCAGCTTCTAGTTAATATTTATATGAACAAATTTGACCAGTTTGTAAAACATAAACTTAAGGCCAAATATTATATCCGTTACGCGGATGATTTTGTATTCTTATCTAATGATAAAAAATGGTTGGAGGATCAAATTCCGGTTATTCAAGAATTTTTACAAAAAGAATTAAGATTAAAGCTTCATCCAGATAAAGTTTATATCAAAACTCTGGCTTCGGGTGTGGATTTTTTAGGCTGGATAAATTTTCCTGATCATAAAGTCTTACGGACGGCAGCCGAGAGGAGGATGTTTAAAAGATTAAAAGAAAATTCGATGAAAGGAACTTTGCAGTCATATTTAGGATTGTTGAAGCATGGAAATGGGAGAAAATTAGAAAAGGAAATTATGACGCATCCAATTTAAAGTTACATTCGTATTAGTTAATACAAGTAAAATTATGCACAAAACAAGCCAAATTTTCAAAAATATTTCCGAGTTGGAACCATCCATAGTTTTGGAAAAGGCGGTCTTGAGCCGCATTTCGTTGGAAAGGAACAGGAGTCTCCGCCGGAAATTGATCCTGTCTTATGCAGGCGTTTTCGGCTCGCTCATCGCGTTGGTCGCGGCCGGATTGACTTTTGGGCAGAATATTTTGCATTCTGATTTTTGGAACATGGTTTCCTTGAGCTTTTCGGACATGTCTGTCGTCCTTCAAAATTGGCAGGAGTTCCTGTTCTCGCTGTTGGAAACTTTCCCGACAGCCGGCACGATCATGATTTTGGTCCCGGTTTTTACGCTGCTTTTATCGTTCAGCGAATATTTGGATCTGCATAATAATAAACATAAGTATATTTAACTTAATCATATGAAAGAATTCATACAATCAAAAACATTCAAACTTATCACCGTCATCGTGGGAATATTTTTGGTGGCCATCGTCAGTTTCGGCACCGGCGTGGCGGTCGGGCTGAAAAAAGCCCGCTATTCCTACGAATGGGGTGCCAATTACGAGCGCAATTTCATCGGCGCACCGCGCATTATGAATGGCGGACGCGGCGGATTTTTCAGCGGCATGATGCGCGAGTTTGACGGACGCGATTTTCGCAATGCCAACGGTCTGGCCGGCACGATAGTTTCCATTTCCGGCAATAACATAGTCGTCAAGGATAGCAATAGCGGCAACGGCCAGGAAAACACGATTGCCATAACCGGCAATACGATCATAAAATCGCGCGGAACCAACCTGAAGTTGAGCGATCTCAAGCAGAATGACAAGATCGTCGTTTTGGGTAAGCCGAGCGACAATGGCGTGATCAATGCGGACCTTATCCGTGTCTTCAACGGCAACAACAATAATGGCGTTACCAATTCTAATAATACTAACCAAAAAAATTAAATGAAAAATAAGAAGTATATTTGGATAGGCGCGATACTTTTAGTAGTTGGGGGAGGCTATTATTGGTACAATAAGACGCATTCGCAGATGGCGCAGGTTCAATATGCGACCGCTCCGGCGGAAAAAGGAACTTTGATAACCTCCGTATCCGGAAGCGGAAATGTTATTGTGGATCAAAGCGCAACTGTTGATCCGACCATAACCGGCACGGTTGCCAATCTGGCGGTGAAAGTCGGAGACCAGGTGAAAAAGGGCCAGGCTTTGTTTACGATCATAAACAATCAGTTGGGTTTGAATGTGACGCAGGCGGAGTCTTCCTATCAATCGGCGCAGAGTTCATTATCTTCCGCCGAAGCCAGTTATCATGATACGAAAAAAAGCGATGCTTCATCGCATCAAGATAAGGAGGCCGCCCAAAACAAGGTTGATTCGGCCCAGCAGAATGTCGCTTCGGCGCTGGCTGATTTGCAATACCAGGAGCAGCAGGCCGCCCAGAGAGTCGTAACGGCGCCGATCGATGGAACGGTCAATGCGGTAAACATTAAAAACGGCGACGACCTAAGCCGGATTTCCGGAAGCAGCAGCAATGCGCAAGCCCCGATTATCATTGGTGATTTGAACACTCTAAAGGCGCAGGTCCAAGTAAACGAGGTGGATATTCCGAATGTCAAAGTCGGACAAAAAGCTACCATGACATTCAGCGCCATCGACGGTCTTACGGCTACCGGCAAAGTGGAGAAGATGGATTCTTTGGGAACCGTCAGCCAAGGCGTGGTGACATACAACGTAACGATAGACTTCGATTCGTTGGATCCCAGAATAAGGCCGGAAATGAGCGTGTCCGCCGACATAATTACCGATGTCAAGCAGGATGTTCTGATTGTGCCGAACGGCGCTGTCAAGACGCGGGGCGGAAACAGCTATGTCGAAGTGCTGAATGGAGGAACTGTTCTGACCCAAGTCGTCGTACAGACCGGAGCTTCCAATGATACCGATACGGAAATTACGAACGGACTGAATGTCGGAGACAATGTCGTTACACAAACTATCACCGGTTCCGGCTCGACTGCCGCAGCAGCTGGCTCACAAAATCGAGGCGGCGGCGGTTTCGGCGGAATATTTCGCGGTGGCCACGGATTCGGAGGATAAGTCAAACCAAATGATCGAATGTAAGAATTTAGTAAAAATTTATAAGAACGGCGATGTGGAAACAATGGCTTTGAAGGGAGTTTCGTTCCACATAGAAGAAGGCGAATTTGTGGCGATCATCGGACCGTCCGGTTCGGGAAAGTCCACATTGATGCATATTTTGGGTGCATTGGATTCGCCGACGAGCGGAGAATATTTTCTGGATGGACAAGAAGTTTCCAAATTGAACGACGATGAACTTTCGGAAATACGCAAAAACAAGATCGGTTTCGTTTTTCAAGCCTTCAATCTGCTGCCGCGGGCCACAGTGCTGCGCAATGTTATGCTGCCGCTTCTGTATACCGGCACTTCACAGCAAGAGCGGGAAGAGCAGGCGATAAAATGTCTGCGCTACGCCGGCATGGAGGAAAGCAAGTTTCACAACCGGTCAAACCAGCTGTCCGGCGGACAGATGCAGCGCGTGGCCATCGCTCGGGCGCTTATCAACAATCCATCCATCATTTTGGCGGATGAGCCGACCGGAAATTTGGACACCAAGACCAGCCATGTCGTGATGCAAGCTTTCCAAGAGCTGCATCGCAAGGGGCATACGATTATTCTGATTACGCACGAGCAAGAGATAGCGGAATTTGCCAGGCGCATAATTTCGGTTCGTGACGGAGTGATCGAAAAAGATGCAATAAATGAAAAATATCATGCTTAAAGATTTATTTAGTGAGACAATTTGGTCATTGACGGGAAATAAGATCCGTTCGGGATTGACTATTTTGGGTATCGTGATTGGTATTGCTTCGGTCATAGCGCTGGTTGCCATCGGACAAGGGGCGCAGAATTCGATCGCGGCCAGCATCCAATCCATCGGATCTAATTTGATCATCATTACTCCGGGAGCGCAGCGCGGCATGGTGGTCAGTGCCGGCCGCGGCAGTGCCGAGACCTTGACTTTGGATGATGCGAATGCGATCGGATCCCAGGTCCAAAATGTCAAAGGCGTGGCGCCGGAAGTTTCCAGGCGATATCAGATCACGGCCAAGGGCAACAATACCAACACGCAAATTACGGGTACGGTTCCGGCATATACTGACGTGCGCAATGTTACGATTGATTCGGGCAGTTTCATAACCGACCAGGAAGTGAAGTCTTCCGACAAGGTGGCCGTCTTGGGACCGAGCGCGCGGGATGACCTGTTTGGGACCGGAGCTGATGCGATCGGACAGACTGTCCGTATCAAAGGCGTCGATTTCAAAGTCATCGGCGTGACGCAATCAAAAGGAGGCTCCGGCTTCATGAATCCGGATGATGCTGTTTATATCCCTCTGACCGCGGCGCAGCACTATTTGTCCGGTGATAATTTTGTGACGACTATCAGCGTGGCCGCGCAAGATCAAAATTCGATGGCGGCGGTGCAGCAGGCGATAACCGATCTCCTTTTGCAGAGACACAAGATTTCCGATCCGACGCAGGCCGATTTCAATATCATGAACCAGACGGACATAGTGGCGACCGCTTCGAGCATAACCGGAACTTTTACGATGCTTCTGTCATCCATTGCCGGAATTTCCCTCCTGGTCGGCGGTATCGGCATCATGAACATGATGCTGACTACTGTGACGGAGAGGACGCGGGAGATCGGACTCCGTAAGGCGGTTGGAACGAAAAAGATCTATATCAATCTGCAATTTTTGGCGGAAGCGGTGGTGCTGACTTTTTTAGGAGGAGCCATCGGAGTGATTTTCGGCTGGATCGCTTCCATGATAATTTCCGGCTTGATCAATGTCCAGGCGCAGGTATCTTTTTCTTCGGTATTGCTGGCATTCGGAGTGTCGGCCGCGGTCGGAATATTGTTCGGGTTTTATCCGGCCCGCCGCGCGGCCAGCCTTAGTCCGATCGAGGCATTGCGCTACGAATAACAACTATAATAATTATATTTTTTATAACCATTATGAGTAAAAACCAAATCATCATTACGGCCGCGATCGCACTTGTTCTGGGTGGTGCGGGATTTTATGGCGGAACCGCCTATGAAAAAAATTCCTTATCCTCGCAAGGCTTGCTGAGAAGCGGAAGTGCGCAATTCGGCGGCAGACAAAGCCGCGTAGCCGGCGCTCGCAACGGCGGAGGTTTCATGGCCGGCCAGATAATTTCCAAGGATGACACGAGCATCACGATAAAAGGTCCGGATGGAGGCACCAAAATCGTATTTTTTTCCGGTTCTACGACTATCGGAAAAAGCACGCAAGGATCATCTTCTGATCTTTCAACCGGCGAAGAAGTTATGGTCAATGGAAAGGCTAATTCCGACGGAAGCATAGCGGCGCAGAATATTCAGATCAGGCCGGCACAGAAAGCGCAGTCAAGTTCCAATTAGGATCAAGATTATAACTTATTGCATAAATAAATTATAAGATATAAAAACAAGGTTTTGCATTTCCTTGTTTTTATATATTTTGATCTAGCTATTTTTTCGTGTAAAATCAAAAGAAAGATAAAAAAATGAAAACATTGGTAATGGTAGGCATGATAGCCGGATCGTACGCCGGCGCTTATGTTCCGCTTTTGTGGGGTGCGGGCGTTTTGTCCTTATCTTCCATATTCTTTGGCGCGGTCGGCGGCTTTGCCGGAATCTGGGCCGGATATCAGCTGGCTAGAAGATTGGGGCTTGACTGATTCTTCTTTTCTTGGCATCGCCGGCATCGGCAGCCGCGAGGCTTTATGTATTCGTCGAAATACTCCTTGCCATAATCGTAATTCAATTCTTCGCCCGGCTTGATGTTTTTTTTGGCATAAATCATGATGCGCTTGCCCTCTATCTCCGGCTCGCAATTCGGGCGGCAGGAATGGTTGATATAGCGTGCCAAATTCTTGCGCCCGCTTCCGTCCACGACCCAGCGGGAATTTACCGAAAACAAGTAGCGTCCGTAAGCCGCATCCTTTTCTTTTACGAGCTTGCCTCTGTATTCGATGATGAAGTCTCCTTTTTTGATGGGAGTTTTGGCAAACAAGCCCAATCCCGAACGGGATCTCTTCACTTGATAATTATTTTTCATATGCTTGTAATATGTTTTGAGCGACGGTTTATTGCACAAACAAAAAACGTGCTCGTGCACAATATTATTTCTACAACAAGATCGGATTCATGTAAAGAGCAAAACTATGAAGAAGATATTTTTAACAGCGGCTGTGGTAATCGTGATTGTCGGAGGAGCGTTGTTTTATCGTTACCGGTTTCTTCCGCCAAAAGGCGGTGCCTCATCCGTGCCGGAAACGGCCACGCCTGCTATTGTCCCGCCAAAAAATCCGGGAGGCGGAGGCGCTGTTGGCCAAAATATGCCGAACGTTTTTGTGCCGCCGCTCGACCGGGCGGGCGAACGGGTGACGAAAAAACCGTTCGGGATTTTCGTGACGCCGCAAAATTCCCCGGTCCAGCCGGAACGCTTCCGCGGCTACCATACCGCCGCGGATTTTGAAATTTTTTCGGAAGAGCTGAACCAAGATGTGCCAGTGCGCGCCATTTGTGACGGGACATTGGAGCTCAAAGAATATGCGAGCGGTTACGGGGGTGTGGCGGTCGAAGCTTGCGCATTGGACAGTCAGCCGATTACGGTCATCTATGGCCACTTGAAACTGGCAAGCATAAGCGCCAAAGCGGGGGACAAGCTGAAAGCGGGAAGCGCATTCGGAATTTTGGGTGCGGCGTATAGCCAAGAAACGGACGGCGAGCGCAAGCATCTGCATCTCGGCATCCATAAGGGCGGGGCGATAAATATTCTGGGCTACGTCCAGAACAAAGCGGAACTTTCCGGCTGGATCGATCCGTGCCTGTATGTGTGCCACGATTAGACAATAAGCCAAGCGCCTGAATCCGGGCGTTTTTGATTTTCTTTAGGATTCATTCTAGGCAAGGCCGGTTATCGATTGAAAATGCAAAAACCTTGAAAAACAAAGGAATCTGTGCCATGCTGGAAGAAACTAAGCGGCAATAAAATATGATATATAAGCACGAATATTTCCAATTGGACACCGAAAGCAAAAAGGTCTTTGATGAAAACGGCAAAGAGCTTCTTTTGACGGGCAACGCGTATCGCATGCTCGTTTTTTTGTGTGAGAAAAAGCATGCCAACCTGACGGAAATCGGGGATTATCTGGATCATGCCAAGGAATACACGGAAAATCATCTGCGGCAATACCGCTACAAGATCGAAACCATCATCGGGCGGGATGTTATCGAATACCAAAACGGGATGTATTCCATAATTGGCAATGTCCAAGAAAGCCTTGAAATGGCCAAAGTTGACCGTAATACGGATTTATTACAGCAAGGACATGTACAATTCCAGGCAGGAAACATGCAACAACATCAAGAGTTGAAATTTTGGAAATTCCCGGCCGTCATAGCTGTCGCCATGTTGCTTTTTTCATATCTCAAATGGCCGTATGGCTACTATACTTTGCTGCGCATCGTGGTGGCCGGAGCGGGAATCTATTACGCGTATTATCTTCATGCCAAGAAAGAAAGTCAGAACTTCTGGTTCGGCACAATGGTCGCGATCGCGATCCTGTTCAATCCAGTTTTCATAATCGGATTTCAAAAGTCCGTTTGGGGAGTGATTGATTTTGTGGTTGCGTGTATAATTTTTACATTTACATTCTTTAACGAAAGACATGAAAAAAGACAATTCTAAAAAATTTTGGGAAGATGAAGAAAAAGAGGTGCTGAAGTTCTTTAAAAGATTTGATTTAGATGTAAAAAATTTATTGGAAGATATTTATAAACAATCTTCAGAAAAACAAAGTGAAATATTTTATTTGTTTTACAAGGTGAGAAATATTTTTGATGTATGTGATTATGTGGATAGGAGAAAAGAAGTAAAGCATGTTGATGGAGATAGATTCAAAATGTTTCTACTTATTTCGTTTGCTGAAAATGTTGCCAGGATGAATAGCGTCAGCAATGATCCTCTGACACTTATAACCAAATTTTTTAAAAGTATAAAAAAGAAATTGGAGTATAAAATTCATGCAAATAAATTCATAAAAGAGAATATTGAGCTACTATATGCCTTTAGAAATGAATATGCACATGTAGGTGAAACTTCCGGATATATATTTAAAATTACTGGGTCAGGCAATTACGAGCAACTTGGAAATGTTGAATATTATGATAAAAATAACAAAAAAATGGAGACAATAAATTTTTCTGTGGATATGAGTTATGATGAGTTTTATAAAATTTATTTAGAGGCTTTGTTAATTCAAATAAAAAAATATATTAAATGACTATGAAAAAATTTATAAAAGAAAATTGGTTTAAGCTGAGTATTATAATACTTATTCTTATTGTTGGTTTGTCAGTGGTTTGTTGCCTACTGGTTTTTATGTCGCAAAAAGGAGAGATACAACAAGCGTCAGTCCAAAATCAAGAAAGTTCTGTTTTTGATGCTCAAAATTATTCTCAAATTTCTAATAATCAGTCAACGGAGGAAGAATGTTCTCGACAGGCGCAAATTATATTAGAAAACGTTAAGCAAAGTACAGATAATAGCACAACTGTCAGCATTCAGAATCACTATAATAAACAGTTAGATAAATGCATAGTTGATGTAATTGGTTCTAGCGAAGGATTTTTGGATTATTCTATCTATGATGGTTATGAGCAGAAAATTTTATTAGAGTGTTTTTCAGTTTCTGCTGCTGGGTCGCATTGTTTTATTCCAACTATTTCTTCTGGAACGGGGCAAGTAGTTAATATGACCTATAATCAAGGAATGTCACAAATTCAGGATTACATGAATAACTAATGTCTGGATAAATTATGGAAAAATTTTATTGTAAAAAATGCAAAATGGAATTGAATAAAAAAGAAGTTTGGTCCAAGCCAGCAGAGCCTATTATTGAAAAGCATGTAGTTGATGTAATTCTAAGCGGAATTTATAAATATGTTTGTCGTAAATGCGGTTCTTATGTTGAGATTATAGATAATCCAACATGAAAAGGCAGCGTAATTATATTCTCTTTCTGGATGAATCGGGCAAATCCAAACTTTCAGACGTTGGAAGCAATTTTTTGTTATGCGGAATTGTTATTGACAAAGATTTGCATGCCGCACTTTCTAATTATATGATATCTTTGAAAAACAAAAGTGGTATATCGACGGAAGAGAATATCCATGCCTTTGATCTTTTTGAAAACGAGAAAGTTAAGGGAAAGAAGATAAGAACAAAAGAGATAGATCAGTTTTTTGAAAGATTGACTGTTCTGATCCAAGGCGCGGAAATAATAAGCTGGACGGTGCGTGTCACCAAAAGCCAATATAAAAAAATCATTGAAAAAAGAGCTGAAAAATTGAAGTGTAGCAAGAAACAAATTGAGAGGATTATAAAAAAAGAAGGACTGCATGATTTTCTTTATGAGGCTTTGTCTAGAAAAATAATTTTGGAGTTCGGACATTTTTTGGAAAAAGAAAATGCATATGGAGAAGTAATGGCTGAATCAAGAAGGCAAGATGATAGTGCTGTCTTGAAAGCCTTCATTGATGCGACCCAGTCGTCAAAATTCAAAGAAGGATCGCGTTATCACGAGTGGTCAAGATACAGCTTCAAAAGATTACATAGTCTTGTTTTCCAAAACAAAAAGGGATTGAGTTTTGGTTTGGAAGTGGCCGATCTTTTTGCGTGGTCGCATTTTAATAGTCGCCATGGGTTGACGCGAGAATATTCATCCAATGCAAAAGTTAAACGCATCCATGCCAGACTTAAAAAGGTTGAGGATATAATGAAAAAGACACTCATTAAAGATGGTGTCGAAGAAATGACTAAAGCTAGAATAAAAAATGTTGCTAGTGATCGAATCTCCGAATTTACCAATATTATCAATAAT
>JAJYGF010000007.1 GCA_021785125.1 bacterium | reverse complement strand
CCACTCTTCCGTTTGGAATTTCTCGTCAAGACTCGATCAAAAATCTGAGTGCCTCGAGGTTCCCGGGTTGCTTTTGCAACCCGCCAAATGCTCTGCTTCGCATTTGGCCCTCTCGGCCACTCTTCCATAAATAACAGCATACCAAGCAAAGGTTTATTTGTAAATAAGACCGATGAAATTAATAATTTTTGTAAAAATCTCGAAATAATTCCATCATGATTTTCGTATTCTTGCCTACCTTGCCATCTCCCACTTTCTTGCCATCGATCTTCACGACCGGCACGACGTCCTTGTTGGCTCCCGTCAAAAAGACTTCATCCGCCTCCCGAAGCTCTTTTTCGGAAACTTTCCTCTCTTCAATTTTGAACTTATTTTTGGCCAGCCGTAAGACCAGATTCCTGGTCGTCCCCCGCAATATCCCGTCTTTGGCTGTGATGAGCGTATCGCCCTTGAACATCAGGATGTTGCTCGTGGAATTTTCCAAAACCTTCCCGTCTTTGATGTATGTGATTTCCAAAGATCCATTTTTCTTCAGATGCTGGTTGCGGATCGCTTCGACATAATTGGTGATCTTCACATGCGGCATATGTCTGGCAAAATCCAAAGTAACCACGCCAACGCCATTTTCATAATACTTTTTCGGCAACGGCTCGAATTTTTCGATCAGAATATAGCAAGTCGTCTTGCCGGGAGAAAATGCGTTGGCGCTCACGCCTCCGGTCAAAATGGTGCGGATCGTGGATTTCTTATGTCCGTTGAGCTTCAACAATTTGTTTACGGTCTTTTCAAACCCTTCGTCCGTGAAAGGAAAATCCAGCTTCATTTCTTTGACGAATTTTTTTATCCTGGCCAGATGTTCCTTGAAAAGAAACGGCTTTCCATTGGCCGTGCACATCACGTCAAAAACCCCATATCCGCGGAGCATGCCGATATCATATGGATCTATCTTTACCTGGTTCAGTTCGCAAATTTTTCCGTTAAAATAGCATTTCATTTCGTTATTATTCCTTACATTTAGCTTCCCCATTATAGCTCAAGACAAGCAAAACAGGCAAAAATTATAGACTTGACAAAATTCATTTGAAATGCTAAAATTTCGGTTAAGTTTTGGTTCGTTTTATTTTTACAGAAAGGAGGAGAAATTAATAAGTCATCAACCAGCAAAGGAGGCTATATTTATGGAATTGTCATTTCCCGCTGCCGACCGCTTTCTTCTAGGAATTGGTCTGATTGATAAAAAAATCAGATCAAGAGAAAGAAGGATGCGAAAAGAAGAAAAGGCCCTGCTGAAAATAATCTCAAACAGAAAAAAAGAAAATGAGGAGGATAAAGATAACCCACTCATTCTCAGCCTCAGCCTCGTCCCACCCCATGAATCTTTCCGCCTTGAAGAGCCATTTATTGAAAAGGGTGAATTCCATGGAAGCTGCGGCCTGAAGGATTGTGACTGCAGGTTCATAACCGATGATTGCACGCTGCCATGCATAACCGGTGAATGTCCCGGCGAGGAATAAACCTCTCCTTCTTGAGAGAGTGGGCCATGCTCATGAGCCTCTCTCATAGAGGAGAATACTTCTCTTCTGTCTGGCGGCAGGCGTTGCAATATGAACGCCTGCCGCCACTTCAAAACCTCGAATTCAATTGAATACAGAGGTTTTTTTTATTTTCTTTTTAACCTTAAAAATAATATAATTGAAACATGCTTACCCCGAAAACGCCTCTGAAAAATATTTCCAAAATCACGCCGAAATATGCCAAGGTTTTGGAAAAGATGGAGCTTCGCACCGTCGAAGATCTTTTACTGCGCTTCCCTTTCCGCTATGACGACTTTTCAAACACGGTCAAAATCTCGCCGGAACATTTGGACCAGACCGTCACCATCGAAGGAAAAATCACCAAAACAAAGCTGGCCAGAATTTTCAGAAAACGCATGACGATCGCTGAAATCACAGTGCTGGATGAAAACCGGATTCCTCTGAAAGCCGTCTGGTTCAACCAACCTTTTATCTTGGATTCTCTGAAGGAAGGGACATCCGTAAGATTGAGCGGGAAAATAACCTTGAAAGGCAAGGCACTGCAGATGGTCGGACCGTCTTGGGAAAGAGCTGAACGTGAAACAACCAACACCGGACGACTCGTTCCGATTTACAGTGAGACTTCCGGCATCACTTCGAAATGGATCCGCTGGCAATTGAAGCCGCTTTTGGAAGTTGCCAAGCAAATGGATGATCCGATCCCCTACAGCATCCGCCAAAGATTGAATTTATACGATATCCGCACGGCTCTGTTACAGATCCATTTTCCGGAGTCTCAAGAAAAATTATTGCTCGCTCAAAAAAGATTCGCTTTCCAAGAGATGTTTCTGGTTCAGTTCAAAACTTTGCAAGTGAAAAAACAGTGGGAAGGCAACGCATCTCTCCAGATCAAATTCGACGAAGAGCTGATAAAAACTTTCGTCGCCAACCTGCCTTTTAGATTGACCGACGCTCAAAGGAAAGCTTCCTTTGAAATTTTGAAAGACCTGGAAAAACCGATTCCTATGAATCGCCTTTTGAACGGCGACGTCGGAAGTGGCAAAACTATCGTAGCCGCCATCGCCGCTTTGCAGGCGGCCGGCCGGAATTTTCAAGTGGCTATCCTGGCGCCAACCGAAGTTTTGGCACCCAGCATTATCTTTCATTCTCAAAACTTCTAAGAAATTATGATCTAAATATTGCTTTGCTGACTAATTCATATCGGGAAATGAATAATTTAAAATTAAATCCCGATAAATCCACAAAAAATAAAAAACGCGATGAACTTTTGAAAAAATTAAAAAATAATGAGATTGATATTGTTATCGGCACGCATGCCATTATTCAGAAAGATGTGAAATTCAAAAATCTGGCTTTGATAATTATCGATGAGCAGCACCGGTTCGGCGTGGCCCAGCGCGCCTATCTTCAGCAAGAAGCCATGGAAACGCACGACGGATCCGGAAAGACCGTTCCCCATCTTTTGACCATGACCGCCACGCCGATTCCAAGAACCTTGGCCATCGCCATGTTCGGCAATCTGGAACTCTCCATCCTGGATGAAATGCCGAAGAACCGCAAGGAGATCATCACCAAGATCATTGCGCCGAAGTTGCGGCAACAAGCATATGACTTCATCAGGAAAGAAATCAAAAACGGCCGGCAAGCTTTTGTGATTCTGCCGCTGGTCGAAGAATCGAAAGCCTTAAATGAAATTAAAGCGGCTACGACTGAACATAAAAAATTGTCCGAAGAAATTTTTCCGGACCTGAAAATCGGTTTGCTGCATGGCAAATTGAAATCCAAAGAAAAAGAAAAAGTGATGGAAGATTTCAAAAATAAGAAATATAACATCCTTGTTTCCACTTCCGTGGTGGAAGTCGGCATTGACATCCCCAATGCTTCCGTCATCGTGATCGAAGACGCGGACCGGTTCGGGCTTTCTCAACTCCATCAATTCCGCGGGCGCGTCGGGCGCGGTGAGCATCAGTCGTATTGTTTTCTGTTCACTAACAAAAGTACGGACCGCAGATCTGCGGTCCCTACGATGGAAAGATTGCAGGCTATGGAAGACACCAATGACGGATTTGAAATTTCCCAAAAAGATCTGGAACTGCGCGGACCTGGCCAGTTCTTCGGCACCATCCAATCCGGCCTGCCGGACATCGCCATGGAGCATCTTTCCAACATCAAGCTCATCAAATATGCCCGCCTTGAAGCGCAGAACCTTTTGGAACAAGATCCGGAACTCAAAAACCACCCCGCTCTCCGGGATGGTCTCAAAAAATTCCAGGAAAAGATCCATATGGAGTAGCTATTTTTCAATATAAAATCTCCATGGATAGTGCTTGCAATGTTTGGCATAATCGACACCAACGCGCTTGCCGATTTTGATATCTTTTTTGTTTATTTTAATTCCGGATTCGATCCAAAACTTTTCGCCCTTGGTAATATCCCAGCCTCGCAGTTTCGAATCGATATTCAAAAATTTTGTCAGCTTGCCCGGTCCGTTGGTTTTTTTGTAATCCACGTCTTCTATTTTGACTGCGCGAATGAGCACCGCCGCCGGATATTCTTTTTTCTCGGTCGTAATGTTCATCAAGTGATACATGCCATAGATCAGATAAATATACGTATACCCCGCTTCGCCATACATGATTTCCGTCCGCGGCGTCCGGCCTTTGGAAGCATGGCAGGCCAGATCATCTTCGCCGATATATGCTTCGGTTTCCGTGATCATGGCCCGCGTGATTTTCCCGCCCTCTTTCCTGACCAAAAAACAACCAAGGATATCCTTGGCAACGTCTAATGTATTTCTTTGATAAAAATTTCTTGGTATGATCATTATTTTCGAATTTTTTCCGTCACCCAGAATTCTCCGAAATAATTCTTGGTCAGGATCCTGGTCTGCGAATCGATGGCCGGAATGGCGGAAAAGATCGCCACGATCGGAAACAAAATGTATTGGAAGAGCATGTTTAAATATCTGGTCCACCGATACTTCTTCGGCTTAGGCGGCAGAGACAGCATCGACAGCGGGATGGAGACGAACATGCCCAAAAGCGAAACTTGCATCAATGTCTGAGTGATCATCGGCAGATTGTGCGCCAAGACGCTGGAATTGAAAGATTCCCCGCCCAGAACCAGAGGCAGCCAGCCCATGAGCGCCAAAACAAAAGCGGTCGTCGCCCAGGTGTAGTGGCCTTCCAGCATCTCAAAAGCGATGCGCAGTTTCATTCTGAGCTTGATATTCTTGTTCGGCCAGATGGACCGCATCGTCACCGGAAAATTCTCCACGCCGTACGCCCAACGTCGGTTCTGTTTGTATTGGTTCTTGATCGTCTTCCAATAGGTGTCGGCCAAAACCGCATCCAACGAGATCGGCAGATGGATCGGCTGGACCTCATAGTCCCCGTCGAAGTATGACAAGCATTTCCAATAGATGTTCGAGTCCTCGCTGATGATGTTGACCGACCAGAATCCGACTTTGACCAAAGTGTCGAAAGGTTCGCTATGCGAAGAGAACGTCACCATCTCGCGCCGCGTGCTCTGATAGAGATGCCAGAAAGAAGAGCCGGTCACAATCATGCGCACCACCGCATTGGTATCCCACAGTGTGTTGAAATACATCGGAATCGGCTGATAAGCGCGTTGCAATCTTTTCGGATTAGTGATGTAGGCATAGGTCAGCGCGGCGAAATACTCCGGATGCACGACACTGTCGCAATCGAAATTGGAAAAGATGACATTTTTATAATCGATCTTATGCTCGTCCAGATAGGCCATCAATTTTTTGGCCGCATAAGTCGCGTTCGAAGCTTTGCATTTCATCTCGCCGTCCGCCACTTCGTGCGTCGTCACCAAAAAATCGCGGAAGACGCCTTTGAATCTGTTCTGCAGATATTCCACTTTCGCCAATCGCCTCTCAGCATTCTCGCGCTCTTCGGTTGCCAGAAGCACAATCATCTGGCTTTTCGGAAAGTTGCTCTCCGCCAACGATCGGATGGCCGGCTCAATGACTTCGGCCGGCTCGGTCGCGGTCGGAAGCAGGACGACATGCACGATATTCCGCCAATCCCAGATCTGATCCTTTATTGGAATGAGCTTTTTCACCGAACTCGAAAATTCTTTCTCCCTTTTTATCTCCGCCTTGACGGCACGGCGGTGCTTGAACTCTTTGAATGGAACTTCTTTCAGTGAAGCTTGCAGGGCATCCGCCCTCGATTCCAGTTCGGACGCGTATTTTTCCGGATGGATGATCTGCTCACACCTGTCCCACCAATTGACCTTTTTATTATCGTCCATCTTGAAATGGGCCTTCACGGAATAGTAAGTGATGAAGACAATTTTCAGGATGAAATAGATGTCAAAAACCAGGATGGCGATGGAACCCACTGCCGGAAAAAACATGGACACGAGGATCATGGAGATGAAAGTCGTCCAAGTCATGGTTCCCGGGATAATCTCAAAAAAACGCTGTTGCCGGCGTTCTTTCGGATCTTGGGTTTTTGGATTCGGGAACTGGAACATAGTTCAATGTTACCATAGATAATAACCCTTCTCGGCGAAAGAGTCAATCAGAAGTCTTGTTCAATGCAAGATGATACCCAAATGAGTTTCCGTTCCAACACAAAATGAGCCCGAAAAGGCTCACTTTGTAGGAAGGCAAGTCATATTCATAATTGGAGGTA
>JAJYGF010000014.1 GCA_021785125.1 bacterium | reverse complement strand
CGATGAATAACCATGGCTCTTGTCGGATTTATAAAATCTTTCGAAGACATGAGACAAATCTTCTTTGCTTATGCCTCTTCCCGTGTCTTCAACGATGATTTTGGCTGTTTTGCCATTATTCACCAAGCTGATCCGCACAGCGCCGCCCGGCCGATTATAGTTGATGCTGTTTTGCATAATATTTATTAACATTGACTCCAAATAACCGCGATTTCCTAAGATTGTGCTTGGGTCTAATCGAACAAGCTCAAGGCCGACATTTTTTTGTTCGGCCATCAATCTCATTTTTCCTGAAATATCAGCAACAACATCGGCAATATTAATCCTGTGAGAGAATGCGTCCTTTTTTCCCGATTCGATGCGCGATAATTTGAGAAGATTCTCAGTCAGGTATGACATCCTCTCAACTTCCTCCAAATTGCTGGAAATGATCTTCTTGGCGCCAGCATCCAGCTGATGGTTTCTCAGTGCAACCTCGCATTCGGTTTTCATAATAGCCAAAGGCGTCCGCAATTCATGGGAAGCATTAGCGCTGAATTCTTTTTGAGCATCCAAAGTTTTGCGGATCGGAATTAGTGTTTTCCCCGCAAGTAGATAGCTTAGGCCGCTAGCCGCGAATAATGCGATGACGTCGAGCGCTATAGTATTTATTTTAAGATCATGTATCGTACGCAGAATGAGCTGGTCTCCTTTGTCATGAGGGTCGGGGCCATCGTCGCCGAAACTGGCCGTAAGGATCCGGCTAAGCGAAACATAAAGGACCAGGCTGAAAACAATCAGGGTTGCGGCCGTAATGAACAAATAAAGAGCGGTCAGACGAAATCTGGCCGATCTGAACAGGTCATCCCTTGATCCGGTAGCCCACGCCGCGAATCGTCCAATAATTTTTCATTTTGATTATCATCAATTTTCTTTCGCAGATTCTTCATGTGGACATCAACCACATTGCTGAAAGAATCGAAAGAATAATCCCAAGCATGATCCAATAGCTGCTCCCTGGTAAAAACTTGGCCGGGATTGCGCATCAGATACTCCAATAAAGCGAACTCTTTGAGTGTCAGCAGAATTTCCCTCTTGCCCCGGAAAACCTTCCTGGTCATCGTGTTCAAAATCAAATCACGCACATTGATTTCGCTTGGCAATACCTCTTTTGGCCGGCGCAACAAAGCCTTGATCCTGGCTACCAACTCATCAAAAGAGAAGGGTTTGATCAAATAATCATCTGCGCCCATATTCAGACCTTGGATCTTATCTTCCGTAGCATCTTTAGCGGTCAACATCAATATGGGAATCTCAATTTTTCGTTGGCGCGTTTCCTGGCAGATTGCCATGCCATCTTTGCCTGGAAGCATGAGATCGAGGATCATCAAATCATAATCTTCCTTGCATTGTACAATCCGCTGAAAACCTTCGTTTCCATCCAATAAAAAATCAACGGCATAACCCTCTTTTTCCAAGCCTTTTTTGATGGATCCGGCCAGTTTTTTATTGTCTTCAACAATAAGAATTCTCATAGTTTTTTACATTGTAGCACAAAAACTTCCTTTACAAGGCAAGGCGTAAAACTGCAACGATCTGGCCGCTTGATCCATTAATCTCGCTCGAATTCAGGAGAACAACCAACTATTTACTTGGCCGTTCCAGAAGCTGATGCGGGATTTGCGTTGACCGCGTTTGTGGAGGTTGTCGGAGCCGTCGAAGCGCCGGATGCCGAATTGCCGGCCGCAGGAGCGGTTTGATTTTGGTTGTTTGCGACAGCAGATTTTTTCTTATGATGATGTTTGCTGGCAGTTTGAGAAGCCGACGAAGCGCTCTTTGTGGCGGTTTTGCCCGTATGGCTTACAAGATAGATTCCGAAGACCACCACGACCACGATGATCACGCCGATCAGGACATTTTTATTTTTTTTGTCCATTGTTATTTGAATTAATTATTATGCTGATAACTATGGCAGGTCAAAATGAAGATTGGATGAACGAGTGCGTCTCACGAAAACAAGCAAAAAAGAAAATTTCTAAGTTCGAACATAAACTACTTATCCTTACCGGCATAGTAGTTACTGCAAATATTCGGCGCGTTGTCTTTTAGATTGATAGTTTTTCCGGTACTCGGGTCAATAACCCCGCGCCAGTTGCTCTTGGCCCAAAGAGTTTTCATTGTGGCGGCGGCACTGGCCGAGAAATAGGTCATCGGACAAAGCCGTTCATTAACAAAATTATAATGCCCGGTGGGGTCGGTATAACCGAATTGCCAGTGAATCATTCGGTAATTGGGTTCCTGGGGCATTTGAGGCCGTGAAACATAGCCAATAACGTCACCGACATGAACTGTATCGCCAACTTTTAAGCCGGATCTAGCGCTGTTCAGTTCGTCATAATCAACGCCAAAATTATTATTGGCAGTGCTTCGGGTATCCACATCTATCTCGCCGGCATGCCCTTGATGTGGCACAATACCAATGACAATCGCATCCATCGAAGCAACAATGGTAACACTCCCGCCGATATTTGACCAAATGAAATCTATGCCCGGATGGCCGGTCGGAGGGGAATGAAAAATTGTCTCGCCCATCGGAGACAAGCGGTCCGGTGAAGTGCCGGAATAAGGCAGATATAACACCGGCTTAGCTTGGGTTAGACTGATAGAACCAGACAAGCCGGATCCGGAAGAATCTAATGAGCCGCTTTTTGCAGTTCGCAAAGTTTGGTTCGCCGCTGATTGCGCGGGAATATTTTGCGCTTTGTTTTGTAAAACGAAATACAGTTTATATATCGAACCAAGAATTACCATGATAATCAATACCGCTAAGATTGTTTTTATCTTTTGATTCATTTTAGCCTTAGTTTTTAAATCAAGTAATTTAATTCTACCACGAAAAAAGGGGAATATGTTGAGTTATCCACAAGAGTTCTAACTTCCGACTTCCCTAACAAAAAACAAGGCTGGAATAAGCCTTGAATTTTCGATGCGGGGACGGCCGGACTCGAACCGGTGACCTACTGCGTGACAGGCAGTCGCTCTAACCAACTGAGCTACGCCCCCAAATATAATTTTAAACTTCTTTGATCCTACTGCGTGACAGTCCGCCAGCTGGCGGATCTAACCAACTTGAGCTATCGGTCCATTCTATATATTTTTCAAAAACTTTTTCTTTCCTTTTTGTAGCAGGGGTGGGGATCGAACCCACGAACCTCAACGTTATGAGTGTTGCGCTCTAACCAACTGAGCTACCCTGCCTCATTCATTGCCTTTATCCATCCCATTATTTGATAAAGAAGATTTCCGCTTTTTGCAATTCTTATGCAGAGAGTTCCGTAATGGTTATTGAAATTTTCATACTTCTTTTTATTCCTTGCTTTAACCAGAATTGGCTTTCTGAATTGTTCTTTTTTAAGGCCAGTCAACTTGGACCAAAACCTCATTACATCATCTAACCTATCCTTATGCGTTTCATTTATATTTAAATATAAGGAAAAACGGTTCTCTTCAATTTTCAATATCTGCCTGAACCATTTCATCATAAACTGAATGGCTTGCGGATCGGAATTATAAAACCTTACCGCAGAATTCTTAGCTCCCTCTCCCCAATACAGGCCCAAGCCTGCAACAAACATTTCCTTTTCTCCTAGTGTTGCAATATCAATTTTAGCTTTGGTCAAACATTCCTCTATAATCCTTTGCTTTCTTTCCTTTTGCATTTGTGTTCCTTTCAGCCTTCCCTCATAACTTCCTCGCACCATCTTATCATGCAATTTTTGAATTTGTCTTTTGGTTAACCGTATATCAGAGCACCACAGACTAACCGAGCCTTTTGAGACTTTAAGCCTTTCGGATATCTCCTTCATACTCAAACCTTCCTTTCTCAATTTGCGCGCTAAAAATTTTTCTTTTGATTTTGCCATTGAACTTGCGACTATGTTTATACTTGAATTATATCGCACGTTCAAAAACATATCAACCTTGTTGCGGGGGTCGGATTCGAACCGACAACCTCATGGTTATGAGCCACGCGAGCTGCCATTGCTCCACCCCGCTACGTAAAACTCGCTACGCTCGTCGCGCAGCAAGCTATCAAAAACTATTAATCAGTATAATTTGAAAACCGGATTATGTCAATCTTGGCTATTTCAAGCCGATGCACATCAATTCAACACCTGGAAATGACGCAGAAATTCTTCGTAATGCCGGATGATATCTTCAGCTTCTTCCCGATTCAACTCGAAACTTTCATCATTGATTATGCGATTTCTGATCTCATGCGCGTGTTTCATGCCGGCGATGTTAGGCACTTGCGTATCCGGAATGCCGTCCAGCCGCTCCAGCATATTTTCCCCCTTGTATCCCAAGCCGATTATGAGATTATCAATCACATTATCCGCTTCGATGATCGCCAGCTTGTAATGATCGGGTGTCGGACTTTCCAAGCGTTCGCGGATTTTCATCCATTTTTCGCGCAATTTTTTCTTGCGAACCGTAAGTTCTTCGGGAATCTTCATTCCAGTCAGCGTTTCCAGCATAGATCCTTTCACCCCTTTCTTGACCACCAATAGAATAATATCCGCGAAAAGAACGGCCGTATAGACGCCCAATAGAATTTTCACCACTAAAAAGAGCGGCGAATTGTAAAAATCCACGGCACTGGCATAGATAGATTCCCAAACGGATGAAATGTCCATAATTTATTTTATTTTATTTTCCGCATCAGAGCGGAAAGAAATTTCATAAGCATGCGCCGCGCGCAACATATTTTCCTCATCGAACCATTTGGCCATCAGCTGGAAACCGATCGGCAATTCTTTGCCATCGACAGAAACCTTATCTTTGGCCGGAACGGATATAGCCGGCACGCCGGCAATGTTGGCCGTTATGGTGAAAATATCTTCCAAATACATCTGGACCGGATCGGTAGTTTTTTCTCCGAATTTGAAGGCCGGAGACGGAGCGGTCGGAGTCAAAATCAGATCGACATCTTCGAACACCCTTTCGAAATCTTGCTTGATAAGGGTTCGGACTTTTTGGGCGCGCAGATAATATGCGTCGTAATAGCCGGATGAAAGTGCGTAAGTCCCAAGCATTATCCTTTTTTTCACTTCCTCGCCGAAGCCGTATTTCCTGGAATCGAGATAGGTTTCGATCAAAGTCCTGTCTTCCGGTTTGAAGCCAAGCTTGGTATTTTTGTGGTCAAAGGCCCTCATACCATATTTGATGCCGTCGAATCTGGCCAGATTGGAACTAACTTCGCAAGGCATGATGATATAATAGACCGGCAAAGCATATTTGGAATATGGCAATTCTATCTCTTTAACTTCCGCCCCTAATTTTTTATATGTCTCAATGACTTTTTCAATTGAAGTTTTTACTTCTGGTCCGAGATCTTTCAAATAATCTTTGCCCACTCCGATGCGCAGACCCTTCGCTTCGCCTGTCAAATAATTCGTATAGTCCTTAGCCGGACTTTGCGCGCTGGTTGAATCGAATTTATCTTCGCCGCTTATGACGCTCAATACAATGGCCGCATCCTCGACTGTTTTTGTGATCGGCCCGATCTGGTCAAGACTTGAAGCCATGGCGATCGCGCCATAGCGCGAAACTCGGCCGTATGTCGGCTTGAGTCCGACCACGCCGCAAAAAGACGCGGGTTGTCGAATCGATCCGCCCGTATCCGTCCCCAAAGCCCACACAGCTTCGTCAGCCGCCACGGCCGCCGCCGAACCGCCGGATGATCCGCCGGGCACTCTTTCCGGATCGGCCGGATTTCTGGTCGGTCCATAGGCGCTCTTCTCCGTCGAAGAGCCCATGGCGAATTCATCCATATTGGTTTTGCCCAAAAATATGGCGCCGGATTCCTTCAATCTCTCGATGACTGTCGCGTCATACGGCGCGACGTAGTTATCCAAAATTTTCGAGGCGGCCGTCGTCCTTGTCCCTTTGACGCAAATGTTGTCTTTGATCGCCCCCGGGATCCCTTCCATAATTCCGATCTTTTCTCCGCTCGCGATCTTTTCATCAACTTTCTTCGCCTGCTCCAAGGCCGACTTTTTCGTCAAAGTCAGATAAGCGAAGACCTCTTCATCCTTTTGGGCGATATTGGCGAAGTATTCTTCCGTCAATTGAACGGCCGTGATCTCGCCGCTTATTAACTTTTCGTGCAATTCCCGTATCATAAATTTTTACAATTTTTAATTTTTGAATTTTTAAATAAATTATAATTTTTAAATTCTAAACTTTTATTAAGATAGTTTTTAAAATTTAGATTTTAAAAAATTATTTATAAAATTAAAAATTATAAAATTTAAAAATTAAAGTATACTTTTAACTTTCCCATATCCATCCTTATTTTCCGGAAATAGTTTTACAATCATTTTTTTATCTTCAAAATTCCCTGCTTTGTCTTCGCGCAGCCTGTTTTCCATGCCGGTGATATGCGCGGTCGGCTCGACGCCTTCCACGTCCACCTCTTTCAATTGGTCGATCCAGTCCAAAACCGCCGACAGTTCGACTGCCAATTTCTCAATTTCTTGATCGTCCATGCCGATTCTGGCCAGGCCGGCGATATGTCTCACTTCTTCTTTTGAAATCATTTGATCAAATCCTTAAATTTTTCTTCGTCGATTATCTTTACGCTCAATTTCTTAGCTTTGTCATATTTAGATCCGGGGTTTTCTCCGGCCAAGACGTAATCCGTCTTTTTGCTGACGCTCGATGAAACAGAACCGCTTGCTTTCCTAATCATATCTTTGGCTTCGTCTCTTGTAAAGCTCGCCAGCTCTCCTGTCAGCACAAACGTCAATCCTTCCAATTTCCCTACCCCCCCTTTACCCCCTTTACCCCTTTCAGGAATGATCACTTTCACGCCCGCATTTTTCATTTTTCCTAAAATATCCAAATTATTTTTATCATTGAACCATCCCGCCAGGCTCTCCGCCGATTTTTCGCCGATGCCCTTTATGGCAATCCAATCATCTTTTGAAATATACGGAAAATAATTAATTATATCATTTAAATTTTTAAATTTAGGTTTAATTTTTAATTTTAAATTTGAAATTTGAAATTCCGTATTAATTGCGTCAGTGATTAATACGGCTGTTTCTTCGCCGACATGGCGGATGCCCAAGGCAAATAAAAATTTCGCCGCTTCGATAGTTTTGCTTTTTTCGATCGCTTCGATCAGATTTTGCGCGGACTTTTCCGCAAATCTTTCCAACGGCTCCAAATCGCCTTTCTTGAGCTCGAAGATATCCGCCGCGTTGGAAATCAAACCCTCATTCATGAGTTGCTCCACGATCTTCTCACCCAAGCCTTCGATGTCAAAGCCTTTCTTGGAAACAAAATGGATCATGAATTCTTTTTCAATCGCAAAACATTTTTTGTTAAGACAATACGTCGCCGCTTCGCCTGTTTTCCTTTCCGTCTTCCCGCCGCAGATCGGGCAGGTTTTCGGCATATGGAAAATTTTTTCTTGGCCGGTGCGCAGATTTTTCAAAACTTCCACCACTTCCGGAATCACGTCTCCGGCTTTGTGAATAACAATCGTATCTCCTATTCTAATATCCAATCTTTTTATTTCATCTTCATTGTGAAGCGTCGCGCGGCTGACCGTCGAACCGGCGACCAGGACCGGACGCAAAACCGCCAGCGGCGTCAGAGCTCCGGTGCGGCCGACCTGGACTTTGATATCTTCCACGACTGTCGTTACTTTTTCCGGCGAAAATTTGTACGCCACGCCCCAGCGCGGTGATTTTCCGGTGTAACCCAAAGCTTCTTGGATCTTGCGCGAATTTATTTTGACCACGATGCCATCGATGCCGTAATCCTGTTTGTCCTTCTTTCCGATCCATTCCTGATAATATTTTTCTATTTCTTGGATATTTTTGCATAGCCTATGCTCCGGATTCACGTTGAAACCCAATTTATTCAACAGATCCAACTCTTCCAGCTGGGTTTTGGGAAATTCCCCGTCCCGCAGGAGGTCGATGTCGTAGATAAAACTATCCAGCTGTCGCGCGGCTGCGATTTTCGGATCCAGCTGGCGGATCGATCCGGCTGCCGCGTTTCGGGAATTGGCAAACAGCGGTTCGCCCTTTTTCTCCCGCGCCGAATTGATCCTTTGCAATTCGCGCTTGCTCAACCAGCATTCACCCACGAAAACTCCACTCAAATCTTTCTTGAGTTTCAAAGGCAAGCTATAGATAGTTTTCAGGTTCTCCGTCACGTCTTCACCGATCACACCATCGCCACGGGTCGCACCTTGGACAAACAAACCATCTTGATAAGTCAAAATAATTTTCAAACCATCAATCTTGATCTCACAGACATATTCCAATTTACCTAGTCCTCCTTTACCCCCTTGACCTCCTTCATTCTCCTCCAGCTTCTCCACCATCCTCTTCACTTTCTCTTCCCACTTTTGCAATTCTTCAAAAGAAAAAACATCGTCAAAAGACCACTGCCGGACGGCGTGCCTCACTTTCTTGAATTTTTCCAGAGGTTTCCCGCCGATCTTTTGCGTCGGCGAATCCGGCTGGCGCAAATCCGGATACTTCTCTTCCAGCTCTTTCAATTCTTCCATAAGCGACTGATACACTTCGTCCGTCACTTCCGGCTTGTCCAGGACGTGATACTCGTAACGCAAACGGTTGATTTCCGAAGAAAGTTTGGCTATGCGATTTTTGGCTTCGTTTTTCTCTGACATATCTTGATTATATCACAAGGCCGCCAAGAACTTTTAGCGGCCTTTTATATTTAATAATAAATTTTGATTATTATTCTACAATATCAAAATTAGGACTGTTTTCGCATTTCTTATCAATCTTTACAGCACAAGACTTGGTAATTCATGCTACATGGGGATGTTCCTGGACTTCCTTCGTAAATACCGACTGTTCCGTCCCAGACAGCTCCATAAACACCGGAACTATTACTGGTCCAGCCAGCACAATCATTCACGATACGTGTAGCGTATTGGGAAAGTATTCCCGAATTATACCAATATTTTGAAGGAAGTGTTGCAGCAGTAATACCTCCGCAATTTATACTTGTCATGATCTCTTGCGCTGAACACACATGGGTGCCTATTCCGCTACACTTAGAGTTAGCTCCCGTAGACCCATATCCGTTCATATTACCTGCATACAATGATGTTGTATATCCAGCATATGGACCATTGGTTGTTCCGTCAGCCATCTGACATTCTGGAGCAGAAGAAGCCACAGCAGCCTCAATTGCTCTTTGTTCTTGATTGTTATATACGCCAACTGATTTTATGCTCAAAATAGAGGAGGCATAATCAGAACAAGAGGTCGGATCACTTTCAGCCCTTTTCTTGAGCTCAACCGTATAATCCGGAGAGCTGCTAGCAATCGGAGCAAGAATCGCATGATTCGTTGCCATATTTACAGAACAGCTCATTGAGTTGTTTTTCGCTAAAGCACTGATCATGGCATTGCGATTATGTACCAGCATATCCATAACTTTTTCAATCCCAGTATCTGCCACCTGATAAGCCCTGCCGGAATTTCCTTCCGCTATAGATCCGATTTTTTCGCGAATCGAAACTAGCGATACACTAAGAGCAGTGACAAGAAGGATTCCCATTATTACAAGAGTGACTACTAAAATTGAGGCTTTTGATTTTTTCATTTTTTTATAACTAATTAAATTTAAAAAAAAATTATCAACTAGAGTGTCGGATTGACTTCTTCATAATCGCGCAATGAAACAGTTGTTTGGAAATCTCCCGTATCGTCAGTACCGTCACATTTAGTGGTACATGTTTTCATTGTGATCGTAACTTGTCCATTGTGCCCTCCCGATCCTACATTCTCAGTAGAAGGCACGACATAAAAACTGCCTGTCACGTCGCTATCCACCAGATTGCTAAAATTAGCCGTATTGCCAAGTTGGTCAATAAAGTTATAGCTAGTCGTACAAATTCCTTGCCAATTACTCGGATCTACAGGCATTTCACGCGAATGAATCGTCGGCTGGCCTGAAACAAGCTGGAATATATAATCAATACATTCGCCCTGAGAAAAATCATACACCCTAACACCATCACTCTTACCACAAGCGTTCGTATTATTAACTGTTATAGAATCTCCGTTTGGCACCGGATTTCCCGTATTCGGATCAATGCCGCTTATATAATCTCCATTGCTAACTAAACATCCAATTATCGTACTAGTTCGGAGCGACTTTGCAATCTTATCCATCGCATATCTGGCATCTTCCGTATTTTTTTGAATTTGCTGGGCTTTTTTATCAGAATTGACCATACTCACAAAACTTGTAATAGCCGCGGCCACAATCAATGAGAAAATAGACACGGCTACAATCATCTCTATTAACGAAAAACCGGTTATTTTATTTTTTTGCTCTATAATCATTAATTTTTTTATAAACTACCCCACTTTGTAAAAGTCATCTGGTCATAAATGCATTTTTTTGCAACAGTACAATTTGCCGCGGTTTGAAATTGACTATTGCCCCAAGTCACCATACTAGTAACAGTGGCCGTCTTAGCGGAAGTCGACGGAGTGACATCATATATTATCGAAATTTGCCTACTAAAGCTAGTCTGTATCGTTCCGACAGTTACATAAGAAAAAAAACCAGCCACATCAATATTTAAAGTATTGGATCCGCCACTACAATCCAATTCGCCCATAATGTCAATTCGACAATTATTGCTGTTTGTTGCAGGAAAGCCCGCAAAACCATCCCGTTGCGGATTTGCCGAAAAGTTATTATCTCGAATATTTCTCACCAATTCAATGCCTTCCTGAGCCAGTAGATTTGCAGTCAATTCATTACGGCTGTCGCTCGCAGTTACTAATCCTACAGAAACAAGTTGGATAGCGGATAACATGCCCGCCGTTACCAGAACTATGGCCAGCAGGACTTCTATCAATGAAAAGCCGTTTAATTTTTTTTTAGCTGGGATCATATTCTTTAATATATCCGCCCGGTTTCACTCCAACAAACTTAAAATCTCCCGATCCGACTGGATATTCAATTTGATATACTGTTACAAAATCATTGGTAACACTTCCGACATCCGTTCCAACTTCAGACACCTGAACATAATTGCCGGATCCGTCAATAATAAACATTTTGCCAAAAGGAATACTGAAATATATTTCTGTTTCAGCTACATTATTGTCAAAATTCGAAAGCACCGCCCCGTTAGACAAAGTTCCTGATTCAACAGTCACGAATGAATTCATATTGGTATTTGCACAATCTGATCCGGCAATCGGTGTTTTATAAAAAATTTCATAATCTGTAAAATCAGCCTTACCAGTGTTATCTAAAAATCTAAATCCGTATCCGCATGGTTTAATACCGCTTTGTGTTTTTCCTCCTAGAGCATAGCTTTGAGCCAACTTTATCATGGATGAAATTTCCCCTTGTGAACCTTCTAAAATCGACTTGGCCTTATTTCTTTGATATGACACAAACCCAGTTACGGAAATAATTGCAATAATTGAAATAACGATCAAAAGTTCGATCAAGGTCACAGCTCTATATTTTCTACAAAGGATAATCATCTATAAAAACAAAGAAAAATACCAATTGATTATCGGAGCGTAAAAAAACATCGCGATCAGCGTTCCGGCCACCAGAAACGGCGCGAACGGGATCTGGCTTTGCATGTTTTTCTTTTTGGAAGCGATCATAATGACGCCGACAACCGCGCCGATGGCGAAGGCCAGCATGAGTCCCAGCAGGATGGCGGGCCAGCCGAGGATAAGTCCCAAAAGTATCGCCAGATACGCGTCTCCCATCCCCATCCATTTCTCCTTGCTGATCGCCACCAAAAGGAAGAAAAACATGAAAGCGATGAAAGCACCGAGCACTCCGGAATACGTGGCCAGATTGAAAACGTTGTTGCCGAAATCCGTCCGGCTCCAATCGAAAAACAGGTTGAAAGCGACCGTCCAGCCGATAGAAGGCCACAGCACCAGGCCGGGAATTTCCATGTAGAGGATGTCATAGACGAATATGACGATCAAGAAGCTGGCGATGCCCAGATAATATATGGCGGTCGCCCACGTGGTCGCGTCAGTCGGACTGAAAAACCGATAACCGATAAAAGCGAAAATCAGGCCGGTGAAAATCTCGACCAGCGGATATTGATAGGAAATCCTCTGCTTGCAGTTGCGGCAGCGGAATTTCAACAGAATGAAACTCAAGACCGGGATGTTGTCATACCAGGCGATGACCGTCTTGCAATGCGGGCAACGCGACCGGTCGACGATCAGGTCCTCCGCCGTACGCAGACGATAGACGACGACATTCAGGAAGCTGCCGACCAAAAGACCGAGGATGAGAAAAATTAACAGGATCATGACAAAAAATACTTATTGATTTTATATTAAAATTATAGCACATTTCTCTTTGCAGCGATATGTGGATAAAAAGATGACAAACCGATATTTTGGACAGTCAATTTTGATTATTTGATTTTGTATATAAAAAACTCTCCGTATCCATTATCGGCATAAACCCTTTCGAATCGCTCAGAGTTGTTCATCAAATCGTTCAGTGCCGTAAAATTTTTTGAAGTTACGACATAATGGGATTTGAAATTATTGACGATATAATTGGCCACGGTATCGCCTTCCTTTTCATACCATATTTTTTTCAGCTTTTCATTGCGCAGATAATACCGCTGCTGCGCTTGGACCAAATCACAGCTCTGATGCAGGCACAAATACCCGCGCGATGAAATATTCGACCAAGCCCAATATAAATCCGGATTATAATCATAAAAGTCCCGCGGTTCCGCCCCGGCTATATAATAATTATGCGTGTCATAATAAAACAGCGTCGGAAACCAATTCCAGGTGGCATTAAATACGACCTCGCCCTGTTTTGTGTTTGCGCGTAACCAATCCGCGGCTCCTTTTATCTTATCGTAAGCGCCAGACGACGAAATCGTATCCTCCAAAAATAAGCCGTTCCCTACGAATAAATAAACTAGAACTATTATGATTCCATATGCTATGGATTTTCGGGTAGCTGCATTTTCAAAACAAACATCTCCAAGGACGGCATTGACCGCCAGGGCGACGTAGGCCATGGCAAAAAGATTAAAAAAGTCGACGTTTCTGGAAGTTATGAAAGTTCCGAATAAAAATAAAATGCTAAGAAAAAACAAAACTCCCCTGATTATGCTTTTGTTTGTTCTTTCTCCGAGCGGTCGTTTCCCGCTCTTTTTCCAAAGCACATATCGATATATTTCATAGCTGACTGAAATGACCAGAAGAAAAATTAAAAAAGTGTTTTCTTTTAGGACATCGAAAAAATTTCCGGCGTATAATTCGGAACCCTCCGCTATCGGAACAGATTTTCCGATTATCGTATCGTGAAAAATTCCATAGATTATATGGAAGGAGTAGACAAAATTCGCAAATCCTTTCGGGAAAAAAATTGCAGTCGCAAAAACAGCCAATAACAATCCCCCCGAAGAATAGATGATTAACTTCCAATCGAAACGCTTGCCATAAAAATTTTCAAACAGGAAATACAACACGACAACGCCCAGCGGAAAAAAGAACGTGGCAATATGCCAAAAAAAATAAATAAAGGAGATTCCGAATACCCAATAATATTTTTTTGTGTGAGCGAAATATAACAGGACCAATAGAACGGCAGGCGCGATCACAAATGATCTGGCCATCAACATTTTCCACACATATGCATAGTTTAGTATGGAAAAGAAAGCTATGGTCCAAATAAAAGCATGCTTCTCCCTCAATTTTAGGAGGAAAAAATAAAAAAAAGTAAAAATTAAAGAAGCGAACAAAACTGCCGCCAATTTGATGCCCAAAAACAAAGGGTTGACAAAAGTGAAAGGAACCATCGCCACATAAAACAGCGGGTCAGAAAAAAAGGCTTGATTGCCCAAAGAAAATTTCGAAAAATATATCCAGTGGAATCCGTTAAAGGCGCCTAATCCATGACTTCTTACGATTTGAGCAAATCTTATGTTAAAAAATTGATCATCGGTCGACGTGAAACGATTGACAGAAAAATAGACAAGACTGAACACAAAAAAGAAAAACAAAAAAACAGAAATTATTTTTACATAATCCCTTCCATACGCTTCTTTAATGCGATTCAGCAACTCTCCCGGCTTATTTTCTCCAAAATGATTTTCAACCAATCCGTTATATAAAGTTAAAGTCTTCGTGTGTTTGCCAATACACATGCGCAAATTGGCAAACATGGAAAATTTTACTGGCAGGTGCTGGTCTGTTGATTGCAAGTGATATTGGTAGAACCGTCAGTAGCGCTGTAAACAGCAGTTCCGGATCCGGCAGTATTGCTTGCCATGGTTTGATATGACCATCCAGTTCCACTTAGACTTGGCCAAGTTACATTCGTTTGAGTGATATCGGAACAAATAGTGCCGCCCCCCGCATTGACATCAGAAGGAGCGCTTAATGTCGCGCTGGTATTATCAGCACACATTATTACCGCTGGCATAACGCTGGCCAAAGACGATTGAACGGAAGCCCGTTTAGCCTTGTCTCTCGCCGAGTTCAAACTCACCAACACGATCGAAGCCAAAATACCGATGATCGCGATGACGATCAAGAGTTCGATCAGGGTAAAGCCTTTTTTGGCCTTTTTGTTTTTCTTTGTCTTTTTCATTCTTTCACCTGCCTTTCTATTTTGTATTTATTTCTTATCTCTATTAAAAAAATCTTTTTTCGATTATAACTGGCCAGCCAGGTTGTAAATCGGCATGATGACCGAAAATGCCAGAAATCCGACAGCCACCCCGATGATCACCATCAGCACCGGCTCGATCAGCGTGGCCAGGTTTTTGGTTATCTCGGCCGACTCCTGTTCATAAAAATTGGCGATGTGCCCGAGGACTATGTCCACCTGTCCAGATTCTTCCCCGATCTTTATCATTTGCGAAACGATCGGCGGAACATCCGGAGACTTCCTGAAAGCATCGCTCATGTTGCCCCCGATCTTGACTTCGTCCGCGGCGCGCAAAATGACCGCTTCATAGACGGTATTGTTGATGACGGAACTGACCACGTTCAACGCTTTGATGATGGGGATGCCGCCGGCCAAAAGTACGGCCAGATTGTCGGCGAACCGCGCGAGATACACATATTGGAAGACCGGCCCGAAGATCGGCAGTCTCAATTTTATCTGGTCCCATTCCCTCTTGCCATCCTCGGTTTTTAAATAATACGCCGCTCCGCCGATGAAGCCGAAGATCAGGACCGCCACCGCCCACCAATAGCGCGACATGAAATCGCTGGTCGTAATGACGACCTGTGTATACCATGGGACCGTCGCGCTTATGCTGGTTATCATGACTGTCAATTTGGGCACGATGAACGAAATGACAATAAAAGCGATGACGAAAAAAACGATAAGCACGACGATCGGATACATCATGGCCGATTTGACTTTGCTGTTCAGGCTGTATGTCTTCTCGATGTTGTTGGCGACATATTCGACCGATTTCTTCAAGTTTCCGGAAACTTCGCCCGCGCGGACGATATTGACCGCCAAGGTAGAAAAGACGTTGCGATGTTTCTGCAGGGCGTCTGACAAAGGAAGCCCGTCCTGCACGTCGTTGACCATTTCCTCGATAATTTTTTGGAAATACACGTTAATAGTCTGGTCCTTGACGGCCAAAAGAGAGGCTACGATCGGAACTTTGGCTTCGATCAAGATCGAAAGCTGGCGGAAAAAAATCATCAGCTCCTTGCTGCTTACGCGGTCCCAATATTTCAAAAAGGTTTTCTCGATAGCCTGCCGATCTTTCTCGGCTTTGATACTGATGGTAAATAAATCGTTTTTTTGCAGAACTTCCACCGCCGCGTCGCTCGAAACGGCCTCAATGGTTCCTTCTTTCAATTCTCCGGATTTACTTCTGGCTTTGAAAATAAATTTCATTTTTTTGGAAAGCCGGCGGCCGGCTGAAAATATTGTTTATATTATAGCAAAAAATAGGAATCTGAACAATTACAAAAGATTTCGAAAATTATTGGAATCTTTGGCGAAAGCGGAAGCGCTGTCGATGGACACTATTCCCCGGCGGACCAGGTCGGCCAAAGATTTGTCCATGGTAATCATGCCCTGTTCGGACGCGGTTTCGATGATATTGTCAATCTGATACGCCTTGCCCTCGCGGATTAGATTTTCGACGGCATGGTTTTTGATCATTATTTCCACGGCCGGAATGCGTCCGCCGTCGACTTTCGGAATCAATCTTTGGGAAATCACGCCAAGCAACGTGTTGGCCAGTTGGGTCCGCACTTGATTCTGCTGATGGGCCGGAAAAACATCGATGATCCTATCGATCGTCTGTGCGGAATCGTTGGTGTGAAGCGTGGCAAAAATGAGATGGCCGGTTTCCGCGGCGGTCATGGCCGTCCCGATGCTTTCAAGATCGCGCAATTCCCCGATCAACACCACATTAGCATCCTCGCGGAAAACGGAAGTCAAGGCGGCCTGGAAAGACTTGGAATCCTGATAGATCTCACGCTGGTTGATGATGGACCTGTCCTGTTCGTAGATATATTCGATCGGATCTTCTATGGTTACGATGTGTTTTTCCTGGGTATGGTTGATCTCGTTTATGAGCGCGGCCAGCGTGGTAGATTTGCCATGACCCACCGGACCGACCACCAAGACCAGTCCTTGTGAAAATTTGATGAAATCATACAGGATTTCCGGCATGTTGAGCTCTTCTAAGCGTTTGATTTCTCTCGGGATCATGCGCATAGCGATGCTGACAAATCCCTGTTGGAAAAAAACGTTTACCCGGAACCTGGCCTTGCCTTCGAAATTATATGACAAGTCGGCTTGACCCTCGTCCAGCAGTTTTTTCTTGTTCTGCTCGTTCAGGATGACATCGCTCATACTCTGGGTGTCCGCCGGCGTCAGTATGCTGTCTTCAGTCAATGGAAAAAGTCTCCCATCGATGCGGAGCGTCGGATATCTTCCGACTACCAGATGCAGATCGGAAGCTTTTTGTTGCGCGACCAAGCGCATCAGATTTTTTATTCTTTGTTCGGGATGGACCGTTGCCATTTTGTTTTTGTTATTACGTCATGCGCGATGGCGTAAGATAATTATTTTAATTGCTTATTCAGGCTGTTTCGGGTTTCAAATAAACCCTTATCTTCTCCATGACTTCCGACGGCGTAAAATGCGATTTTATGAGATAGTCGCTGGCTCCGAGTTCCAGACCCCGACTGACCTGCTCTTTTTGGCTAAGATTTGTCAGCAGGATGACCGGAACGCCACTTACGTTTTTATTCTCCTTCAAACGCTTCAAAACTTCCAGGCCATCCATGTATGGCATAACGATGTCCAGTAGCATAAGATCGGGAACCACGTTTTCTTTTTCGATTTTTTTGAGAGCTTCAATCCCGTTTTCAGCCGATATGACTTCGAATCCTTCCAAACTGAACTTGGTCTGATAGATATCCATCACGAACATATCGTCTTCGATTATCATTATTTTTTTCTTCGCCATATATTTTAACTTAAATTTATTGTTCCTCGCTTAACGCGATTTTTCCTTCGGTGACGCGTTCGACTTCTTCAATAGTCGTGAGACCTTTTAGGATTTTCAATATCCCATCCTGCCTTATGGTCAAAATTCCCATGCTTGTCCTTTCTTTTTCAATCATCTGCTCATTGCCTCTTTTTTCGGCTATGATGTCTTTGATGCTGTCAACCACCAGAACCGCTTCATAAATGGCCAACCTGCCGCGCAAGCCCGTACCTCCGCACAAATCACATCCTTTTCCATGGAAGAAAGAAATCCCTTTCTTGAGATCAACTCCGTATTTGTCCAGTTCAGTTTCGGAAACGGAGCTTATCTCTTCCAATATTCTTTTCTTGACAGTATCCGGAACAGATATTTCCTCTTTGCATCCGTCGCATATCCTTCGGACAAGACGCTGGGCAACGACCATGCGCAAAGAAGACGACAGCAAGAACGGTTCGATGCCCATATCCACCAGGCGCGGAATGGCGCCGATCGCGGTGTTGGTGTGCAAAGTAGAAAACATCAAGTGTCCAGTCAGAGCGGCATGCACCGCCAATTCGGCCGTTTCGGAATCGCGTATTTCGCCGACCATGATGACGTTCGGATCCTGGCGCAGGATCGTGCGCAAGCCGTTGGCAAACGTATATCCGATCTCCGGCTTTATCTGGCTTTGGTTCAATCCTTCGATATCGTATTCAATCGGATCTTCCAAAGTTATGATGTTTCTCTCCTCCTGATTTAAAATTTTCAAGAGCGCGTACAGAGTCGTTGATTTTCCGCTGCCGGTCGGACCGGT
The DNA here is from genome assembly GCA_021785125.1 of bacterium. Taxonomy (GTDB): domain Bacteria; phylum Patescibacteriota; class Minisyncoccia; order Moranbacterales; family UBA2206; genus JAJYGF01. The sequence goes on along the minus strand of JAJYGF010000014.1, from coordinate 9,896 downwards.
GATCAAAATCATGCCGTATGTCTCCCGTATAGCCAGCTTCATGTTGTCCAAGGCAGATCCCATAAGCCCCAATGTTTCCACATTCCCTACTCCGGAAGATTTGTCCAAAATGCGAAGAACCACTTTTTCTCCTTCGATGACGGGCAGCGTCGAGACGCGGAAATCGATCTCTTTGCCGCCGTTCACCAGCCTGAATCTTCCGTCTTGAGGCTTCCTCTTCTCGTCTATTTTCAAATTGGCCAAAATCTTTATGCGTGAAATCACAACCGGACCTATTTCTTTCGGCAATATCAGACTGGTATGCAAGATGCCGTCCACCCGGAAACGCACGCGATAATCTTTGTCCATGGGCTCAATGTGAATATCGCTGGCATGTCCTTCGATGGCATGGTTTATGATGACTTGCACCAATTTCGCCACCGGCGCATCCCGCAGGATCTCTTCTTTCTTTTTGGCATCATTTGAAAAATCGGCATCGGTCGAAAAAGCGTCTTCCTTAAAAGATTGGACCGCCGCATCTACGATTTCCGTCGGACCGATATAAAATTTCATCATGGCGTCGAGAACATTCCGGTCGGCCAAATATATTTCAAATTTGATTTTCTCCTTTTCCGCGATAAAGCGCAGAACATTCAATGAATCCAGGTCTTGAGGATCAGCCATGGCAACCTTGACATTCGGGCCGTTTTTTTCAAACACAACCATCCTATTCTTCTCGGCGACTTCGCGCGGAATAATGTTGATGATGCCGCCGGGAATACTTTTCGGACTTTTTTCCAAGATGCCGACATTCGAACGATCAGCCTTATTTTTCAAAACGCCGCTAAAAATGCCGCTCCGCGTTTCGGCATCAGAATCGATCGGGTTGAAATTTTTCTCATCCAATTTGCTGCTTTTCATGATGACTCGAATAAATGAAACGACGGTGGCAAAAGATACGCGTAGCTTGTTTACGGCAAAAACGGATTGGCTCGGCCGCTGGAATTATCTTGAATCTTCGACATATCCGTGGAAGTTTTGGCTTGAATGTCTTTGATCGCGTCCATGTTGAATTTGCCGGTAGCGAAAATACTGCCATTGAAATCATCAACCGAGTTGGCCGTCTTCAAATAGTTGAAACCCATGGTCACATCCGCCGCAAGAACGTCTGAAGGCGCCTGCTTTTGATTACCCTGATTATCCGGAGTATTTGCAGCAGCGCTGCCGGATATGGTCAAACCGGCAATCTCGTTATATCTTTTCAAGGTTACCAGTTTTTCCAGAAAGTTTTTTATGTTTTGATATTGTCCGGCCACATCCATTTTCACCTCGAAACTGTCGGCTTGATCCTTATTTTGATTTTTGGCGGTATTGTTATTGGCATAAGCCGAACCCGCATTGTCCGTTGCCATAGACAAAGCGCCGACGGTCAGATTTTCGCTCGAAGCCAGATCGTTCAGGCTTCCGATCACATCCTCTTCCTGCTCGGACGACGGAATATATTCCATCAGCACGCCTTGCTGATCCGCGCTGGCCTTCAGCTGATCCGAAAGGCTCTGTATGTTTTTTTCTTTTCCATCCACGTCTTGCAATTTCGCTTGATCGGCTTTCAATGTGTCTTTGGCCTGCTTATAATTGCCGTAAGCCGGCACGATCCCCCAGATTACCAGGATAATCGCGGCGACTATGGCCGATGGAACGAATAATATTTTCAATTTCATATTTTTATTTCCGGATACGAAATCCGGCTTAGGCTAAGTTATTTTAATGTTAGAATTACGTCAAAATCTATCTTGCCGCTTGCGTCAATCGACGATTGTCCCGTGGAGACACCCGCAAAAAAATCAGAACTCTTGAAATCCAATATCTGCTTGGCCATCGTATCATAGCCGTCAGCAATGCAAGAAAGTTTTATAGTTTTACCCTTGGCGTCAAAATCATAGCTATTGATATAGGCGCCCGAGGTCATGATCTTCTCCAATTCCTGCAAGCTGGGAATGACTATGTCCGACTTGGCCGCAAGCGATCGAGCCAAATCCATCCGCGCTTGAAAATCATAGACATCCGCGGCGACTCCGCCTTTGTTGAGCGCCGAATATTGAGCAGCGTATTGCGAATTTACACTGGCGTCATTTTTGGCAATCTTGTCAGCATATATGACAAGCCCGACATAAGAAGCGGCCAGTAAAATTAAAAAAACAATCACGATAATCAGAATTTTTTTGTGCCGAATGGCGCTTGACACGCCCTCGTTCACAGAATTGGTTTGCAGATTAATGTTTACCATAGCTTTAACTTCATAGCCACTTGGATGGCCGAGTTATTTAAAAAATTATTTGCGCAAATAGTCCTCGACGCCCTTCAATGCCAAACCGATGGCAACGGAAAATTGGTCCATCACCTCTTTCATTTTCGGTTCCAGCCGCTTGTCGTATTCAATCCGACCGAGAGGATTTCCGACGATCGATTTTACATTAAGCGCCTTGGAAAAATATTCCTGCAATCCCGGAAAACCGGCCGTGCCTCCGGAAAGGATCAGTCCGTCCAACGCATGATCCGATCCGTCTTTGTAGTAGGCGCCCAATATCCTGGAAATTTCACCGACGATCAGCTCCAGAGTCGGAAATTTTATGCTTGATTCGCCATCGAGAAAATTTTTACCGGAAATCTTTAATTTTTCCGCCCGGTCCGAATCTATATTCATGCTCTTGGAGATGGCCTTGCTTATTTCCTGGCCGCCGGCATCGATATTTCTATTGGCCTTTATAACCCCTTTTTCCACCAAAATGATGTTGCACACCCTGCTCCCGATGTCGATTATGATGAAATTGCCCTGGTCGTTGCCGATCAACGAACGCACCAGAGAAAAACTCTCGATCTCGATAGACTTCAGTTCCAATTTGAGATCCCGCGCCAGCTTTTCATACTTGGCCACTTTGCTTTTCGGCGCCGCCACCAGAAGAACTTGATTCTTTTCCTTGCCGGACTGATCGGGCTGTTTTTTGGGCTGGCCGATGATCGAATTTTTAGAATTGCTCTTTTTGACTATGTCCCAGCTTAAAACCACCTCGTCCAAGTTCGTAGGTATGTATTTATGCGCTTCAAATTTTATGGCCTGATCAAGATCCTCTTCAGTCATTTCAGGAAATTCAATCAAGGTTATCAGACCGCCGAAAGCCGGAATAGAAAAATGCGCCTGCTTGCCTTTCATTTTTGCTTCATTCAGCATGCGCTTCATATATTCGGGCAAAACCGTGTCGAAATAGGAAGACTTCAAATCACGATCCCCCATCAGGCCATCCAGATACGTCCAAGCGTAATTGGTAAGGATCGGCTTATTTCCGCTGACCTTCAATTCGACAATTTTTATATTTGAAGTCCCGATATCTATGCCGAGAAACGTATTTTTTCCCAAGCCGAACATTTGTTTTTATTTTTTATTTTAATAACCGCATCGTTATTATACCACGACACTAGGAAAAAGTTATCCACAATACCGTGCGCGACGAATCTCAATCAGAAAAAATTCGGTTGACACGGAACGATTTTAAAAATAAACTATATGAAATAATGCGCAACTTAATGTTTTTGGCAAATCTATGTTAGAACCAACAAATCCGTCTTTTCAAAAACAAGCCGGCGAAAAATTGACCAATCACGCGCGCCGCTCTTTCATTAAGGCGGACTGGCTGGCCAGAAAATTCAACCATGACAAAGTGGACAATATCCATCTGTTTTACGCTATTTATCTGGAAAAAGGCAGTATCGGCAGCAACATCCTGAAAGACTTCGGCCTGCGCCAGGAAGATTTTCTTCCGGTTTTCAAAAAAGAAGAATCGCTTCACAAAAAACATCGCGTCTTGGCCACCGACAGTCTGAAAAAAACTTTCACTCGGGCTTATGGCATAGCCAAAGACTTCGATTATCCGTACGTCGGCACCGAACATCTCACATACGCGCTGATCGGCGCTTCCGACCGGAACATCGCCGGACTATTGTCCAAAATCAAGACGGAAGACGTCAAAAAATCCATCACGGATCTTTTTGATCCGAGCCAGATATCCAACATTCCCAAAATCTTCGACATGCCGGAATTCAATCTTAGCAAGACGAGCGCCGAAAAAAAATCGGCCTTTCCTTTTGTCGATAAATTCTGTGCCGATATAAACAAAGAGGCCGGGGAGAAGCGCGAAACGATCGTCGGACGCGATACGGAGATCGGCCGCATGATCAATATTTTGGGAAGGAAGAACAAGAATAATCCTCTGCTTGTCGGAGAGCCGGGCGTCGGAAAGACCGCCCTGATCTGGGGATTGGCCGACCGCATCAATCGAGGAGCTGTTCCTCCCGCCCTGTACCGCAAAAAAATAATGAGCCTGGATGTCGCTCAACTGATCGCCGGCACCAGCTTCCGGGGAGAATTTGAAAGCCGTCTCAAAGAGATTATCAAGGAAGTTTCAAAAAGCAAGGATATAATTCTGTTTATCGATGAAATACATACGATCATCGGCGCCGGAAACTTGAGCGGCAGCCTGGATTTAGCCAACATCATAAAACCGGCTCTGGCCCGCGGCGAAATACGGCTGATCGGCGCCACCACCCACTCTGAATTCAAAAAGCACATCGAAAAAGACGCGGCCCTGGAGAGAAGATTCCAACCGATCCGAATCAAAGAACCGGACATCCAAGAGGCCGAGAAAATACTTTTCGGCATCCGCGAAAATTATGAAAAATTCCACAACGTCAGAATTTCCGACGATGTCGTCCGTTTGGCGATAGATCTTAGCGCGCGCTACATACAGAATCGCTTTCTGCCGGACAAGGCCATTGATATAATCGACGAAGCCGCTTCCAACGCCAGATCGAAAGAAAAGATCTCCGACTCCTCCATACGGATGAGAAACTTGGAGGAGGAGAGATTGTCCATATTGGAACAGAAAGAAAAACTGGTGGAAAAGGAGGATTATGGAAAAGCCATCGGCCTACGCCATGCCGAAAAAATTATCGAAGAAAAAATACAAGCGCTCCGCTTCCAAGACTTCGGCGAAAAGAGCGGGCCGATCGACATTCTTGCGCGAGATATCATCGAGACTGTTTCAAAAATTTCGGGCATACCGACGGAAAAATTGGCCCGGGAAAAAAGCGGCAAGATCAAAAATATCCGCAAAATATTGGCCGCGAACATAATCGGACAGGACGAAGCCATCAAAAAGCTTGCCGATACCCTGTTGCGTTCGCAATCGGGCGTATCCGATCCGGACCGGCCGTTGGGCTCGTTTCTTTTTCTGGGACCGACCGGGGTCGGCAAGACATGGACCGCCAAAATCTTGGCGCGGGAATATTTCGGCGATGCCGGTTCGCTCATCCGGATCGACATGAGCGAATTCATGGAGAAGCACAGCGTCTCTTCTCTCATCGGTTCTCCGGCCGGCTACATCGGCTACGGAGAAGGCGGAAATCTGACGGAAAAAGTCAGGCGCAATCCATATTCCGTCATCTTATTCGATGAAATTGAGAAGGCTCATCCGGAAGTTTTCAATATTTTGCTGCAGATCCTGGAAGATGGAATCTTGACCGATGCCGAGGGCACGGCTGTCAGCTTCAAAAACACGATCATTATCCTGACTTCCAACATCGGCACCGGAAATTTTCAAGCTGAAGCCGTCAAAGTCGGCTTCGAACTCGGATCCGGAACCAAGAAGAAAGAAATCCATGAGAAATTCAATGAGATGAAAATAGACGTCCTGGACGATCTGAAAGAAATATTGCGCATGGAACTTTTGAATCGCCTGGACCACATTCTGGTTTTTAACGCTTTGGGCGAAACGGAAATAAAGAAGATCGCCGACAAGGAATTGAAAAAATTGGCCGCAAGAATATCGGCGCAGAACATAAGGCTTGACTACAAGCCTGAAATTACGGAACACATAGCGAAAAAGAGCCTGTCTTTCGATCAGGGTGCCCGATTGATCCGCAAGAACATCCGGGAGCTTTTGGAGAATAAGATCGCCGAAATGATAGTTTATGACAGAGTCAGAAACGGCAAAATTACGATCAGCTTGAAAAAGGAAGAGATGGGATTAAATTAATATCGGCAAGACCCATAGACTTGAAAAATTTTTTATTAGACATCTTATTTCCCGTCTCCTGCCTCTCTTGCGGCAAAGAAAACGACTGGCTTTGCGATGACTGTTTGAAAAAAATAAATCTTTTGTCTTTCCAGGTCTGTCCCGTCTGCGAAAAATCAATCACTGAAGACGGCTTGGCTTGTCCGAATTGCAAAGCGCGTTCCCATCTGGACGCGCTTTTGGTCGCGGCCAGATACAAGGAAGGCGGCTTGGATAAATTCGTGCATCTGTATAAATACAGATTCATCGAGGATCTGCATATCCCGTTCGGAAAAATCCTTACGCAAAGATTGTTGTCATCTTCCTTGCCTATTGCCGATATTATTGTTCCGGTGCCGCTACATCCCAGACGCTTGCGCTGGCGCGGCTTCAACCAATCGAAGCTCTTGGCCGAGCACATAAGCCGCAACATTGCGCCCGGCCTGGAAATTTCGGTCGCCGAAAATATCCTGCAGCGCAGACGATACACGCCGCCCCAGATGAAGGTCAAAAAATATTCAGAAAGAAAAGCCAATCTTCAAGACGCCTTCGCGATTGGTTCTCCGGAACCGATCAAGGGCAAATCCATACTTCTGGTCGATGATATATCCACGACTGGTGCCACATTGTTCGAATGTGCTAGAATTTTGAAAGAAAACGGAGCGAAAAAAGTATTCGCGGCCGTAATTTCCCGCCAAGAATTCGCTTGATAAAAATCTAAAGACTTGTACGCTTGGATCTTAACAACAGAAAATGAATTCTTTTGTTGCGTGTAGTATCTTTATGGAGAAATTTATAAAAATTTCCGGCGCTGGTTTGGCCGTCTTGGGAACGATTCTGCTGTTTCTGCCAAAAAAATGGTCTCATTTCGTGTATTATCCGACTTATCTGGGAATTATCTTCTTGGTTTCCGCGGCCGTAATTTTTCTTCCGCCAATGTTATTTAGAAAAGATACGCCTCAAAAAAAGAAAGTGATCTTAAAAATGCAAACCTTTCTGGCCATATCCGTTCTGATGAATGCGGCCGGCGAACTCGGCCTTTTCCAGCTTTATACGGTCGGTTTCGAGTATGACAAATTTGTCCATCTGACGACCGGATTGTTATTTTCCATCGTGTTCGGAGAAATGCTCATGGTTTGGAAAAAATTAAATTTCAGACAGATAATTTGGCCCGTTGTTTTGATGGTTTTGGCTGGCGGAGTGGCGTGGAAAATCTGGGAGTCCGCTTCCGACATTCTCTTCCATACGCAAGAGTCGGGAATTTACGGACAATTCATTACCTCGGATACTTTCGGAGATCTTCTTTGGGGGTTGCTAGGCATAATGTACGGGCTAATTTTTCTGAAAATTACGTCTTGGAATATCTGAAAAGAACTTCTTCTTATACAAAGCAAAAACAGAGCCGAAGCTCTGTCTATGATACGGGCGGAGAGGCAGGGATTTGAACCCTGGAACCCGGTTAAGAGTTAACACGTTAGCAGTGTGCCGCTTTCGACCACTCAGCCACCTCTCCAATTGATAACATATCCAGGATATCAGATATCCCGTCTAACATCAAGATTATTTGCTCTTTGAGCATATTTGGGATATTCTACTAGAACAAGCTGAAAAACAGATTTTGCGAAAGTACATTTTATTCAAAATTAAGAATTGCCCAGAAAGGAGATGGAGCAATGTTCAGATTTTTAGTCATTTCGACCGCTTCCGGCGTCGGTATCGTTTTTTATGTTCTCTGTAAGTGGATCCTCAAAAAATACCCGCTAAAAGCAAAGGCTATCATCAAAAACAATTGGATTCTTCAACCGAATCCAATCTGTTATTTTCGAACACTTTTGGCATGGACAGGCTTTCTTCTCTATTTCTTCTATCATTTGGAAAATACCGCAATATTGGTGTTTGCCTTTGCCGCGATCCTTGACGGCATTGATGGAGAAGTCGCCAGAAAAGCCGAATTAGTTTCGGAATGGGGAAAATTCCTCGATCCACTGGCCGACAAACTGACTTATCTTCCGCCCCTGTTGAGCTTCTCGTTCAAAGGCATAATATCCTTCAATCTCGTCCTTGCCTTCATCGCAGTCGAAGCAATAGGACAGATTGCCGTCAGAATAATTCTGATGAGGTTGAAATTTTCCATCGGAGCGATCAGTTTCGGAAAGTGGAAGACCGGCATATGTTTCGCGCTGGTCATCTATTGCGCCCTGCTTGATTCCGAATCAGGACTGGTCAATTTTGGAAATTACATTTTGGTCGCCTGCATCCTGTTGGGCATCGCATCCATAGTTTTCAAATTTGTACCTTTGGATATGGCGAAGAAGAATTCGATAATCGCCTGATCCTGGCCGCTTCCCTCCGGAGGCGGCTTTTTATCGTCCCGGAATTATTGACTTTTTGCCATTTTGGTGCTATACTCTTTCCATAGGTGATAATTTCGAATTTAGTTTAAGTTTTGGTTAACGATAAGCTATACGAGTAGAGTCACCGATTAATCCCGCTTGCGGGAGCTAGAAAGAGAGGTGACAACTGCTAAATGGCTTATCAAGACAACGGGCAAAGACCACAGAGACAGATGTTTGATATCTCAGCATTGAATATCACATGTTCAGAATGTGGAACTGCTATCAACGAATTGCCGTTCGAACCGACTCAGAAAGAAGACGGTACATACGGAAAGCTTTTCTGCTACGAATGTAACAAGAAAAGAATGAGAAACCGCGGACCAAGACCGGGATTCGGTGGAGGCAACGGATTCGGAGGAGGAAGAAGATTCTAACTTCGACATAACAAAAAACGTTCCCGCTTAGGGAACGTTTTTTGTTTTTGTGTCCTTAGCAGGAATCGGACCTGCGACCTTCTGGACCGGAACCAGACGCTCTGATCCGCTGAGCTATAAGGACATGAATTTCGTGCGCTTGGCAGGAATCGGACCTGCGACCTTTTGGACCGCAACCAAACGCTCTATCCACTGAGCTACAAGCGCATAGCTGATAAAAAATCAGCATTAATAAAGCTTACTATATTCTCAACAATCTTTCAAGCGTGTCGATCACTCCCTCCTCCTGCTTGATTTCTGGGACATATTGCAAAAGGATCTCCCGCAGTTCGACCGGATCTTCTTCGTGTATCGGAATGTGCACATACGGAGGCAGATAGCTTCTCGTATGAAGACTGATGACTTTTTTTCCGTCAGGCTCGTAAAAAATCCAGAATGATTTTATGTTTTCAAAAGGATACAGCTCTTTTCCGGCAACGACACCGTCAGAAGTGACCATGAAATCGAGGATACGCGCTTCCTTGTTCATATAGATATAGGCGACCACTCCGATCAGGATAAAAGTGATGGCCATGATCGGACTATTGGTGAAAACGGCATAGGCAACGATGGCCGCAAGAACCAGGGCCAAATACATCTCCCAACGCCTGTCCCTTTCGTATGTCTCGAATTCCGGCGCCTGCCAACGGGCCAGCGCGCTTTCCGTCCGGACGGGCTCGGCCGCCGTAACAGTTTCTTCATCCCGAATCATATCATTCTTTTCTTTGCGGGTATAAAAATTTTTTATCTTTTCTTCCTTTTCTTTGCGATCGTCGCGATCGTCGTTTTTTTTAAATCCGTCGATATACATTTTTTTGTTTTAAAAATTTGGCGGCGGAAGAGGAGGGATTCGAACCCCCGGAGCCTTTCAGCTCAACAGTTTTCAAGACTGCCGCCTTAAACCTCTCGGCCACTCTTCCGTTTGGAATTTCTCGTCAAGACTCGATCAAAAATCTGAGTGCCTCGAGGTTCCCGGGTTGCTTTTGCAACCCGCCAAATGC
>JAJYGF010000023.1 GCA_021785125.1 bacterium | reverse complement strand
GGAACGGGAACCGGATATGGCCGGAAAAAAAATAATCGCCGCCAAGATTCAAGGAATACAGAAGATCTTGCGGATCCAAATACGACCGGCTCGGAAACGGACCCAGGTGCGTCATGGTAACGAATATCGACCGGACGATAAAAAGCAAGGCGACCGTTTTCAGGGCAAATGGAATCCGTTTGGGCTCCAAAAAAAGCAGCAGGGCGACAAAACTGACGAATGTGATCATTCCTTCGTTGACGATGAAATCAACATTCACCACGGGAAAGTTGCTCAGGATGATATCGTCGACAGGATTGCTGGCCCGGCTGGTCGCGTAGACGCTCGCCACGTGATTAATCAGAAGACTGGCCAAGATGAATAGGGCACTGACGGCAAAGGTCTTCAGAAAATTCTTATCTTTCCACAAAGACTTATGCTTTGCGATTATCTTCTTCATATGACTAATTTCTTATGTCCTTGAATTTTTTATGAAAAGGTTTTTTGAAAATCAATGTCCAGAAATAATTTATCGCATACCTCGTCCCGATGACCAGCATGCCTTCGCCCTTGAGACGCCTGGCGGAAGTGTACATCGGAAGTCCGTAAGTGAATTTGACTTCTCCCACTTTCTGGATGCGGCGGGCGATATCCGTATCCTCTCCATAAAAGACGAATTCCGTGTTATATCCGCCCATCTTTTCGATCGCCGACCTTTTTAAGACGAAATTTCCGCCCTGAAGCATCGCCCCTTTTTTCAAAAATTTATGATTGATCAGATGCGTGAAATATCCGATCCGATAAAATATGTTGACTCCAAGCTGGTGCCACTTGGACAAATCATAATAGACATACGGTCCGCTCAAAGCAACCAGATCATCATTCTGAGAAAATTCTTGCAAAACTTTCCCGATCCAGCCCGCGGGAAGCTTGGTATCCGCATCGACATTGGCAATCAATTCTCCGGAAGAAGCCAAGTATCCCGCCTTCCTGGCGGCCGTCAATCCTTTGACCGGTTCATACACCAGCTTCGCTTCGGCATAACGGCTAACCACTTCCGCCGTCCGATCCGTGCTCGCATTGTTCACGACAATGATTTCTACATCGTATTTTCCGGCTCTAACGTCTCTCAAAATAGCCTCGATGCAATGCTGGATATAATTTTCCTCGTTGTAGGCGGGAATGACAAAGCTAAGTTTCATATGCTTTGATTTTACCAGATTTATGGGCAAGTGTCACCTCTTTATATAAATTATTCCATTCGGCCCCGATTTTAGCCGGTGAAAATTCTTTTACCAGCTCAATGCCGCCTCGGCCCAGCTTTTCCCCCGCTTCGGGATTTTCAAACAGATACATAATTTTTTCCGCCATACCTTCGTAATCGCCCGGCTCCACAATAAATCCATTGTCTTTGTTGATATATTCCGGCAAGGCTCTGGCATTCACACCGATAGACGGAAGGCCGGTCGCCATAGCTTTCATCAAACTAAGGCTCTGCGTTTCAGCCGTACTGGCGATTGCGAACACATCCGCCGCCTTATATATTTTCGCGTGGTCCTCCATTGATAGCGTCCCGAAAAATCTGACCCTGCCGCCCAAGCCCAGACCTTCGACCAGTTTCTCCAAATCGGCTTTCGCATCGCCGTGTCCGGTAATGGCAAAACTTATGTTCGGAATCTTGTCTTTAATCAAATTTATCGCGCGGATGATGACATCAATATGTTTTTCGGATGCCAGACGCCCGGTATATAAAACCGTAAAGCCGGACAGGCCGAAATCATTTTTTATTTTTTGCTTCTCTTCTTTGGAAACGGGATAAAAATTCCTCAAATCGATCGGATTGGAAATCGGACGACTCGGCTGTTTAAATCCATTCGCCTTCATCTCGTCCAAAATACCTTGCGAGGGGGCGGTCACATATTGGCAGCGATTATAAAACCAGGATACGTATTTCAGGCCAAACTTATCCAAAAACTTTCCTTGGAACGGTCCGTAATGCAAAAATTCGGTTATCGGCGTATGGCTGGTGCCGACCAAAGGCACGTCTAGAAACTTACTGGCCGCCAATCCTTCGATTCCCACGCCGAAAATATGATGGACATGGATGATGTCCGGACGATTTTTGCGCATCGACAGCCAGCGCAGAAGAGTCGGAACAACCATGCGCGCCTGCTGGGTCGGAGCCGGATATCGAAAAGAAGCCATGCGGAAAAACCGGACATTCGGCCCAAGGTCAAGCTCTTCGAAAGGCACGTTATAAGTCTTGAAATCCTTTGCGGAATATCTGGCCGCATAAAAATCAATTTCATGTCCCACTCCGGCCAATTCCTTGGCTGATTCGATCAAAGAATCGGAAATTCCGCTTAACTCCGGATAAAAATTGTCGGAAAACATCGCTATGCGCATAAGACTTTTTCTGAAAAATCACAGTCTTGATTCTATATCTTTCCGGCCTTTTTGGCAACTATCGCTGCTATCTTTTTGTAGCCGAGATAAACCAGCAAAGCAACCAATACCGCCACTGGGAAAAATATTCCGGCATAATGCAAATATCGGTTTATGTCATACAGCCGGCCGAAATAATATCCGATGGCCAAAAACATGATGGATTTTGGAACAGTGACCAGCGCCGAATATTCGGTAAAGCGTATAAACGACAGCTTCAGATAGCCGATCAGCATAAACCCAAAGGTTGGAATCACCGGTGTTACCTTCAAGGCCACCATCGTTTTGCCGAAGTTTTTCTCGAGCCGATCTTCCATCCGCCCGACACGAGTTTCAGTCAGATGCAGGCGCAGACCTAATTTTTCTATAAAGGCGAACCGGCCGAAATATCCAACCATATAGTAAAGCGAATCCGGCACCAAATCGCCGGATATGGACAGGACCAGAATTATCCATGGATTGAAATATCCCAAAGCCGACGCGAAACCGGCGGCCGCGGTCGTGACCGGCCCTTCGGCGCACATGACGAGAAAAATCAAGACATAACCATGCGCAATGACCCACAAAAATGTCTGGTGGAAATTGGCCAAATCGGGGAAGGACATCGTTTTTCCTTTAAGATATGCTCGTATGATAGCTTTTTTTGCGGTTTTAGTCCAACAAAAAAGCATCGCTTTAAGACTTCGAATTGGAATATCAAAAAATCTGTTTCCGCTTGATTATTGTCGCTATGATAAAAAAACCACCCGCAAACGGATGACTTTTTGAAAAATTACTGCGAAATCTGATCCGGACTGTCCAAAATTATTTCCGCGCCTCCTTGATATGAGCTGATCTTTCCGGTCACGGTGATTTCCTTGCCCTCATATTGCGACGGATCGCTGAAATTCCCCGAAGCGGAAGAGAAGATGACCGCGCTGAACGGACAACCCTTGTAGCTCGAACAATAATCCAAAAATGTCGTTCCCTTCTTTGATCGATACACACGCAACACCTTGCCTCGCACGCTCGCATATTCTCCGATATGGCTCGGCGCCTGGGCATAATCGAAGACTCCCGCACTTTGGCTTGAGCCATATGTCCCATTCGCACCTTTTGATGGATAAGCGACTTGAGGCTCTTTCTTGGAAGCGCCGAGATAATAGGCCGCCACCGCTACTACCAGAACAAGCACGATTATCCCGATAAGATTCTGTTTATTAAATTTTTTGTCCATCGATTTATTGGTTAGCGATTAAAATATTTTTTAAAATTCCAAAATACCGATCATGCAAATTCTTGTCGGTTCCGACTTCCAAAATTTCGTCATTGGCCACCGTAGCTGACTGCGTCCAATTGTAGCTTCCGAGCGCGTACGCCTTGTCCGTCACGATCGCTTTGATGTGCATGATGCCGTCCGGATGCTTCTGCGTTTCCACCGCGATGCCGGCCGAGCTCAGCTTGTCGATGATCGGCTTTTCAAAATCCGATTGCGCCTGTTCGGTGTCCGTGATGCCCCATACCAAGACGCCTCTCTGTTTGGCCGCGATCAATGCGTCCGCGATGTTGTCCTTGGTGAAAGTAAAGACGGCGAAATACACATACTTGTCAGCCGAATCGATCAGCTTGATGATTTCTTGGTCATTTTGTTTTTGGTCCAAGCTATAGAAAACCTGGAATTGCTTGTGGAAATATATGCTTGTCGCTTCAAAAGTCCCGAAGCCGACCAGCAAAAGCGCCGCCAGTGAAAGGATGATTTTGTTGAAGGTTGTGAGATGAAAAATAAACTTCTTCATTTTGCTAATTATGCCAGACTTTTTTATTTTGCTAGACATTTTGATGGATTTGCAATAAATCAAGAATTCGGTTATATTATATTTAAGGCTCGCTATATAAGTAGCGGGGTCCCCAAATTTACTAAGCAAGCTTCAATTCCTTGATAGCATTGGTAAATTCGGAGACTCGATCACCGGCAACATTTTTTATTCTAGCTCTAGTCATTTCTTCCACACCATCTTTGATGAGTGTTTTTTTCATGATATCTTCGACTTTTTTAAGTCTGTCATGGATACGCTTCAATTTCGCTTTGGATGAATATTCTCTTGCCAAACCATGATGGCTGTTAAAATGCGACCACGCAAAAAGATCAGCAACTTCAAGTCCAAAACTCAATCCTTTTTTGTTTTGAAACACAAGACTATGTAACCTTTTAAAACTATACCTTGACCATTCATGATACCAGGAGCCTTCTTTGAATTTGGATGATTGGGTCGCATCGATGAAAGCTTTCAAAACAGCGCTATCATCTTGCCTTCTTGATTCAGCCATAACTTCTCCATACGCGTCTTCTTTTTCCAAAAAATGTCCGAACTCTAAAATTATCTTCCTGGACAAAGCTTCATAAAGAAAATCGTGCAGTCCTTCCTTCTGGATTATCTTTTCGATCTGCTTCTTGTTGCATTTCAATTTTTTAGCTCTTTTTTCAATGATCTTTTTATACTGATCCTTATTTACGCGAACCGTCCAGCTTATGATTTCCGCACCTTGGATCAGAACGGTCAATCTTTCAAAGAATTGGTCTATTTCTTTTGTTCTTATTTTCTTTCCCTTAACCTTCTCGTTTTCAAAAAGATCAAAGGCATGGATATTCTCTTCTGAGGATATACCGCTTTTGTTTTTCAGAGATATCATGTAGCTGGAAAGTGCGGTATGGAGGTCTTTGTCGATAACAATTCCACATAATAAAAAATTATTTCCAACATCTGAAAGTTTGGATTTGCCCGATTCATCCAGAAAGAGAATATAATTACGCTGCCTTTTCATTTTTTGTTTTTATTTTAAATTAATCGGCAAAGGATGATTTTGTTGAAGGTTGTGAGATGAAATTCAAGTTTTTTCATTTCTAAAATTGACTGCTTCTACTAAGCAAATCGTCTTTCGTTAATTTTGAAGCTCCGATTTTATCCAACAAATTATTTGTTATTTCTAATGCTTTGTCTGTAGGAATATAAGAAATATAATCGAAATATATTTCATTATTTTTATAGAAATCTTTTCCGTACGCATCATCCAATGTCTTTTCTAATAAATCGTTATCTTTTGTAAAATATATATCTTGAAATTCTTTTTCAGGTATCTTTTCCATAAATCTTTTAATAACCCCTTCGATCAATGGATATCCTTCATTAGTTTCTATGCCAATATCATCCTTTACTGCCTTTCTTGCAAAATATTCAGTTAACCCTTCTTCAAAAAATGTCGGCAACTGTTTTTCATCTGAAATATAGCTTGTATAGTGATAATATTCATGGACAACGGTAGCAAAATAATCGGCTAAATTATCTACTTTAGTAGCATCGATTGCAACCTTTATATTATTTGGCGGATCAAATACTCCTAATTCAAATGGTATGTCCTCTTTTGACGAATCAGCCATATTTTTGTAAAGTTTTATGATCTTTTTTATTTCCGAATACATAGCCAACTCATTTTGATCAGACCCTAACTGCACACGCCAATCGGCAGCATTATTGTTATATTGATCAATTTCATCGTTATATAAATATCTTTGGCTTTCACAATAAGCATATGTATATCTTGGCTCGCAAGTTTCATATGAATTTCCGGATATGTAGGTATAGCCGATAAAGTATCCCGGGTTATAGTTATACGTGCAATCTTGGGCATTAATGCATGATGAATAAGCGAGATTTCCCTGAGAAAGTGTCAAGCTTGCCATTTCAACATAATAATTTACCTTACTATTATCATAATCAACAGCCGAGTAATAAGAATTTACAATCTTTGTAACCTGGGTCAAGGCATCATCTAATTTTGCAATCCTTATATTTATCTGATCCTCTCTAAACTTATTGTATTCTTCCCGGCCCATAAGATGCATTTCCGGATCAGTTTTAACATAGCGCTGATCGGTTTCTTTTTCTATCATTAATTTTGCAATCGTCGGACTCACAGCTTCCAAAACTCCGACATCAAATTTTCTAACAAAGAGATCATTATTCACCATGATTAAAGATGCATCATCTAGACTGGTTATCTTATATGAAAATAGATTGGGTGTGTTTGGTAATATCTGTTGTTTATAAAATGTTCCTCCTTGTTGAGCATCCAAAATAGTCAAAATTGCCTGCTTGGTTGCATCAGCTTCTCCCCTGATTATTTTTGGTGGCTCATTTTGATTTTTCAACCTGTTTAAAATTTCATCCGTACTCCAATATACGTTTTCCGCGGAATGATTTCTGCTAATTTTTATCCTTTCAAAAAGAATATCTCCTGCGGCGAAAGACCTTGCGCCCAGGTAAGCAAATCCGAATCCCATAACAGCAAAAAACAAACTGAAAAAATATACCCTTAACAATTTTTTAATGGAATTTTGCTTTAAATGAAAAAACAAATAAATCCACAATGCAATAAAGGAAATAAGAGCCGCAAGAATAAAATCTATTCTAGCATTTTTAATAAATTTAAATTGTAAAATAAAATAACTAGCAAGAATACTTTTTCCGACAATGACATCGTTCAATTTAAAAATAGCAAAATAAGAAAAAGATATAAAAGAGACAATAAAAAATGCAGCAAAAATAAAAATTTTAGATCTTATATCCTTCAAGCCACACCTTATTAGGCCAACTATTTTTAAAAATTTTTCTTTTTTGTAAAAAAATAAAAAAGGTTTTATCTTTTCCTTTATTTTAGGAAGAAATTTTTTCTCTAATTTTATTTTTAATTTAAAGATTTTATAGAGAAAAACAAAAAATATCTTGGATATATTTTTAAAATTAAACTTATGCTGAATTTTAAGCCAATTTTCTTTTATAAATTTTTTCATAGTCATTTAATGTATTTTTTTATTAAAATTAACAAAGCTTCTAAATAAATTTTAGAAAACTCATCATAACTCATATCCACAGAAAAATTTA
>JAJYGF010000024.1 GCA_021785125.1 bacterium | reverse complement strand
TTGATCTATGAAGGCTACCGTTCTATGCATATCTGCACCCGATGCGAAACCACTTTATCGCAACAGGAGGTCTCGGAAGGATACAAAGATATCAAGGATTTGTCCGCAATCGCTAAATTTGAATTGATTAACCCCTCCGGCCTGATGGCCACCTCCCCTTATAAAGGGGAGGAAAATATGGAAAAGACATTTATACTGGCTTGGACAACAACACCGTGGACATTGATCGGCAATGTGGCCTTGGCGGTGGGAGAGGATATTGATTATGTGAAAGTCAGAACCACTGATTCGCACCTGAGCGCACATGATTCCACTGAGGTTTATATTTTAGCTAAAAATTTGATTGAAAAAGTTTTTAAGGATAAAGAAGTTGAAATTATTGAAGAATTCAAAGGACAGGATCTGGTCGGCAAAGAATATAAACCTTTATTTGATTATTATGTCGGATCCGGTTTACAGAATGAAGAGAATGGCTGGAAGATCTATGCCGGTGATTTTGTGACGACTGATGAAGGAACGGGTGTCGTGCATATCGCGCCGGCTTTCGGCGATGATGACTTCAAGCTATCTCAAAAATATAATCTGCCGTTCATACAACACGTTGGCTTGGATGGATTGATCAAACCAGAAGCAGTTGATTTTGCCGGAGCAAGCGTGAAACCGCGAGCAAAAGATAAACCGGAAGAAATCAGAGAACTTGACCTGCATATTGTAAAATTTTTGGACAAGCAAGGAAAAATATTTTCTTCAGAAAAATATACGCACAGTTATCCGCATTGCTGGAGATGCGATACGCCGCTCATCAATTACGCAACATCTTCCTGGTTTGTGAACGTGACCAAGGTCAAAGAAGAAGCTTTGAAACTGGCGAAAGACATCAATTGGACGCCGAAACACATCAAAGAAGGGCGCTTCGGTAAATGGCTGGAAGGCGCGCGTGATTGGTCGATTTCAAGACAGCGCTTTTGGGCATCGGTGATGCCGATCTGGAAATGCGACAAGTGCGGTGAGACGGAAGTTTTCGGCTCGATCGCATCCTTGGAAGAAAGATCGGGAACAAAAGTCACTGACTTGCACAAACATATTGTTGATAAAATAACTTTCAAGTGCGCAAAATGTGATGGTGAAATGCGCCGCATACCGGATGTTTTGGACACGTGGTTCGATTCCGGCTCCATGCCATATGCGCAGATGCACTATCCGTTCGAGAATAGGGAAAAATTTGAGACCAACTTTCCGGCGGAATTTATCGCGGAAGGGCAGGATCAGACCCGGGCGTGGTTTTATTATCTCCATGTCATCGCGACCGCCATTAAAGATTCCCGCGCGTATAATAATGTCATTGTGAACGGAATTGTTCTGGCGGAAGACGGCAAAAAGATGGCGAAGCGCTTGCAGAATTATCCTGACCCGATGGAAATGTTCCACAAGTATGGCGCTGATGCCGTCCGATTCTATCTGATGAGCTCGCCGGTCGTGGCGGCGGAAAATTTGAATTTCAAAGAAGCGGATGTGGCTGATTTGGTGCGTGGAATGTTCCGTATGCTTTGGAATTCGTATTCTTTCTTCGTATTGTATGCGGATATTGATAAATGGGAGCCGAAAGAATTCAAAGCGCCAAAGGGATTGTTGGATAAATGGATCGTGTCAGAACTCAATGTTCTGATCCGCGATTTCAATAAGCATATGGAAGCATATGAATTGAATCATGCCGCGCGATTGTTCCCGAAATTTATCGACAATCTTTCCAATTGGTATATCCGAAGAAGCCGGAAGAGATTTTGGAAGAGCGAGGACGATGCAGATAAAGAAGAGGCCTATCAGACTTTGCACTTTGTTTTGGTTGAATTGTCCAAACTCATGGCACCATTTGCTCCGTTTATGGCGGATGAGATATATAAAAATTTAACCGGCAAAGAATCTGTGCATTTGACGGATTTTCCGTTGGCGGATGAAACATTGATTGATCACAAATTAAATTTCGACATGTCAATATTAAGACAAGTCATTAGTGATGGTTTGCAACAAAGAGCCAATGATAAAATTAAAGTTAGGCAGCCATTACACTCAATCCATATTCCAGGAAAATATGCACCATCAATCGAAAGTGATCATTACATAGAAATAATGAAAGACGAACTTAACATAAAAGAAGTTGTTTTTGGAGATCCAAATGACACTTCTGATAAAGAAATAAGTCTAGATATAAATGTCACCAAAGACTTGAAACTCGAAGGCCATGCCCGCGAGATCATCCGCAGCATCCAGGAGATGAGAAAAGAAGCCGGCTACGAAGTGGACAACCGTATCGAAGTGGGATATGATGGTCTCCAAGAGGTTTTCAATGACGAGAACCTTAAAAATCTTATCCAGAAAGAAGTTCTGGCAACAAAGTTGTCTCCGGAACTTTTGGACGGAGCGGATCTCGTGAAAGATTTAAACGTCGAGGGAAAAATATTCAGAGTTTCCATTTCCATAAAAAGGAGGAGAAAGAATGAGGAAGTTCAATGAAATAATTTTCGGTTTATTTTCCTTGACGCTGGGACTCGGCGCGGGAATTTTGGATTATATTTTTCTATATAATCCGAAGAAGGAAACGCTTATTCTGATAAATAGCTTTTCCGTGAGTATCGTCGCGGCCATAGCGCCCGTCTTCGTCTATTTGCTCTGGCAGATAGCGGGCGTCATAAAAGAGAAAATAGAGAAAAGGCGTTTTAAAAGGGCCGGTTGAATCGCGATTGTTCCGAATTAATTCGGCCGTCGTAATCGTAATACGATCGGCCTTTTTCTTTTCCTTTGGATTAAGTTAGAATTATTGCATGGACTACAAATATCAAGGAATAATTTTGAGCAAGAAAGATGTTGGTGAAACCGACCGGATATATACTATCTATACCTTTGAAGCGGGCAAGATCCGCATCTTGGGCAAAGGCGTCAGGAAGCCGAACGCCAAATTGGCCGGCAATCTGGAGTCTGTAACCCTCGCTGAAATTTTTGCCGCGAAAAGCAGAGGGATGGGCAAGATTACCGGAGCCATCGCCGTCAATAATTTTTCCAACATAAAGTCCGATCTTGTCCTCACGGGCCGTGTCTTTTATGCCTTCAGAATCCTGGGTAAGATCATATCCGAGGAGGAAAAAGATCAGGTAACGTTCGATTTGTTGAAGAAATATCTTGAGACTATAAATTTGGCGAAAGATGAAAACGGAGCGGATATTGTAACTCTCGGCCTGGTCTTCAAAGTGCTGGATGAAATGGGGTATCGAATCGAAGTTGAAAGATGCGTGCGTTGCGGAAAAAAACTGGCGCTGGAAAAAAATTGCTTCAGTGCTTCGCGTGGAGGAATATTGTGCCGGAAATGCCAGCCGGCGGAAAATGATAAGACGGCGATCAGCAACGAATCCATAAAATTGCTCCGTATCTTTTTGAAAAACAAGTTGGAAAGCCTGATCAAATTGAGAGTGGACAAGAGAGATGTGAACAATTTGAAAATTATCGTCCAGGAGACGATAAATTGGATGGCATAGAGGCTTGAAAGTTGCTGCGGCGGCAATTGATTAAAAATTTTATTTTTGATATTATTCCGTTATAAACATAAATAAATTATCGATATTAGCCATGTCTCTTTTTGACATAAAGAACAAATTATACAAGAAAGAATTGGATGAGGATATAACCAGGCATGAAGCCAGCGAATTTGACGCGCGGATCGATTCGGCCGGCAGAGAGGATGAAAATCCGGTCCGGCCGGATGCTTGGGAAGAAAAAAAGACGTGGCTGACCGAGGAGAAGAAGAAAATGCTGAAAATCGGCGGGATAGCCGTAGGCATTATTGTAGTCATAGTCTTGATCCTTGTCGCCATATATCAGGTCCGCAAAGCGTCTTTTAATGAAAATCGCGTGACGGTTTCAGTAGATGGTTCGACTCAAGCGGCTAGCGGAAAGCTTCTGACTTACACGATAATCTATGACAACAATAACAACGCTTCGCTTAACGGCGCGGTCCTGCGCATAACCCATCCGGACAGTTTCAAGCCGGACGACAGCAAGGATTACCATGACGAAAGTCCGACAGTCAGTGTCGCCGATCTGAATCAAGTGGCGGGACATGGCACCGGCAAGATCGTCTTCAGCGGAAGAGAATACAGTCCGCAAGGAACGCTCATGTATATCAAAGCGAATCTGACCTACACCCCTTCCGATTTCAACAGCCAGTTCCAAGCGGCAGGGCAGCTGGGGGTCAACGTCGTTTCTACTCCGGTTTCGATCGAAGTGATGGGACCGCAAAATTTGTCGAGCGGCGACTCTCTGGATTATCAGATCAGCTACAAAAACGAAGGCGAATCGGATTTTGACAATTTGGAAATAAAAGCCGATTATCCGGCTGGATTTACTTTTTCACATTCCGATCCTCCGGTTTCGGAGAACAACAATGTCTGGTATGTCGGTCGCTTGTCTGCCGGGGCGGAGGGTAAAATCGTGGTGAGCGGCAAGTTGGAAGGAGATGTGAATCAGGTTAAAAATATCAAAGTTTATGTCGGTGCTGTCAATCAAGGACAATTTGTGAGCTATAACGATGAATCGACTTCCACCAAGATAATTTTGCCGCCGTTGGCTATCGGCCAAACGGTGAATGGGTTGGCCAATCTGGATGTCAATGCCGGAGATACTTTGCGGTTCGAGATAAATTATAAAAATCAAAGTGTCAGCGGGGTGACCGACGCTATTGTAACCGAAAAATTGGACAGTCCGGTTTTGGATTATTCTACGCTGGCGACGGATAGCGGCGGAGCTTTCGATCAAAGCACCAACACGATAACTTGGAAAGCGTCCGATTATCCCAATCTGGCCAATCTTGACCCCGGCCAAGGCGGAACTATAAAATTTTCCATAAAAGTCAAAGATTCTATTCCGGTGCAATCTATTAACGACAAAAATTTTATTATCTCAAGCGTGGCCAAGATCGACAGTCCGGACATACAATCGACCCTGGCATCCGATAAGGTTATTTCCGGCAACGAGATGGATCTGCGCTTGAATTCCCAAATAGCGCTGGATGTCAAAGGATATTATACGGATCCGCTCATATCAAATTCCGGACCGATCCCGCCGACGGTCGGCCAGACAACTTCCTATACCATCCATCTGAAAGTGTCCAATGTTTCCAATGATGTGACGGGAGGACAAGCAGTCATTACTTTGCCGACCGGCGTAACTTTTACCGGAAAAACCTATCCGGCCGATAATTCCAGCTTGACCTACAACGACAGGACGAATACGGTGGTCTGGAATATCGGCGACATGAAGGCCGGTGACGGCATTTTGAATCCGCCGCGTGAGACGGCTTTCCAGATAAGTATCACGCCATCAGCTAATCAGTCCGGCAGTGCCGTCGATCTTTTGGATTCAGCCGTCTTTACGGCGAAGGATTCATTTACCGGCGAAAACCTGGCCGCGCAAGGAGGCAAAAAAACTACCATGCTTACCGAAGATAGCACGGTCGGAATAAACGGGGGAAAAGTCCAATAGCAATGGAGAAAAAATTCAAAATTATCGGCAAGAATCATAATTTGCGGATTGGCAGACTTAGAACAAAAAACGGAGAAAACGACACTCCGTTTTTTATGCCTGACGCCACGCGCGGATTTGTGAAATTTTTGAGTAAAGACGACCTGAAGAAAATAGGAATGGGACCAATGGTCGTGAACACCTATCATCTATACCTCCAGCCGGGAACAGAACTTATCAAACAGAGCGGCGGCATCCATAGGTTCATGAATTGGCCGAAGCCGCTTCTGTCGGATTCGGGCGGTTACCAGATTTTTTCTTTGATCCACAAAAATCCCAAAATGGGTAAGATCACCGATGAAAAAGCGATCTTCAAATCGTCACTGGACGGAAGAATGCATGAGCTTACGCCGGAAAAATCCATCCAAATCCAGTTTGATCTGGGCGTGGATATGATGGTCGTCTTAGATGATGTGCCGCCGGTCACATATTCCGAAGCAAAGACCAAGGATGCGGTTAAAAGGACGATCAGATGGGCTAAGCGCTGCAAGGTTGAATATGAAAAACAAATTAAATCTAGAAATATAAAAAATAAAGAGCGGCCGTTGATCTTCGGAGTTATCCAGGGCGGAAAAAATGAAAAATTGAGGAGGTATTGCGCCGAAGAATTGGTTAAGCTGGATTTTGACGGCTATGGTTTCGGCGCGCGCCACGTCGATGAACATGGGAATCTGATGGAAGACATGGTCCGGGAAACGGCGGAAATGATTCCGGAGGACAAACTGCGCTTCGCTCTGGGAGTCGGCACGCCAAGCGATATTGTGAAGTTTTCCGAGCTGGGCTGGGACATGTTTGATTGCGTGATTCCCACAAGGGAGGGAAGGCACGGAAGGTTATTTTTATGGAAGAGAGACGATTTGGAAGAGGGTTTCTATGAAACGATAAACATCAACAATAAAATTTATCAGGAAGATTTTTCGCCGATTGATCCAAATTGTGATTGCGAGCTGTGCCAGAATCACACGCGGGCATATCTTCGCCATCTTTTCGTATCCAAAGATCCTTTGGGCATGCGTCTGGCGGCTGTCCATAACTTGAAATTCTATCTTGACTTGATGCAGAAATTGCGGAATAATAGTCAGTTATGAATAAGATAGAACTGCTGGCTCCGGCGGGCTTGCCTCGCCAAAGCAAAAAGAAGACGATCGAACTTCTTGCGCCGGCGGGCAACTTGGAAAAACTTAAATACGCGATTCATTATGGAGCGGATGCGGTGTATGCCGGCATTCCTGATTTTTCCTTGCGCGTCAGGATCAACAACTTTACAAAAGAGACTCTGCAGGAAGCGGTGGAATACGCGCACAAGCACAGGAAAAAAATTTATATCACTTTGAATATATATGCACATAACATCCATTTGAATGAGATCAAAGAGCACTTGAAATTTTTGAATACTTTGAATATCGACGGCGTGATTGTGGCGGATCCGGGCATCATCATGCTCGTCAAAAAATACTTGCCGAAAGTCGAGATCCATCTTTCTACCCAGGCTAATGCTACCAATATTGAAGCGGTGAAATTTTGGGCTAAGCAGGGAGTTTCGCGGATCGTTTTGGCGCGCGAAGTTACTTTGGAAGAGATCCGCGAAATCAAGAAAGCTGTGCCGAGGATGGAATTGGAATATTTCATCCACGGGGCGATGTGCATGAGTTATTCCGGCCGTTGCATCTTGAGCAAATGGATGACCGGTCGCAGCGCCAATTTGGGGGATTGCACGCAACCTTGCCGCTGGAAGTATTTACAGACCGATAAGATTTACGAAACATCTGTCAAAGATGATATAGAGCGATTTGAAATAGATCTGGAAGAGGATCGGCACGGCACATATTTTTTCAACAGTCATGATCTGAATCTGTCAGCACATATCAAAGATCTGATTGAGGCGGGCGTGGATTCTTTGAAAATTGAAGGCCGCGCCAAGAGCGTGTATTATCTTTCGGTCGTCGTGCGGGCGTATCGCAAGATTGTAGACGCGATAGAGACGCATCGCAATGCGTCTTTACAAAAAATCATCAAAGAGCAGCAGAAAGAATTGGACAACTTGGTCAATCGCGGTTACACCAAAGGCTTTTTGCTGGGCAACGAACCGGAGCATAATTTTGAAGGGAAGCTGAGCGATACG
Source organism: bacterium (assembly GCA_021785125.1). Classification (GTDB taxonomy): domain Bacteria; phylum Patescibacteriota; class Minisyncoccia; order Moranbacterales; family UBA2206; genus JAJYGF01. The sequence continues at coordinate 25,363 of JAJYGF010000024.1, read as the reverse complement.
GAATATAAATTCGCGGCGCAGATCGAAGGCAAAAAGAAAATCAACGGCAAAATTTTTAATATTGTCTTTATGCATAACGAGATGTTTGTCAAAGACAAGCTGGAGGCGGTATCGCCGAAAAAGACAGAAAAAATAAAGATCGAAAAAATTCTGAATCACAAAATGGAGGAAGTTAAAGAAGCCCACGGCGGACACGACAAGCGCTTTTTCGTGCGGTTTGATAAGGCATTGTCGGAAAAAGCATTAATAAGGAGAAAATTGACCAAAGTTTGATTTCTGGTATAATTTAATTGATCAGCGATGATGGGGGTTTGGCTCCCCGGAGTTGAAAGGCAATAAAGGCGCTCTGGCATTTGCCGGGGAAGCTAGATGGAACCGCGAGGAAACCTCGTTCTAGCAATTCAATTTTTTGGATTGTTCGGAACGAGGTTTTTTAATTAATAATTAAGTAATAAAATCATATAATTTTAAAAAAATGGCAGAACAAAACAAAGAAAATATGATGGAAAAAATCGTCTCGCTCTGCAAGCGGCGCGGGTTCGTGTTTCCGACTTCGGAAATTTATGGCGGATTTGCCAATTCATACAGCTATGGTCCATATGGAACTGAGCTGAAGAACAACATCAAAAAGATGTGGTGGAAGAAGTTTGTCCAAAAGAGGCCGGATATTGTCGGCATGGACGGACCGATCTTGCTGAACCCTAAAACTTGGGAAGCGTCGGGCCATACTGAAGGATTTAATGATGCGATGGTGGATTGCAAGAACTGCAAGAGAAGATATCGGGCCGATCATCTGGTGAAAGAATTGACCGAAGAAGACATGGAAGGGGAACTGGAAAGGATGACCAAAACTTTGCAGAGCGGCTTGAAATGCCCCGAATGTGGAAAATCTGATTGGACGGAAGTCAGGAAAATGAGCCAGATGTTCAAGACCGAGATGAACGGTTTTGACGGATCGGTGTATCTGCGGCCGGAAACAGCCGGAGCGATATTTTCTGATTTTAAAAATATCGTTGATTCCGTGCGGGTGAAAGTTCCTTTTGGAATCGCCCAGATCGGCAAAGCTTTCCGCAACGAAATTGTGGCCAGAAATTTCATATTTCGGATCAGAGAATTTGAACAGATGGAGATCGAGTATTTCATCGAGCCGGAAACCGAATGGGAGCCAATATTTGAAAAATGGCTGCAGGATCAGGAAGAATTCGCACTTTCGATCGGGGCGAAAGAAGAAGATTTGCGACGCTACGAACATCCCAAAGCAAAGCTTTCGCATTATTCTAAAAAAACTATCGACATAGAATACAACTTTCCATTCGGATTTGGAGAATTGTTCGGCTTGGCGCATCGGGGCGATTTTGATCTGATGCAGCATTCGAAATTTTCCGGGCAAAAATTGGAATATTTTGATCCGGTAAAAAACCAATGGTACGTTCCGCATGTCTTGGAACCGACAGTTGGGCTGGATAGGCTAATTCTGACAGCTATTTGCGCAGGGTATGCTGAAGAAAAATTGGAAAACGGGGAAGAAAGAATCGTGTTGAGATTTCCAAAAGCGGTGGCACCGATCAAGGTAGCAGTTTTTCCACTTATGAAAAATAAACCTGAATTAGTGGACAAAGCGAAAGAAATTTTTGAGAATCTGAGTGAAAATTTCATGTGCGAATTTGATGATAACGGCAATGTCGGCAAGAGATATCGCCGGCAGGACGAGATCGGTACGCCCTATTGCGTCACGGTGGATTTCGAAAGCTTGGATGATGATGCGGTGACGGTGCGCGACCGTGATACGATGAAGCAGGAAAGGATCAAGATCGCCGAGTTGGAGAATTATTTGGCTAAAAAATTAAGCGAATAAAAATATGAATATACAAGAAATATATAAATTAGCAATTGATTTGGGAATCAAGAATGATTTTCGTACGAAAGCGCAGATTGATCGTATTTTGAAAAGGAAAAAAGAAAAATATGACAAGCTGGATAAAAAAGAAAAAGAACTTTTCGATGTCGACTCTCTAACAAATCCGTATCCGGATAGTCGCGTGCAAAACAATAATGGAGTCAAATCCGTTAAAAGAGTGCGTGCAGGAATTGATATTGATGCGGGGGAACTTATGATTGCTCAATATTTGAACAACCATAATCCCAGGAAAAAGACGGATTTGGTTATCGGACATCATCCATTAGGCAAGGGATTAGCCGATCTTAGCGAGGTGATGCATTTGCAGGCCGATGTGTTAGCGTTATATGGCGTGCCAATCAATATTGCCGAAAGTGTTTTGAGGCCGAAAATAAGTGAAATTAGCCGGGCAATTAATCCTGCTAATCATTATAAAACAGTAGATGCTGCAAAATCACTCGACATGAATTTAATGAATGTACACACGCCAGCAGATAATATGGTAGCTAAGTTTGTTGAGAAAAAGGTTATACAAGATAAACCGGAGTATGTAGAAGATATTTTGAAATCGCTTTTGGAAATTCCGGAATATCGCGAAGCTGAAAAACGAGGATTTGGGCCGGTCCTTTTTGTTGGATCAAAAGAAAATCGTGTCGGTAAAATTGCTTTTACGGAAATTACTGGAGGAACCGAAGGCAGTCCAAAAATTTATGAGAAAATGTCTCAAGCTGGAATCGGCACTATAATTGCCATGCATCAAAGCGAGGAGCATAGGAAAGAAGCAGAAAAGGCGCATATGAATGTGGTAATTGCTGGACACATCTCGTCTGATTCAATCGGAATGAATTTGTTTTTGGATGAATTGGAAAAACGAGGCATTGAAATTGTGCCTTGTTCTGGACTAATTCGTGTGAGTAGAAATAAGAAAAATAAATAACATGAATTACAAAAAAACCAAACTCAAAAACGGCCTTCGCATCATCACGGTTCCGATGAAAGGGACGGAAACCGTGACCGTCATGGTTATGGTTGGCGTCGGATCCAGATTTGAGACAGAAAAGGAAGCCGGAATTTCTCATTTTATCGAGCATATGATGTTCAAAGGTACGCAGAAGCGTCCAAATTATTTGGATATTGCGGAAGAGCTGGATTCTGTCGGGGGAGAATCGAACGCTTATACAGGGAAAGACAGGACGGCTTATTATGCGAAAGTCGATGCCAAGCATATTGATACGGCTTTGGATGTGATTTCAGATATTTTTTTAAATTCAAAATTTGATGAGGATGAAATAAAAAAAGAAAGCGGAGCCATCATTCAAGAGATAAATATGTATGAAGATGTGCCGATGAGGAATGTTGGAGAATTATTTGAAGGTTTGCTGTATTGGGACAATCCTTTAGGCAGATATATCGCCGGAAGCAAAAAGACAGTAGCTTCACTGAAAAGAAAAAATTTCATCAACTATGTCAGCCGTTTTTATCTGGCCAATGATACAGTTGTCTGTGTTGCCGGCAAATTTAATGATAAATCCGTAATCCGTAAAGTTGAAAAATATTTTTCGAGCATGGAAAAAGGCGATAAGCCGGAAGCAAAAAATGTTGAAGAGAGGCAGGAAAAACCGAGTATGAAAATCAAATTCAAAAAAACTGACCAGACGCATCTGGTTCTGGGTGTGCGAGCCTATCCGGAGGATCATAAGGACAGATATATCTTAAAAGTTATGTCTGTGATTTTAGGAGGCAATATGAGCAGCCGCATGTTTTCTGAAATCCGAGAAAAAAGAGGTCTGGCATATTATGTGCATACCAATGTTGAAGCGTATAGCGACTGCGGATACATAGAAACTTCAGTTGGAGTCGAACATAAGAATGTCAATTTGGCCATCCAAACGATACTGGGCGAATATAAAAAAATATCCATCGAGAAAGTCGGCGAAAAAGAGTTGAAAAAAGCCAAGGAATATATCAAGGGCACGGCTGTCATGCACCTTGAATCATCCGATGCTGTTGCAAGCTTTTTTATAACGCAGGAAATCAAGAGAAAAAAGATAATGACACAGGAAGAGATTTTCGATAAAATTGACAAGGTGACCCCTAATGACATAGTAAGAGTGGCCAAGAATATTTTCGTGGATTCGAAGCTTAACTTGGCGATAATCGGGCCGCATAAGAATAAGGCGGAATTGCAGGCGCTGCTCAAATTGAATTCTTATAAATAAACGCAAATGGAAGGGAAAAAAGAAATTGACATTTCAATGGGCGTGATTTTTCGCGCGGCGCTTTTGATTCTGGCGATCTGGCTGGTGTACTTGATTCGGGATATTCTGGCGTTGTTTTTCATTGCTATCTTGCTTACAGCTGCGATCGATCCGGCGGTGGATTGGATGCAACGTAAGAAAATCCCGCGTTCTGCCGGAGTGATCTTGATATATGCAATCCTGTTTTCCGCGATAGGGTTGTCGATATCCCTGCTTATTCCGCCGCTCGTCAGCCAATCCAGGGAATTTTCCAGAAATTCCGCCACATACTCGCGGGAACTCGACAGTCTGAAGGTCTATCTCGAAGCCCATAATATGAATTTTGGTTTTTTCAATATCAGTGATTCGAGATTGTCGAATTTGTCTGAAACATTGTTTTCGCAGACGATCGGAATTTTCTCTTCCATCATTTCTATTTTTGTGATTCTGGTCACGGTATTCTATATGGCTGTCAAAGAAGACGGGATAAAAAGGTTCATCGTTTCTGTCACGCCGGAAAAGCACAAAAAATATGCTGCTTCGCTGACCGAGCGGATCGAGTACAAGATCGGCAAATGGGTGCAGGGACAACTTTTTCTGATGCTCATAATTTTTGTTTTGGATTTTGTGGGACTTGCGGCAATCGGAATTCCGTACGCCCTTGCGCTGGCCCTTTTCGCCGGATTGATGGAGATCATTCCGTATGTAGGACCGATAATTTCCGCCATCCCCGGAATAATCTTGGGATTTCTAATCTCGCCGTTGGCTGGAATGCTGGCGCTTCTCGTCTACTTTTTGGCGCAGGAAATCGAAGCGCATATAATCGTTCCGCAGGTGATGAAGAAAGCGGTCGGATTGAATCCCGTCACGGTGATATTGGCGTTGCTTGTCGGTTTCCAGCTGAGCGGAGTTTTGGGAGCGATTCTGGCTGTTCCGCTGGCAACGATGGCGAGTGTTTTTATTGGAGATCTTATGAAGAATAACATTTAAGGTGATAAATTTTGCTTGCGATGAATATTTTTATCTTAGAAAAAAATAAAAATCACAATAGCGGCCAAGGAAAAAAATATATCGTTCCAGGCGTTTCGCAGATTCCATTCCCTCTCTCCGGCGCCAGGCGCGTATTTATGGATTCTGGAATGGAGATGATAAACAGGCACTAAGAGCTTGAATTTGAATTTCCAAAAAATCACGGTCAAAAGATCGGGAAAGGCCGAAAAGAAGCTTCCGATCAGAACGTTTCGGATCTGGACGGCATCAAGTTTTCCGAAAGATATGAATAACGATAAAAAAATAATCGCGCTGGAAATGTCCAGGCCGACCTTCCACCAGGTGTTCGCGAAGGTCATCTTCTTGTCTTGAGTCTCGATGTATTCCCCATGGCGAAAAGTGTCCAGGATGAAATGTATTATTATGGAAACCGGAATCAGGATCCAGGGATTTCTGATGTTTTTGCCCAAGGCGGCTCCAACCAGGGCGTGCGTCGTTAGTATCATAACTGGATTGAAAAATACTTATAAGTAAGCTAGAATGCGTATATGGATACTGGATCATTATACATCGTGGCGACTCCGATAGGCAACTTGGAAGACATCACTTTCAGGGCGATCAAGGTTCTTTCGGAGGTTGACATGGTGGTCTGCGAAGATACGCGGGTGACGAAGAAATTGCTTGAGCATTACAATATCGTCACTCCGACAGCTTCGTTTTATAACTTGCAAAGAAAAGTTTCGGCGACCAAGCCGGTTCCCAAGATCGGCTATCTGATAGCCAATCTCAAACAAGGAAAAAATATCGCCTTGGTGACGGATGCCGGCACGCCGGGCATCTCAGATCCGGGCAATCAATTGGTCGAAGCGGCCGTGACTGAACAAATCTCTGTGATTCCGGTTCCGGGAGCTTCAGCTCTTACGGCCTTGGCCAGTGTGTCCGGAATAGATTTGAGCAAGTTTGTTTTTTTGGGATTTCCGCCGCATAAAAAGGGGAGGGAAACTTTTTTCAAGGAGGTGATTGAATTTGGTCTGCCGGTGATATATTACGAATCGCCGTATCGTGTCATCAAAAATCTGGAACTTTTGCAGAAATTAGGGATGGAAAAACGGATCATTCTTGGTCGCGAACTGACTAAGATGTTTGAAGAGACCGTTCGCGGAACGGTGGCAGAAGTTTTGGATTATTTCCAAAAAAATCCAGGAAAAGTTAAAGGAGAATTTGTAATTATTGTTTATTAAATGGATGAAATTTAATTTAGCCGTAAAAGGAATAATCAGGAAAGACGGAAAAATTCTAGTTGTTAAAAGAAGCGATATTGATGATCATAAACCGGGCGTGTGGGAAACTCCGGGTGGAGGCATGGACAGACAAACATCGCCTCAAAAAGCCTTGGAAAAAGAAATAAGAGAAGAAGTTGATTTAAAAGTAAAAATTTTGGAACCGTTCAATATTTTTACTTTTAAAAAAGATACGGGAGAATACAAAGTAGGTATAACCTTTGTTTGTGATTATGTTTCTGGAGAGGTTAAATTGAGCCATGAGCACAGTGATTTCAAATGGATTGATCCGCAAGATTTTAAAAAATTAAAATCACTTCCTTCGCTAAAAAAAGAAATCGAGAGTTATTATAATAAATATGCAAAATAAATTTTACATTACCACCCCTATATATTATGTGAATGCCAAGCCTCATATCGGCCATGCATACACGACTATTGCGGCGGATGTTTTGGCGCGCTTTCAAAAACTTCAAGGCAAGGAAGTTTTCTTTTTGACCGGGACGGATGAGCATGGCTTGAAGATTCAGAAACAGGCAGAAAAAGAAGGCAAGGATCCACAACAGTTTGTGGATGATGTTTCAGTAGGATTTAAAATGCTCTGGAAAGATTTGAATATAGATTACACAAATTTTATTCGGACTACTGATGAAAATCATATAAAAGCCGTGCAGAAAGTCTTGCAAACATTGAAAAATAAGGGCGCTATATATAAAGGCACTTATTCTGGATTATATTGTGTCGGATGCGAACAATTTAAAAGTGAAAATGAATTGATAGACGGCAAATGTCCAGACCATAACCTAGTGCCAGAAAAGATGGAAGAAGAATGCTGGCTTTTGAACCTATCCGGCGTGCAAGACAAATTGATCGAAAAAATTGAAAGCGATGAATTTGAAATCGCGCCTGCCAGATATAAGAATGAAATACTGTCTTTTTTGAAGAATCAGCCTTTGAAAGACGTTTCGATTTCCAGGAAAAATGTGAAGTGGGGGATACCTCTGCCTTTTGAGCCTGAGCAAACTACCTATGTCTGGATCGATGCCTTTTTGAATTACTTGACCGGACTTGGATGGGATGGCGATGAAAATAATCTGCCGGAAAAATGGCCGGTCGATGTGCAATTGATCGGGAAGGATATCTTGCGCGTGCATGCCACTATCTGGCCGGCGATCCTTTTGAATCTCGGTATTGAAAAACTGCCAAAATTACTTTTTACCCATGGGCATATACTTTCAGGCGGAAAGAAAATGAGCAAAACTCTGGGAAATGTGATCGGCATCGATGAGATGATTGAAAAATTCGGAGTTGATGGAACAAGATATCTTTTGTTGTCAGCGGGCCCTTTCGGATATGATATCGATGTGACCATGGAAAGAATGATTGAGAAATACAATGCGGATCTGGCAAATGGATTAGGAAATCTTGTCTCTAGAATTATAAAATTATCAGAAGATGCGGAAATAAAATTTGAAAAAATAAATTTCAATAAGGCAATCGAGAAAAAAATAGAAAAAAATAATTCTTATTTTTTAAAAGGAATAATGGAATCCGTAGCTATTAATCTCGGGTTAGAACATGTATGGGTTATTATTGAAGAGGACAACAAATTCATCAATGATACAAAACCTTGGGAGTTGAAAAGAACTGATGAAGGTAAATTTAAAGAAGTGATGTCAAAATTACTTTCAGACTTAAATTTGATTTCCGAATTCCTCGCGCCTTTCATGCCTGAAACGGCCGAAAAAATAAAAACAGCCTTGGAAACAAAAAAAGCTGGAATCTTGTTCCAGCGTATCAGATGAAATGAAAAATAAAAATTTAATTTTAATCCCGGCTGCCGTTTTGTCCTTTGTGTTTTGGATGAGTTTCTCTTCGGCTGAAGTTTTGAATCCGAATTACGGAACCACCACTTATTTCGCCGGCCAATCGGATGCTTCAGCTCCTTCGGCCAATCCGCCGATCATCGACAGCGGAGCGGGTTCCGGCGGAGGACGCGGATCTAAAAATAAAAATTCCGGTTCCGATTCAAGCAACAATCCATTCAAGCAAGCGATAAATGACGTGGCTTCTTTTTTCGGAGGATTGGCGGACAATGCCGGAACGCCAACATTGTCTCCCGGCTCTTTTTTCGATGTTCAGAATGGAAATGATCTGACAAGCCAGAATTCGGGAAATTCTTCCAATGCTGCGGCCGATAGCGCAAGCTTCATGGGCCCGCGCGGAGAAAATACCGGCCTGTCCGAAGTGGATAATTACAATAACAAATTGGCCGAATTCAATATGGGTGCCGGCCAAGCTGCTTCCAAAAGGAGCAAATTGATTTTTACTAATGTCATAATTCCGGTAGACATGACGACGCAGTATGTTCTTATCATCCTTGTCTTCGTCATCGCCGCGGCCGCGGCCGTCGGATATTACTTCTACAAGAAAAAAGATCGGGCCGAAAAGTCCGGCGAGGAAAATTATGATTGATACCCATGCGCATATAGATTCCAAGCAATATGATCATGATCGCGAGGAAACCATCCGTCGTGCTTTCGATAATGGCGTGGAAAAGATCATTAATGTGGGAGCCGATATGGAGGGCAGTATCGGGTCGGTTGAGTTAGCTGAAAATTATGAAAACATATACGCTTCTATCGGACTACATCCACATGTTTTTAATGATGTGGGTGAATTTCCAATTTCAAAAATTTTTAGCGATATTTATGAATTGGTTAAAAACAAGAAAGTTGTCGCCATTGGGGAGATCGGATTGGACTATTTCAGCCATACCGGAGAAGCGATAAGTGATGATCAGAAAGAAAGTCAGAAAAAAGGATTTATCGATCAGATAAAAATTGCGAAAGAATCAAATCTTCCTGTCATTATCCATTGCCGCGACGCTTATGACGAGTGTTTTGAAATAATTAAAAATTATCCGGATCAAAAGTTCGTCTTTCACTGCTATGGCGGAAGTATGGAGTTCACAAAAAAGTTATTGAATCGAAAGAATATCAATTTTTCATTCACTGGCAACATCACTTATGCCAAGCTCGGTTCAGAAATCTTTGATGTCGTCAAATCGATTCCGCTGGAGAGAATCATGTTGGAAACCGATTGTCCGTATCTGGCGCCGGTGCCATATCGCGGCAAGCGCAATGAGCCGGCTTATGTTCATCTAGTCTCTGAAAAAATCGCTGAAATAAAGGAAATTTCGGCTAAAAAGGTGGAGGAAATTACGACGGAAAATGCCAAAAGTTTCTTTGGATTCTAAAACCTAAAACCGAGTCTCAGGACTGGCAGTTTCAGGACTGGCAGGTAAAATTTTTTACGCGGTTGACTTTTTCAATATTTTAAGAGACAATTAAAAACGATGTAAACAAGCGATTTTGTGTTGTTTTAAAGGAATATTCATGGAGGATAAGAAGAAAAAAAATAATTCGGAAGATCAGGCATGGTCGGCAATGTCTTTAGCCTGGGAAATGGGATCTTCGATCGCGATTCCGCTGGTCCTAAGCGCTCTCGTCGGCAGATTTTTGGACAAGAAATTCGGAACTTCGCCGTGGCTGCTTCTGGTCGGTATCTTGCTGGCGATCATATCTTCCACTTATATCATCTATAAAAAAACAACTGATATAATGAATAAAAAATAATGGAGATTTCACTTACGCCTGAAACAATCACGACAATTGCGGGTTTTCCGATCACGAATACTTTATTGATGACGCTTGTCATAAGCGCGATCATCATTATCGCTTCGCTTGTTTTGCGCAAGCGGCTGAGTTTGATCCCCAAAGGCTTTCAAAATATATTCGAATATGTCGTGGAAGCCTTTTTGAATCTGATCGACGGCGTGACACAGGACAGAAAACAGACAAAAAAATTTTTTCCGCTCGTCATGACGATTTTCTTGTTCGTTATCCTGTCCAATTGGATAGAATTGTGGCCGGGCTTGGGCACGATCGGCGTGAATCAGATCAGGGGTGGCCGTGTCGCACTCGTGCCGTTTATCCGGAGCAATTCGGCCGACCTGAATGTGACTTTGGCGATCGCTCTGATTTCTGTTTTCGCTACTCAATTTATGGGCATCGCGGCGATCGGAGCAGTTAGGTATAGCAAGAAATTTTTCGTCAATCCGTTCCATAAGCCGTATTTCATCGGCACGTTCGTGGGAATCCTCGAGCTTATCAGTGAAATCGCCAAAATAATTTCCTTCTCCTTCCGTCTTTTCGGGAATATTTTTGCCGGTGAAGTTCTTTTGATCGTGATGCTCAATTTGGTGCCGTATTTCGTGCCATTGCCGTTTTTGTTTTTGGAATTGTTCGTCGGCTTTATCCAGGCTTTGGTTTTTGCGATGCTGACACTGGTGTTTTTAAAGATGGCGACTGTTGAAGCGGGTCATTGATGTTAATTTATATAAATAATTTTTTTAAAGCTTTTATTATTCAAGGATCATGAAGCAAATACGTGACTTGGGTATATAAAAGACAGCAAAAATAATATGGATCCAGAAACAGCAAAATCCTTGGGTGCCGCGTTGGCAATCGGCTTGGGGGCGATCGGGCCCGGCATCGGTATCGGTCTTTTGGCGGCAAAAGCCATGGAATCTATCGGAAGAAATCCTGAAGCAACTCCTAAGATCCAGACTGCGATGATTTTGGCGATCGCTTTCGCCGAAGCTATCGCGATCTACGCGTTGGTCGTGGCGCTTATCATAAAATTTGTTTAATGTTTTGTAGGAAGCTCAACTTCCATGAAAGTTGAGCTTCCAAATAATCTATTAAATTATATGGAATTATTAAATAACCTGGGCATAAACGGAAAATTATTATTGGCGCAAATCATCAATTTTGTGATTTTGTTAGCTGTGCTGTATAAGTTCGCGTACGGTCCGGTTTTGAAAATGCTGAATGACAGGACCAAGAAAATTGAGAAAGGATTAAAGGACGCTGAAGAGGCAAAGAAAAAATTGATTGAGATGGAAAAGAAGGAAAAAAACGTGTTGCATCAGGCCCGGCTGGAAGCAAAAGACATAATTGAAAAGGCCGAGGCGGTGTCCGTGAAAGACGCGGAAAGAATAATTGCGGAAGCCAAGGATCAGTCGGAAAAGATGTTGGATCAGGCCAAGCGCCAGATTGAAAAAGAAAAAGAAAAAATTTTGGCGGAAGCGAAATCAGAGATTGCTAATCTAGTGATGGTTGCCACGGAGAAAATTATCGGGGAAAAATTAGATGAGAATAAAGACAGAGAGTTGATAAATAGTGTGATTAAATAATCGTAGGGAATGCACATGTGCATTCCGAAAAAGGAACGCATATATGCGTTCCCTACAAATAGATGAAAATAACATCGACACAATACGCCAAATCATTATACGAAGCGACGAAAGATAAATCGCAATCTGAAATTGACGAGGTTATTTCGAATCTCATCAATGTTTTGAAAAAAAATAATCAGCTCAAGCTGATTTCAAATGTCATTTCGAAATTTTCTGAAATCTGGAACAAAGAAGAAGGGATTGTGGAAGCGGTAGTGACTACAAGATACAAGTTACAAGATACAATGACCAAACAATTGGAAGATTTTTTGAAAGAAAAGTACGGAGCAAAAGAGATAGTTTTAAATAATAAGATCGATCAAAAGATAAAAGGCGGAATTATTATAAAAGTCGGAGATGAATTGCTGGATGCAAGTATAGTTAGGCGATTAAAAAACTTGAAATTAAATTTTATCAAATAAATTATTCACATATTTTATATGAACAAAGATTACATCATTGATGAACTGAAGAAGCAATTAGAAAATTTCCAGGCGACGACGCAGACTGAAAAAGTCGGCACTGTCACTGAGATCGGGGATGGTGTGGCCAAAATTTCCGGCCTATCGGATGCCATGGTGTCCGAAATGCTTGAATTTTTACCCGCCGAGGCCTCGAAGGCGGGCCCGGCACCTTTATATGGCGTGGCGTTGAACTTGGAAGAAGGCAATGTCGGCGCGATGATTTTGGGCGCGTATGAGGGCATCAAGGAAGGCGACACCGTGAAATCGACCGGCAAGATCCTTTCTGTGCCAGTAGGCGACATGATGGTTGGCCGCGTGGTAAATCCGCTAGGTGAAGCGATTGATGGCAAAGGCGAAATCAAATCAGAAACTTTCTATCCGGTCGAAAAGATCGCGCCGGGTGTCATCACTCGAAAAGGTGTTTCTGTGCCGGTGCAGACCGGCATCAAAGCGATCGATGCGATGATTCCGGTCGGACGCGGACAGCGCGAACTTATCATTGGGGACCGCCAGACCGGAAAGACCGCGATTGCAATCGACACGATCATCAATCAGAAAGGCAAGGAATTGATTTGTATTTATGTCGCCATCGGTCAGAAAGAATCCAAGATTGCGAGAATCATGGGCGAGTTGGAAAAACATGGCGCGATGGAACACACGATCATCGTAGTGGCCGGCGCTTCTGATCCATCCGCTCTGTCATTCATCGCTCCATATGCCGGATGCGCGATGGGTGAATATTTTATGGACAAAGGCAAGGATGTTTTGATTGTGTATGATGATTTGTCGAAACACGCTTGGGCCTATCGCCAGATCTCATTGATTTTGCGAAGACCGCCGGGACGTGAGGCATATCCGGGAGATATTTTCTATTTGCATTCTCGACTTTTGGAAAGGTCAGCTCGTCTTAATGAAAATTATGGCGGCGGATCGATCACGGCTTTGCCGGTCATTGAGACGCAAGCCGGCGACGTGTCGGCCTACATTCCGACCAATGTGATTTCTATCACAGACGGTCAGATCTATCTGGAAACAGATCTTTTCTACAAAGGCATCCGGCCGGCTTTGAACGTCGGTCTGTCGGTTTCCCGCGTGGGATCTTCCGCTCAGACGAAAGCCATGAAGAAAGTGGCCGGAAAATTGCGCTTGGATTTGGCGCAGTTCCGCGAATTGGAAGCGTTCGCGCAATTCGGGTCCGATCTGGATGAAGCGACGAGAAAACAGATTGAAAGAGGAAAGCGGACGGTGGAAGTTTTGAAACAGGACCAATATGAACCGATGCCGGTTGAGCATCAAGTCGCGATCATCTATGCGCTCATCAATGGATTTTTGGATGATGTGGCGGTGGAAAAAGTGAAAACTTGGGAAAATGATTTTCACAAGTATATGAAATCTTCGCAAAAAGAAGTTTTGGATCTGATTGCTGAGAAGAAAGAATTGACGGATGAGGTGGTGGCAGGATTAGAAAAAGCAATCAAGGAATTTAAGGAGGTTTATCAAAACGGACAGTAATCGGAATTTTAAATTCTAAATTTAAAATTTTAAATCAAGATCAAATTACTAAATTTTAAAATTTAAACATTTAGAAATTCATTTTAAATTTAAAATTGAAAATTTAAAATTAAAATTATGGCTAGCACAAGAGACATTAGAAGACGAATAAAATCCATCGGCAACACGCAGAAGATTACGCGTGCCATGGAGATGGTTTCGGCTGCCAAGATGAGGAAAGCGGTGGCCGGTCTTTTGGCGGTGCGGCCGTATGCCCATACTGCTTGGAGCGTGCTGACCAATCTGTCGCGGGCGTTTGCCGCGACGCACAGCGGGCTTTTGGAAGTACGCGAAGTCAAAAACGTCCTGGCTATCGCCATAACTTCCAACAAAGGTTTGTGCGGTCCCTTCAACGCTCAGATGATCAGAAAGATCCGCGAGGAAATTAGAAATCCGGCCAAGCTGAAGATCAATTATGAGAGAGGAAAGGAGATAAGATCGAATGTAGCTGATGAAGATTTGAGGATAGACTTTGTAACGATCGGACGCAAGGGAGAAGGTCATATAATGGGCATGGGCAAGAAAATTGTGGCCTCTTTTCCGGGACTGACCTATTTGCCGAAAGTGGAAGATGTGCGTTCCGTGGGCAAAATCGTGATCAATGACTATCTTGCGAAAAAATATGACAAAGTGGTGATTTTTTATACCGATTATATTTCAGCCATTACTCAGGAGACGAAAGTGCGACAGCTTCTGCCAATTTCTAAGATCGAGCTGGAAAAAGAGATCGCCGAGATGGATATTTTAGCGAAAGAATACGGACTGGAAGAAGCCAAATTGGAATATAAGGTCGAACCGGAACCGCAGGAAGTTTTGGAATATATCCTGCCGCGCCTTTTGGAGATGCAGATCTATCACGCGATCTTGGAATCGAACGCTTCGAAAGAGTCTGCGCGGATGATGGCGATGCGCAATGCGACGGATGCGGCCGGAGAAATGAAGAATGATCTGACGTTTGTATATAACCAGATCAGACAGATGAAGATCACGCAGGAGATAGCTGAAATATCAGCGGGGCGAGCAGCCCTTGAAAACTAGTTCATTACAATTCTAACTTTTCTTTCCGCAAGAAAAGTTACAAAAGAACTCTCTGCCGAACAAAAATCCAAACAAATCCGGCGCTCCTTCGCTAAAAATTTTGGTTGCCCTCCGTCCAACTGTCGTTGTCCGAAGACCTAAAATTTTCTTAACGCTCATACGCTTGGATTTTTGTGGATATTTTGTTAAGGCAGAATTAATTTTAAGAAACGCACTCGTTATGTGCGGGATCTTTTTTGAAAATATTATTCAAAGCTTAAAAACATTTTGAGTTTTGATAGTAGTTTTAAAAGTTTGGAAAATAAAAAAGACCCAAATCAATAAGAAATGGGTCTTGCGAGCATCTGTGCTATTTAACTATTCCCGCTATCCGACCGCCGGCATAGCCAATCATATATATAACTGCGACTGGAGTGAGGGGCAGGTGGAAGAAATAATTTCCTAGCAATGCTACAAGAGCAGCTGTCAAACAAGTAACTAGTATGCTTTTCAATGGATACTCCTTTCTGTTAATTGAAACGTTGTTCAGGCTAACTTTAAATTGTACTCCAAATAATGGGAAAAGTCAAGGTTTAAGCCATAATCAGTAAATATTGCCTAAATAAGCCAAAATAAGTTCGTAAAGTCCATAAAGTTCATAAAGGTAAGAAATTTCTTTATAAACTTTAAAAACTTTATAAACTTGTAACTAATAAAATTTTATGAACACAGGAAAAATTACTCAAGTTATCGGACCGGTTGTGGATGTTGAATTCACAGATGCGTTGCCGAAGATTTATGATGCTCTAGAAATAAAACTAGATGGCGGCGATAAATTAGTCCTGGAAACCCACCAGCATACCGGCGGCAACAAAGTCCGCGCGGTGGCGATGGGATCGACCGACGGTCTGCGTCGTGGCATGGAAGTTATTGACACCGGCAAAGCTATTTCCGTTCCGGTCGGAGCCGGGGTTTTAGGAAGGATGTTCAATCTTTTGGGAGATACGATTGATGGCATCAATGTGCCAGTGAAATCAGATAGATTTGATCCGATCCATCGCGAGGCTCCGAGTTTTGAAGAACAATCGACGCAGGCGGAAATTCTGGAAACCGGAATCAAAGTCATCGACCTGATCTGTCCGTTCGTCAAAGGTGGAAAAGTCGGCTTGTTTGGTGGAGCCGGAGTAGGAAAAACCGTGGTTATTCAGGAACTTATTCGCAACATTGCGCAGGAGCACGGCGGATATTCGATCTTTGCCGGAGTGGGTGAAAGAACGCGCGAAGGAAATGACTTGTATCACGAAATGAAAGACTCAGGCGTTTTGGAAAAGACCGCTTTGGTGTTCGGGCAGATGAATGAGCCGCCGGGAGCCAGACAGCGTGTGGCTTTGTCAGCTTTGACTATGGCGGAATATTTCCGCGATGCTGAAGGACGGGACGTATTGTTTTTCGTGGATAATATTTTCCGTTTCACTCAAGCCGGATCCGAGGTGTCGGCTTTGCTCGGACGCATTCCATCGGCTGTGGGATATCAACCGACATTGGCGGAAGAAATGGGTAAGTTGCAAGAAAGAATCACCTCCACCAAGAAAGGTTCTGTCACATCCGTTCAGGCTGTGTATGTGCCGGCGGATGACTTGACCGATCCGGCCCCAGCCACGACTTTCGGACATTTGGATTCGACCGTCGTGTTGGCGCGCAACTTGGCAGAACTCGGACTTTTCCCGGCTGTGGATCCGCTGGACTCCAATTCAACCATCCTTGATCCGAAGATTGTGGGTGAAGAACATTATAACGTTGCGCGCGGCGTCCAGCAGGTTTTGCAAAGATACAAAGATCTGCAGGATATTATTGCCATTCTTGGAATGGAAGAATTGTCCGATGAAGATAAATTGATCGTAACTCGAGCTAGAAAGATTCAAAAGTTTTTGTCTCAGCCATTCTTCGTGGGTGAACAATTCACCGGCCGTCCTGGAAAATATGTGAAATTGGCCGACACGATCCGATCGTTCAAAGTTATCTTGGCCGGAGAATATGACGAAGTGCCGGAGCAAGATTTTTATATGCAAGGTTCAATAGACGATATTAAACAAAAATAATTTTAAAGTCTAAGTTTGAAATTTTAAATCAATTTTAAATTACTAAATGCATAAGTTTTAAAATTTAGACATTTAGATTTCATTTTAAATTTAAAATTGAAAATTTAAAATTAATTTTATGAGTTTGCGAATAAAATTTAAGATTGTAACTCCCGAACGCACTGTCTTTGAAGACACGATTGATCAAGCGACTCTTCCGGTCATGGACGGGGAGGTTACGATTTTGCCGAACCACGAACCGTATATTGCGACGCTAAGGGCGGGAGAGATGATTGTCAAGAAAGATGGCAAAGAAACTAGCTTGGCGGTTTCGGGCGGATTTATTGAACTTGAAAAGAATAAATTGACAATTCTGGCGGATACTGCCGAGCGTGCGGAGGATATCGATCTTGAACGTGCCGAAGAAGCCAGAGAAAGAGCGGAAGAACTCAAGCTTGTCGCCGCTATCAAAAAAGAATCCGCACGCATCAGTGTAGCCATGAAGCACCGGACCAGGTATGGGATAAAAATAAACTAAGGCCTGCAGCATTAAGACTCCTTCTTCCGGTGGGTTAGAAATTATCCGTCACTCTTGCCAAAAATAAAAGGCGGGTGTAGGATGTTTTTGTACTAGAAACTTCTAAAATTTCCATAAAAAATGATTAAAGAACCCTGACGGTTTTTTAATTTGTGCCGGCATATGTCTTTGCTGAAACTATTGAAGATGCTTTTCTTCGGGCCACGCGTCACCGAACCGAAAAAATCTTTCGAAGACCAAGAATTTGAAAAAATCGGAGCGGATATCAAAAAAGAGATCAGGCGTCTTTATGGTGGGCGCTCTTTGCGTATCCGTGCCGTAGATGGCGGCTCGACCAATGCGGAAGAGATCGAACTGACCGCTTTGGGAAACGCATATTATGACATCGACCGCTTCGGCCTGAGCTTCGTGGCTTCGCCGAGACATGCGGACATGCTGTTTGTGACCGGTCCGGTGACTCGCAATCTAGAAAGAGCCGTGAAGACGACCTATGAAGCGGCGCCTCAGCCATGTATTGTGGTGGCAATCGGAGACGGCGCTTGCATCGGCGGCATCTGGAAAGATTCATATGCGGTCGTCGGCGCGGTGGACAAAGTCATTCCGGTGCATGTCAGAATTCCCGGCGATCCGCCGACCCCGACAGAAATTTTGAAAGGTATCTTAGCCGCATTAAGATCAGCGAAGAAATAATCATATGGCAAATCTCATCGTTTACGGCATCTATATATTTTTCGCAGGCATGGCCGCCTCGATCCTTTTGTCGTTTCTGAAGAAGTCTGCCAAAGCCGGCAATGTCTTAATGATCGGATCCGGCGTGGTCGGTTTTCTGGCGTCTGTCGCATATTTATCCGGCTTTTCCGGGCGAGAGCTGGTTATCTTTCAAACCGGCACCTTGTTCGGGATCAGCTTCTCTTTGAATTTTTTATCGGCCATATTTTTTGCGTTAGTTTCCGGAATTTCCAGCCTGGTCCTGATCTATGGCGTAGAATACCTGAGGCGTTACCGGAAGACGTATCCGATCGAAATGGTCCGATTCCTATCTGGATTTTTCATCTTGGGCATGGCCGGCGTCCTGTTGGCCGGCAATGTGATCAGCTTCCTGCTCTTTTGGGAAATGATGTCCGTGGCCTCTTTTCTTCTGGTTATGTCTGACAAGACGAAGGAATCCGCCCGTGCGGCTTTCTTGTATTTTATCATGACCCATCTGGGCGCCGCGGCCATCCTTGGCGGATTTCTGATCTTGGGCGGCGGAGCTTTGAATTTCGGCCTGGGAAGCATCGGGGTTGCCGCCAAGACGCTTTCGCCGGAAATGCTGGCCGTTTCTCTTCTGCTTTTCTTCTTCGGCTTCGGCTCCAAAGCGGGACTCATTCCGTTCCACATCTGGCTGCCGGAGGCGCATCCGCAAGCCCCGACCAATATCTCGGCGTTGATGTCCGGGCTGATGCTGAAGGTTGCGGTCTACGGATTTTTGCGGATCATTTTGGCGATTTCTGGCATTCCGGCTTGGTTCGCCATCCTAGTGGTCGCATTGGGCATCGTCTCCGCTTTTTTCGGTGCCCTGCATGCGGCTGTGGAAAAAGATATCAAAAAAGCTTTCGCTTATTCCAGCATCGAAAATATGGGCATCATATTCACGATGCTGGGCGTGGCGCTGTATATTTTGGCCAGGAATTCTTCGCATGAAGCCATGATCTTGGCGACACTTTTGTTTGCGTATGCGATATTCCATGCCATTAACCATGCCATCTTCAAGACCGGGCTTTTCCTTTCCAGCGGCGTCATAATCAGCAAGGTCCATTCCAAGAGTTTGGAAGCCATGGGCGGATTTGCCAAGGCGATGCCGTTTTTCTCTTTCGTCTTCCTGGTGATAATCCTAGGTTCCGCCGCTTTGCCGCCGCTGGGAACTTTCTATGGCGAGTGGGGATTCATCCGTTCACTCATCCAGTCGATCTGGTCTTTTAATTCCGATGCGGCTTCGCTGATTGTTTTTATGATGATACTGCCGATGTTCGCGCTGGTCAGCGGCTTGGCGATTTTTGCGATGGTCAAGATCTTCGGCATTTCCATGCTGGGCTTGCCGCGGACCCACTGGCATGAAGATGAAGCGGACAAGGAAAATGACAAGCGGATGGTAGCGCCGATTGCGGTTCTGGGGGGGCTGATGATTCTGATGGGCGTGTTCGCCAAGAATATTTTAAATGCTTTGACGGAAGGTGTGCGCCAAATGTCTGCCGTCCAAACAAAGATCGCTCCGAGCATCGCCATATCTTCGTTGCGGGTCTTTCTCTTTTTTGTCCTGTTTTCTATGATTGCCGTTTTGGCATACAAGATCCTGGCCGGACGAGATAAGAAAGAAAAAGAAAGAGAATATCATACTTGGGATTGCGGACAGCCGATCGATGCCGGCATGGAGTATACGGCTACGGCCTTCGCTTCTCCGATCAGATTTTTCTTCCTGCTGTATCTGCGGCGCTTCAAGCAGATTACGGCCGAGCCGATAGTGAAAACCAATCCGTGGTTTGTAAAAAAAACGTTCGCATTGGAAGTGGTTTCGAACTGGCAGGCGCGGGTGTATGATCCGGCCTACAAAGCTGTCTTGTGGATGGCTAAAAAAGTCAGGCTGATCCACACCGGACGCATCCAGTATTATCTGCTTCTGATCCTGGCGACGATAATCATAACTTTATTGATAGCGATATGACCATTTTAAACGCGTTGATACAATTTGCCTTCGTCCTTCTGGCGGCGCCATTGGCTTCAGGGCTGGTGCATTTTTTCAAGGCGCGCTTCCAGGGCAGGAAGGGAGCTTCGCCATTCTTGCCATACTATACTTTGGCAACTCTTCTGAAGAAAGAGATGGTTTTTTCGAAAGCGGTTTCCTGGGTGTTCAGAACATCTCCGTTTGCGGTTCTCGCGAGCGCCTTGGGCTTTGCGTTTCTGGTGCCGACGATCTTTCATGGCGCGGCTTTGGCTGGCATGAGCGACTTTTTCCTCATCGCCGGAATCTTGATGATCGGCTCTGTCTTCCTGGTTCTGAGCGGGCTTGATCCGGGCAGTGCGTTCGGCGGCATGGGTTCCAGCCGGGAAATGACCATGGCGGCTATCTTGGAGCCGACGCTCATCGTCGTTTTTGCGACTTTCGCGTTCGTTTCAAGGGCATACACTGTCAATGGCATGCTATCTTCCTCATTGATTTCGGCAAATCCGCTGTTGTGGATCGCGATTTCCGCGCTGGTATTTTTGGCGCTGGGCGAAAATGCGCGCTATCCGGTGGACAATCCGGCCACCCATTTGGAATTGACCATAACGAATGAAGCCATGATTTTGGAATATTCCGGACCGTATCTGGCAATGATGGAATATGCATCAGCCATCAAGATGACCGTTTTTGCTTTCTTGATCGGCAATTTTATCCTGCCGGCCAGCCTGATGCCGGCCGTTTCGGGCCTGGGAGGCATAGTTGTCGGTTTGCTGATCGGGCTGGTAAAAATCCTGATTGTCATGTTTCTTTTGGCGCTTCTGGAATCGACCATCGTGAAGATGCGTTTCTATCGCATGAGTGAATATGCCTCAGCCGCTTTTTTCACGGCTATTTTCGGCTTGGCGTCCGTCGTGATCATGCGTTACGCGGGATTGAAATTTGAATATTATATTTTCTTCGCCGCTTTGGCGGTCTTTCTGTCCGTTTTTCTTTTTGGAAGCGTGCGGATCAGATCAGCCATGCGCTATTATATCCTCACATCCTTGGCCATCGCTGGCGTGGCGGCATCACTGGGCATCGAAGAAGGAACATGGCATCTTTTCTTTTTTGCGGGAGGAACGATCCTGGTGAAGGTGATTCTGGTGCCGATCCTGTTTTCATTCATCATCCGCCACAAACGTTCTTCGATCGGTCAGTTGCAGAGCTTCCTGCGTCCGGCCTCGACATATTTCCTGGCGGCCATCATTCTGGCAGTGACATTTTTCGTCATAAAGAACATCGCTTTTTTGCATAGCATACCGCTGGTCAGCGTGCTGTATGCCGCGATTGCTCTGGTCATGCTCGGCGTCATGAAGATGGTGGTCAACCGCAACGTGCTGAGCCAGATCATCGGACTTCTGGTCTTGGAGAACGGATTAGCTCTTTTCACTTTAGTCACTGTCAAAACTTTTCCGATCCTGATCGAGATGGGAATTTTCATCATAACTTTGATAAGCGTCTTCATCTTGTCCAAATTGAGCGCCAGCATACGCCAATTGCACGGCACTTTGGACACGGAAGAACTGCGCAATTTAACGGACTAAACATATGACCATAGCAATCATCATAATTTTTTTGGCTTCGGCCGCCTTGCCTTATCTGTTGAAGAAAGATAAACATGTCCGCAACGGCGCGCTGGCCGCATCGCTCATCGGAGGCGCGATGGTTCTGGCCATGTCTTTGCCGGCACTTTTTGCGCAATCGGCCGAGTGGGCGAATGACTGGTGGCTGATGGATCGCTTTTCAGCCCTGATCGTTTCCTTGATCGCATTGGTCTATGTCTCAGCTTCTCTTGTAAGTTTCCGATATATCGAATATGAGTATCGCGAGGGCGCGCTGTCTTTGGCGCAGGTCAAGCTGTACTATTCCCTCCTGCCGGTTTTCGTCCTGTCTATGATCGTTGCGGCCATGACTAACAACAGCGTCCTGGTTTGGCTGGCCCTGGAAAGCACCACTTTATCCTCGACTTTCTTGGTGGGGCTCTACGGCCGGAGAAAATCGATGGAAGCCGCTTGGAAATATATCATCTTGTGTTCGACCGGTATCACGCTCGGCTTGGTGGGAGTGCTTCTGACCAATTATGCCGCGCATCTCTCCAATCCCGCCGCGGATCTTTTCTCTTTGACCTATCTGGCGCATCCGGCCGCCAAGCTTTCGCCTGAGATCATAAAATGGGCGTTCATCTTCATCTTCATCGGTTTTGGCACGAAAGTCGGCTTGGTGCCGATGCACGCCTGGTTGCCGGATGCGCATAGCAAGGCTCCGACTCCAATCTCCGCGCTTTTCTCCGGCATCTTGCTGAACGTGGCCTTGATGGTGGTCATACGCTTCAAGCACATCACGGATATGGCTCTCGGGGGATCGGGTTGGACCGACGGGCTTTTCATCGTCTTCGGAACATTGTCGGTCATCCTGCCGGCCATGGCGCTTTTCATCCAAAACAACTACAAGCGTATGTTGGCCTATTCCAGCATTGAGCATATGGGCCTTCTGGCCTTGGCAATGGCGTTCGGGCCGATCGGAATCATGGCGGCCGTGATGCATATGATCGGACACACGCTGGTCAAATCTTCCCTGTTCTTCGGAGCGGGTGAAATTTTGATGAAGTGGCAGACAACCAAGATCGATCGGATCGGCAAGCTCATGAAATTCGCGCCGTACACAGGCATACTTTTCCTGCTGGGGATATTGTCCATCGTCGCCGTGCCGCCGTCCCTTCTGTTTGTGAGCGAGTACGCCATGTTTTCCCAGATATTCATCCAGCATTGGCTGTTGGCTGTCGCAGTCATGATTTTTTTGAGCCTGATCGCTTTCGCCATGCTCGGATTGACTTTCAGACTGCTGTTTGAAGACGGAGAGCATGCGGAAATCAAGGAGCATATGGAAAAAGAAGGCTGGAACATGACCCACACCATCATTGCTATTCAGTTGGCGGCCGCGGTCGTCCTGTCATTCGTCCTGACGAGCCATTCCGGCACCGAGTTTATAAACGAAATCGTTAAAACCATAAGCTAATGAAATCTGTAGAAATTATCGCCGAATTCCAAGAGGCAAGAACGACTTATGAAGCTCCGGGCATCGTCCGCGCGGAAGTTTCGCGCAACGATCTGTCCAGAATAGCGGCGGCATTGGTCGGAAGACATGGATTGGCGCTTTCGCTTCTTTTTGCCGCTGACAACCGGCAGGAGAAACATGCGTTTGAATTGCATGCGGTTTTCTCCAATGATGCGGCGCATGAAAGATTGGTGCTGTCGGCGGAAGTGCCGGAACAGGATGCTTGGTATTCGTCGATCACGGCAACTGTGGCGGCGGCGCATTGGTATGAGAGATATCTGCATGACATGTTCGGCATTGAGCCGAAAGGCCATCCGGATCTTAGGAGATTGATCCATCATGAAAATGTGCCGGAAGGGACTTTCCCGCTCCGCAAGGATTTTGCTTGGAACGCGAAGATGGAGCATGCCGATGTGCCATATCCGATGCAGCATGTGGAAGGTGAGGGGATATATGAGATTCCGGTCGGACCGATTCATGCCGGGGTCATCGAGCCGGGCCATTTCCGCTTCAACGTGGCCGGCGAAAGGATTATCAACTTGGAAGGTAAATTATTTTTCACGCATAAAGGAGTTGAAAAGATCTTGGAAGGCAAAACTGTCGGAGAAGGACTGCCATTCATCGAAAGATTATCCGGCGACATGGCGGCGGCCAACGCTTTGGCATATTGCCAGGCCGTCGAAGCGATCGCGGGAATCGAAATTCCGAAGCGCGCCAAGATGCTGCGCTCTCTTCTGAATGAATTGGAGCGGATGACGATGCACGTCCATGATTTGGCCAACATCGGCGGCATGGGAACCGGATACAGTTTTGTGGCGGCCAACGGCTTCCGCATCAAGGAAAGGATAATGCGGCTTTCCGCGCGCGTCCTAGGCAATCGTTTTTGGCGCGGGATGATCGTGCCGGGCGGATTGAGCCAAGATTTCACAAAAGAGCAATTGCAGGATATTTTGGAAACAGCCAAAGAAGCCTATTGGGAAATGAGAGAAGTGGTTGAGCTGGCTTTGGCTTCGGATGGATTTTTGGACCGTCTGCAGACGACCGGAGTCCTGCCGAAAGAAGCGGCTCTAGCTTTCGGTGCAGTCGGATTGTCGGCGCGCGCTTCCGGAGTGGATCGCGATGTCAGGCGGGATTATCCGTACGCGGCCTATGGCGAATATCCGATGCCGGTCGTAACGAAGAATACTGGCGATGTGTATGCGAGATACAAGGCGCGCCTGGATGAATTGGAACAGACGATGGGATTCATCGAGAAGATGGTTTCCGAGATGGCGGATGGCGAGATCATGACGGCGATCGAGATCAAAGATGGTTTTGCGATCGGGGCGGTGGAATCATGGCGGGGAGAAATTTTGTACGCTTTGGAAATCAAGGACGGAGTGATCGAGAGATGTTTTCCACGCGATCCGTCGTTCTGTAATTGGGCATTGTTTGGAATTTTGGGACCCGGCAACATCGTTCCGGATTTTCCGATTTGCAACAAATCGCTCAATCTGAGCTATTCTGGGACAGATATGTAGTTCGGAATTAGGATATTGACATATGATAGTTTTTGCGATATAGTAGCAAGTTCGTTTTGCGAACTCGTTTTAGTTTTCAGTACCTTGCACAAACAGAAAGGGGGATATCATTAAGATGCCAAGGGTTTTGACAAAGAAGGAATGCAGCGTTGTTGAGAGCCTAAAGGAGGCGGGTATTCTTATTAATATGGAAAGCCCGGAAGCTAAGGAGGTGTTTGGCAGACCCGAGGAGGTTCAGGGCTTCTTCTGCTCTGACAGACACGCGGACACGATAGCCCATCTCAGAAAAGTCTTGGGCTGCAATGTCCTTCATCCCGTCGATTTTTATGGCGGGCCGCTCATATTCGCAAAGAATTACCGGGAGCATAGGACATCCGATATGGATTTCGTGTATGGAAACATAGTAGATGGGATGGAGCTCAAAAAGCTTCAACATCTCTATGTCGGCTTTCATGCTCCTTGCGGCAAGGCCGATAAATACGGACACTCCATCATCGACGTCGTTTCCTGGATACCCGAAGTGATGAGTCATTTCATCGAAGGGGACTTTTTCAAGAATAAGGAAGTGGGGTGCATATTCCAGTTTCAAAAAGAGGGGAAAGAAGATTCGCGCCGGCAGAAATCATATCTGCTGGATGTTCAAATATTAACCACTTTCATCGAAAAGGGAGGATTGAAAAAAACGGAGTATTAAA
>JAJYGF010000015.1 GCA_021785125.1 bacterium | reverse complement strand
CCGATCTAAAATTATAAGATAAAACCAATACACGGCTTTTGGATTAATATTTATCGATCATCTTGCGCTTGCGCGAAAAGACAAAAATATAAAATATCTCGAGAATTCCAACCGTATTGATCAATAGCAAGGCAATAAACCAAATTTTTTCACCTCTTCTAGCTGATTTCCAAAGAGCCGCGCCTTTCCAGGGAATTTCCCAAAGAACGACGAGCAAAATCAAATATGATAGATTATTTTGCATATAGCTTGGATTTTAAAAAAAATTAACAAAGCGGCTGTCTTAACAATACTATATTTCGCACTTGTTCTTCAAGCGCGATTTTTTTCAGACAATTCTTTGAATTTTAATCTGAGTTCCCGCAGAGCATCCCAATCATGCATGGAAACAACCAGGATTTCGCGACCAAAACAGCTGATATTCCGAATCGCTTCATCAATCTGCTTTTTATCTGCCAGATCGGCTTTGGTCAGCAGGATGATTTCATTTTTTTCTAAAAGACTTTTGTCATACTCGCCCAATTCCTGACGGATAGTTTCATAATCACGCACCAGATCATCAGATTCTAGAGAAATGCAATGAATCAAAACTTTAGTCCGCTTGATATGCTTTAGGAATTTCATACCCAATCCTTTGCCGCTAGAAGCCCCCTTGATCAGGCCGGGAATATCAGCGATTATAACGCCGTCCAAGGCTCCTAAATTTGGCTCCAGAGTCGTAAATTCATAATTGGCTACTTTAACGTCAGCCTTAGTCAATTCATTTAGCAAGCTCGATTTTCCAACATTTGGAAGGCCGATCAATCCTATATCAGCAATCAACCGGAGCTCTATTTGAAATTCAAATTCTTCTCCAGGCCTCCCTTCTTCAAATTCTTCGGGGGTTGTGTTTACCGGAGAACGAAAAGAAAAATTACCACGACCGCCCCAGCCGCCTTTGGCCGCCAAAACAGATTTGCCTGGTTCGACAATGTCAATATCTTCGCCAGTATCCAGATTATGCAATACTGACCCGATCGGCACGGTCAAAACTATGTCTTCTCCGGCGCGTCCGTCAGAATTGTTTGCCTTGCCATTTTTTCCATTGCCGGCATAATGATTCGGCTTGTTTCTATACTTATTAAGCGCGCTTAGATTTGAAACACCCTGGAAATACACATTTCCGCCCATTCCCCCCGCCCCGCCAGTCGGACCAAGGCTCATTTTGGTCTTATTGAAAGCCACCATGCCATCGCCTCCGCGGCCAGCACAAACCTTGATTTTCACCTCATCTGTCAGCATTGGATTATTCCCAGATTACTTAAAAATATTCTCAATTCTTCGTCTTTTATTTCTCTTTTTTGGTTCGGTTTCAGGCTGCCCAATTTAACATTCATTACGCGCACACGCTTTAAATCTGTCACTTCATAACCAAGGGCCGCACACATCCTTCGAATTTGATGTCTCTTGCCTTCAGTCAAAACGATCCTAAAAACAAACTCATCCAATCTCTCAACAATTGCCGATTTAGTCCGAAAATCCTCCAGATCAATCCCCTCACCCATATGACGAATGAAGAAATTGTTGATTTTTTTATTCACATGGACAATGTATTCTTTTTCGCGTCCGTATTCTGGATTTAGCATTTTATCCGTTATTCTTCCGTCATTAGCCATAATGATTAATCCTTGGGAAAGCCTGTCCAGTCTTCCAACGGGGAAAAATTCCGTCCCAAAACTAGCAATTTTTTCAATTCCAGTTTGTCCAGCCTCCGGCGAATGCGTTACGATTCCGATCGGCTTATAATACGCAAAATATTGGCGAATTTTGATTGCCGCTTTGTTCTTTTTTACATTCACATCGACCGAATCAGATTCATTGACTTTATCGCCCAACGCAGCTCTCTTGCCATTGATTTTCACGACACCTTTTTCAATCAACTTATCCGCTTCACGGCGCGAACAAAAATTCCTTTTAGCAAGGTATTTGTTGATCCGCATTGGATATTCATTTTTTTCAACATTTTCCATGTTTAAATGATTTATAACTTTTGAATTATAACTATACCATACAAATTTTATTTAAGCAATGCCCGAATATTGATTTTTAAGTCAATTTATTATAGGATATTAAAGGACTTTTAATAGTCTTTTTTAAAAAATCATGGAGAGTAGCCAAGCGGTAAGGCACAAGGTTCTGGTCCTTGCACCGGGGGTTCGAATCCCTCCTCTCCAACAGCGCCAAAAAAAACAGCTTTGTCAGGCTGTTTTTTGATTATTTTGAAAGAAGACAAATCTACACTTGCAAATATTTCCGCATCGCGATTAAACTGCCAACAACTCCGAGCAATGATCCGAATATGACCTGGCCGAACAGAAGCCAGCCGAAATTGCCCCAATAAAAAGATGCCAGATTGGCAGAGGGCACAGTCGTTGAAATATAAGGCGTTACGAATTTCACCGAAATAAACAGAATAAGCATAGAAATGAAAGCGGACACTATGCCATAAATCACACCTTCGAAAATAAACGGCAGGCGGATGTATGTATTGGAAGCTCCCACTAGCCGCATAATTTCCACTTCTTGACGATGGGTGTATATAGTGATGCGGATGGCATTAAAAGATATGAGAAGAGACACCAATCCGAAGAACAAACCAAGGCTGATTCCGATACGCCGGATCGTAGCTATGATGCTGTTCAGCTTATCGATAACTTCTTTATTTTTACCGTAATTTACCCGACTGACCTCGTCACTGAAATAGGCCTTACCCACGTAATCAGCAATCAATTGATATTGGTTCGGATTGTTGGCCTTGACCACCAGAGATGCTAACAGTGGATTGCTCCCGATCTCATCCAATGATTGCAGAATTATGGGATCATCAGAATTATTGGCCTTAAAATCATCAAGAGCCTGGTTTTTGGAAATATAATCCACCGATTTTACTTCGTTGAATCCTTCAAGATTGGATTTGATGTCCAGAATGGCATTTTCATCCACTTCGGGTTTGAAATAGATCGTTATATTGACCTTATCTTCGACATTGCGCAATATATTGTTGGCGGAAAAACCGATCACCACAAAAACACTTAACACATACAGGAACAAGATCATTATGCTGACCGTGGCAATCGAAAGCCATCCGTTACGAAAAAAATTCTGAACCGCTTCCTTGCTTGTTCTGCCGATAGCTAAAAACATATTTTAGAAAATTTTATACTTACCCTTGGCATTATCCGAGATGATCCTGCCCTTATCCAGAGCCAGAACTCTTTTATTCACTTTGTTGACAATGTCTTTGTCATGACTGGCTAATATGACCGTCGTGCCCAATTCATTGATACGGATAAGCAGCTGCACGATTTCCAAGGAAGACACCGGATCAAGGTTTCCGGTCGGCTCATCAGCGATAATCACCATGGGCGTATGTACCAAGGCTCGCGCAATCGCCACTTTCTGCTGTTCCCCTCCACTCAATTGGTGCGGATATTTTTCCATTTTATCACCCAGTCCGACAATATCCAATATTTGCGGAACATTTTCTTCAATTTCCAAATTAGGCGCTCCAGCCACTTCCAAAGCGTATGCCACGTTTTCAAAAGCAGTCTTTCTGGGCAACAATTTAAAATCTTGAAAAACCGTCCCGATCGCCCTTCGATGAAACGGCAATTTTCTCTTACTGATACGACTCAGCGGCTTGCCGTCGAAATACACTTCGCCGGCGGTCGGCATTTCTTCCGCATATATCAATTTCAACATGGTTGATTTGCCAGAACCGCTTTGGCCGACAATGGAAATGAATTCTCCGTTGTTGATCTCCAAATCGATGCTTTCCAATGCTGGAAAATTGCCTTTATACACTTTGGAAACTCCGTCAAACTTGATCATCGCAAAGCCATGTTCTACATTTTCGTTTTCTATTTCTTTTACCATGCACTTATTTTATATCATTTTTTGACATCTTTCAAATACGCTTCCATGAAATCGCTTAACTCTCCGCCCAGAACGGCTTCGGCGTTGCTAGTTTCATATTTTGTCCGATGATCTTTTACCATTTTGTACGGATGGAGCACGTATGACCTGATCTGATTGCCCCATTCGGCCGAAGTGAATTCTCCGCGCAATTTCTGTTTCTTTTTCTCCTGTTCTTCCAAATATTTTTGATGCAGCTTGGCACGCAATATCTTCATCGCCTGCTCTTTGTTCTGCGTCTGACTCCGTTCGTTCTGGCAGGCTGCCACGATTCCCGTCGGAATATGAGTAATGCGGACGGCACTGTCCGTCGTATTTACGCCCTGGCCGCCCGGACCCGAGGAACGATAGACATCGATGCGCAAATCCTGCGGATTTATTTCCACTTGCTTGATATCTTCGATTATCGGCAAAACCTCGACTAACGCGAAGGAGGTTTGGCGCAAATTATCCGCGTTGAATGGTGAAAGCCTGACCAAGCGATGCACGCCGGCCTCGCTTTTCAGATATCCGAAAGCATACGGGCCGGAAACCTCAAATGTCACGCTCTTGATGCCCGCTTCCGTTCCGCGCGATTCATCCAAAACTTCCGCTTTGAAATTATTTTTTTCCGCCCAGCGCAGATACATCCGCAAAAGCATTTCGGACCAATCCTGGGCATCCACCCCGCCGGCGCCGCTATGGATCGCCACGATCGCGTCATTACGGTCATATTCTCCCCCCAAAAGTATCTTGAATTCAAGTTTGTCGATTTCTTTTTCCAAGTCCTCTGCCTTCTTCCGCATTTCTTCCGCTTCCGCACTATCATCCGAAATGATTTCTGACAATTCCGACAATTCGTCTAGTTCGGTCTCAATCCGACTCAAATCGGAAATTTCCTTGCGTAATTCTTCCAATTCTTGCATCACCCTTGAGGCCTTCTGGCTGTCATTCCAAAAACCCTCTTGCGCCGATACGGTTTCCAGCTCCGTTATACGCCTTTGCTTTTGTGGCAAGTCAAAGATGGTCGCCCAAAAGAGCGATCTTACTTTTCAATTCATTCAACTTTTCACGAGCTTCTTTGATCATTTGAAGATATTACAAGTAATTCTTAATCAGTCTTGTATGACCAGCTTCAATTTGCGTCAATGCGGTAAAGAAAATTTTAATATTCTTTTCGACCGCTTCGAGCGCGAATTTATGGTAAAGGTCGGTCGCATGTTCTTCGAGCTTGATGGTCTCTTTGAAGTTTTCAACATCTTCATCGCTGCAAATTTCCGCTTTGATTTCCGACATTTCAATTCCCATCAGTTTCGTGCAAATGACAGCGTGTTCCAATTCAACTTTGGCCAGGCGCTTGTACATCGCCTTGATCTCGTATGTTTTAGCTTTGCCGGCCATGCAAAGATAGATAGCATTGGCGTTTGTTTCCAACGCCAAAGTTTCTTCCAAGTTTTTCTTGGAAATTTCCGAAAGCTCAATTTTTTCATTTACAATCGGCTTGGCCTCACTTCCAGCTTTTATGAAGCCATGGCGCGCTCCGCAAAACGGACATTCGCTTGGCGCTTCTTCACCAAGATAGGCATCCCCGCAAATTTCACAGATATAGGTTTTCATATTTTTTTATTTTAATATTGAGCCGACGGCCGGGCTTGAACCGGCGACCTGCGCGTTACGAATGCGCTGCTCTACCAACTGAGCCACGTCGGCAATGTCCTATCGTAACATCAATCGGTCAGATTGACCAGTCTTTGCCATTCTTCATCCACCATCTTCTGGATCTGCTCCAAAACCGGCTTGTTTTTCTCGGAAAACAGGTGCTTAAAGCGGCCTTGCGTCTGCAAAAATTCCTCTACTTTTTTCGGCTTTTCCGTGGCCCAATTAATCTTGTGTTTCCCGTTTTCAATCTCGTAGAGAGGCCAAAAATTGGTTTCTGTGGCCAATTTGGCGATATTAACATATTGCGAAGTCGGGAATTTCCAATTGTTCGTGCATGGCGAAAACACGCTCAAAAAAGTCGGTCCCGGAGTTTCAAAAGCTTTTTTGGCTTTTTTCTTCAGGTCATTAAGATACGCCACATTGCCTTGCGCGGCATATTGGATACGATGCGCGTTTACGATTTCCATCAAATTTTTCCGTGTATCCATCTTGCCGAAAGAATTCTTGCCGACCGGTGTTGTTTCGGTGTTGGCGCCATACGGAGTTGCGGAAGACCTTTGATTTCCGGTGTTCATGTAACCGCCGTTATCATATACGACATACAGAAAATCATGCCCTCTTTCCAAGGCACCGGACAAACTTTGCAGTCCGATATCATACGTTCCGCCGTCACCGCCGAAAACCACAAATTTTATTTTTTTATCCTTGGCAATCTTGCCCTTCTTTTTCAGAGCTTTGTACGCTCTTTCCACGCCCGAAATCGTCGCAGATGCATTTTCAAAAGCATTATGGATATACGGTACCTTCCAGGCGGTATAGGGGTATAATGTGGAAGTCACTTCAAGGCAACCGGTCGCATTGGCGACCACAACCGGATCCGGCGATTCATTCAAGATAGTCCGCACGATCGACGGAAAAGCGCAGCCCGCGCAAGCGGAGTGTCCTGATGCAAAATTTTTGGCCAGTTCCTTGTTCATTACAATATATATTTAATTTCTCCG
Organism: bacterium; assembly: GCA_021785125.1. Taxonomy (GTDB): domain Bacteria; phylum Patescibacteriota; class Minisyncoccia; order Moranbacterales; family UBA2206; genus JAJYGF01. The sequence continues at coordinate 109,460 of JAJYGF010000015.1, read as the reverse complement.
ATCATGTCTTCCTTAATCAGATTCTCAAAAACTTTTTCAATGTCTTTCGCGAAAATGTCGCGGCCGCCCAAGCTATAAACGATAGATTGAATATTTTTTTCCTGCTTGGTTTGATATAATCCGTTCAAAATATCCTGATAGATCGGCGGATATGTTCCAGATGAAATGGCGCGTTCCATTATGGCGATTGATTTTGCGTTTTTTAAGGCTTCGACAATTTCTTTTCTCGGGAACGGCCGAAACAAATTGATCTTTAGAAGTCCGACTTTCTTGCCCTGTTTTCTCAATTTATCAACCACATCCTTGGTTGTGCCGGCCGCCGAGCCGGCCAAAATGATGACTTGCTCCGCGTCTTCCAATTCATATGCCTCGAAATAATCTTTCTTGCGCCCGCTCAACCTTTCAAATTCCTTGGCGATTGCCAAATATTCAGACACGGCTCTTTCCATTGCTTTCTCTTGGTCAACCTTGAATTCAAAATATGAATTCTGGAGCGCCAGCGGCCCGAACGTCACCGGATTTTCAACATCCAATAAATATTTTTCCGGCCAGAATTCCCCGACAAATTCTTTGACTTTTTCGGACGGCAAAATCTCTAGATTCTCGACACTGTGAGAAGTGCTGAATCCGTCCATAATCACCATGGTCGGAATCCTCACTTTTTCCGCCAGCTTCATGCCGATTATTACATTGTCATATGCTTCCTGCGCATTTTCGGAAAAGATTTGGATCCAGCCGGCATCCCGCGCATCCATCACGTCCGAATGGTCGCCATGGATATTGATCGGGGCGGAAAGCGCCCGGGCGGAAATGACCATAAGAATCGGCAGGCGCATCCCGCTGGCGATATACAGAATCTCGTTCATAAGCGCTAAGCCCTGAGAACTTGTCGCCGTCACCGTTCTGGCTCCGGCCGCACTTGAACCGACCGAGGCGGAAATAGCCGAATGCTCCGATTCCACTTGTATGATTTCAGTAACCACTTCTCCGTCCGCTCGTAATTTCGCATACGTCTCAATGATCGGCGTCTGCGGAGTGATTGGATAGACAGGCATGACATCCGGCTCGATCTGCCGCAAAGCTTCGGCCGCCGCCGCGCCTCCAGTGAGAGCTATTCGATTTTGTCTAGTCCTATTTGTCATATTTTACCTTAAAAAATCAGTGTAATCATTTTTTCATGTGATAATCAGTGGTCAGTTTTTCTCCATCATTATCGCCTTCATCGGACAAACGGCAGAACATACGCCGCAACCTTTGCAAAAATCATAATCGATATCGGCTTTGTCTTTTTGCTCATCCTTGTATTTTTTGAGCTCTATTGCCGCTTCCGGACAATATGAAACGCAAGTGGAACATCCGCTGCACTTATCCTTGTCCACTTTGGGTGTCATATATCGCCAGTCCCCTGTTTTGGGAGCTTTGTCCAGATCATGCTTGATCACTGCGCCTTCCTCAAATTCAAATTTTTGATTTTCATATTGTGTCATATGCTTTCTCGATCGCTAAAATATTCTTGTCCGTAGCCTCTTGGCCGATTTTTTTTTCGAATATTTTTCGAAATTCGTCGATCACACTGTCCAATCCCACCGCTTCCGTGACTTGCACGATTTTTCCAAGTATGACCGTGTTGGGCCTCGGCTGTCCGATAATGTCCATTGATATGCCGTTCGCATCGACTGCGTATATTTTTCCTCCGAATCCCGTTTTTTGACGTATTTCAACATCGGTTTTTTCTGTGCCGACGATCAGAGCTTCGTTTTTGTCCAGTCCGTCCGTAACAATCTCGGAATCAAGGATCGTTTCATCCAGAACCACGACCACATCCGGATCTACGATCGGTTCATGAGTGCGGATCTCTTTGTTTGAAATCCGGACGAAAGTTTTTGTAGGCGCGCCGCTCCTTTCCGGACCGAATTGCGGAAAAGCCTGCACGAATTTGCCCTCATTGACTGCGGCTTGGGCGAGGATCTCCGCCGCTGACTTGGCGCCTTGTCCGCCGCGCGCATGGAAAATTATTTCAAAGATATCTTTGTGATATTTCATCCCGCACTAACTCTCGACATTGTTTAATAAAAAACTTTATCGAAGAATAAAAATTAATCCTTGCATCCAGCACTTTTAGCCTATTTCGGCTAGTTATTTTAAAAGTCGAAAGTTAGTGCTGGATTCATTTTTTCATTATATCAAAAATTGAGCACGCAGGCAATAATTAATTAAAAAGAAAGGCGGAAATATGTTTCCGCCAAAAATCAATCTCTTTTGCATCTTAGCTTTACCGGAAAGACCCAGCCCGTCTCCGGCACGAACAGCCTGGTTATTTTCCCCGTTTCATCACATCCAAAATTCGCAGGCGATAATAAATTATCGCAATTCGGACATTTTAATTTGCCCTTTTGGGTTAAAAAAATTAAAATGTCGCCCGGATTCACATCGGAAAACGCACGCAATCCGATGATCATCCTACATTTGCCGCATAATCCCATCGCTCTTATCGGATATCTATCCATCTAAAACCTCCAAAAAAAATTTAAAACAACTCTTAGATTATAAAGCGGAATTATTTCCGCTCAATCTTTTCTTTATCCTGGAGCGCTCTTATAATCCCAGCATCTTTTTGGCCTGTTCGATCTGTTCATCATTAGCCAGACCCATCTTTTTCATCTGCTCGATGGCGGCTTGCATCTTTTCGCGGTTTTCCGGCTTTTTGGCATCTTCCAATATTTTCTTTTGTTCTTGCGGACTCATCTTAGCCATTTTCTTCATCGCCATCGCCTGCAGCATGCCCATCTTCTGCTTGTCATTTTTTGAATTTTTTTTGAATGGATTCCACATATTATACGCTTATTTGGATTTTAATTTATAACCCTTAAAAATATCGACAATTTTCACTCCCTTGCTTTGCCAATTATAGCTCGTCACCAGGAGAGCGGATGCGACAAATATGGAGGAATATGTTCCAAAAGTCACGCCGATCAGAAGCGCCAAGGCGAAATCCTTGATCGAATCGCCGCCAAAAATGAAAATTGAAAGCAAGGTTATGATCACGGTCAAAGAAGTGTTGATTGAGCGGACCAATGTTTCGTTCAAGCTCCTGTTCACCACTTCCGGAAAGGCTTCCTTACTCGAACTCTTCAAAAGATTTTCCCTCGTTCTGTCGTACACGACGATCGTATCATGCACAGAAAATCCGAGTATGGTGAGCAGAGCAGCTACAAAGGGAATTCCGACTTCTACCCCGGCAAAATGTCCCAGTACGGAAAATATGCCTGTCGTAATCAAGACATCGTGAATGAGCGCAATGACAGCGCCAGCACCATATTTCCAGCTTTCCACCGGACGGGAGACTTTGCGGAAAGCCCATGCTATAAACATCATAATTCCGACAGCTGCCCAAAAAAGTGCCCAGAGGGAATTTTTTCTTAGCTCGCCGGAAACCGACGAATCGCGATAATCAACCTGCAACTGGACAGAACCTGGATATTTCGCATTGATATCTTTCCAAACATCCTGATTTATGCTATCGCTGACAGATGCATAGCTTATCTGTGCAGAATCGGAACCCGTCCCCTGCACGGTAAGACTGTTGAGATGCTGACTTTTCAAGGCATCCGCTATTTCCTGGCCAGAAGGAACGCCATGCGCGAATTGGATCTTCATGACGGTTCCGCCTGTAAAGTCGATCCCGAATTTCAGCCCCCATAAAAACAAACTGACTATGCTCAAAAAGGTAAGCGTTATCGAGAATACATACGTATATTTCGTTTTACTCAATATATTGTAATTCTTCTTCATAATATAATTTTATTTAATCTGGGCAACTTCTTCTTTTTTCACTCCGACCAACCACAGTTTGTTAGATACCCACTCGCCCAAAATGAATTTCAAAAGGGTCCATGAAATCGTAACGGCGGTGAACATCGAAAGAAGGACTCCAACAATCAGAGTTACCGCAAAACCTTTCACAAATCCGGTACCAAGCTCGATAAGGATGAATGCGGTGATGATCGAAGACAGGTTGCCGTCCCGGATGGATGTCCAGGCACGTTTAAATCCTTCATCCAAAGCGCCCAGAATATTCCTTCCTCTGCGGATCTCTTCCTTGGTCCGTTCGAAAATAAGAATATTGGCATCTACCGCCATTCCGATCGACAAGATGAAACCGGCGATGCCCGGCAATGTCAAAGTTATCTGCCATGGCGTCAACCCGGACAGTTTGAAAACTGAAATCATGAGCCCGGTATAGATCAGCAAAGCCACAGAAGCGATTAGGCCCAAGAACCTGTAATAGAAAAGCATGAAGATTATCACCAGGCCCAAGCCGATGAATCCAGCCCTCAAGCTGGCTGCCAAAGAAACTCCACCGAGGCTGGCATCCACGCTTTCCTGACTGACCAAACTGATCGGGACCGGCAAGGCGCCCTGGTTCAGCCTGCGCACCAGATCTTTGGCTTCGGCAAGTGTGAAATTGCCGGTAATGACCGCTTTGCCATCATCTATTTCCGACTGCACGTTAGGCGCGCTGATAACCTGGCCGTCCAAAAATATGTATATAGGCTTGCCGATGTTGTTTTTCGTCAGGTTGGCGAACAATTTCGCTCCTTCCGAATCGAATTGCAAAGCAACTTCCGGTTCCGACAAACCTTGATTGGCAAATTCAACAGAAGCATTGGTCAGGTTCTTTCCGGTCAAGCCGGTCGACACATATGTCGGTTGCGGAGCGGGATTGGCTTTTTTGGCAATCAAGATATGCGCAACATGCACTTCCAAATTATCGCCCGAGCCGCGCGATTCGATCTTTTTGATAATATGCCATCCGAATTGCGTTTCCACCACCTGCGGCCAGACCGTCCCATCTTTGAAGCTGGGATCGAAAATAACTTTGTCGAATTCCGGCACAAGCATTCCTTTTTTCACAAATCCCAAATCACCGCCCTTGTCCTTGCTGCCCGGATCCTCGCTGTTATCTTTGGCAAGTTTTGCGAAATCGGCACCCGGAGCAAGTGCCTGTTTCAAAATGTCCTGCGCTTTCTGTTGCGCCTGTTGATTCAGCTGGTCCAGCACGTTCTGCGGAATCTGCTGCGATTTGTCCGGCGGACCTTCCGTTTTGAATTCCAAAAACGGCGTCTCCTGTATCAGTTTCTTGGCCTGGCTAATATCCTTAACTCCGGCCAATTCCACCACCAGCCTGTGATCCGAACCTGATTTGGTCGTATAAATCACCGGTTCGGCCACGCCGAAAGCATTGACACGCCTCTCGATCACATCCTGGATCGCTTGCATGGCATCATCCACTTTTGACGGATCGATCTTGCTGGTATCGGCTTTATATTCCAGATGTATGCCGCCCTGCAGATCCAGTCCTAAATTGATTTTCAGTTTATTGAGGGCATTATAAACAGGCGGTATTTTAGAAACCGCCTTTGGATACGAAATAAGGCCTACCACAAAAGCCAAGACGATTACAGAGGCGAATTTCAGCGAAAGTTTTTGCTTCAATGTCATAACTTCTCCATTCTACAATATCATTCCCGTATTTGCAATGCGGAAGCCTCGCCCATATCATGTCATCGGTCGGCCGGAACGCCTGGCAATTTCTTTTTCCAAATCCGGCCATTTAGCCAGCAGGTCGCGCACAAGCTGCGGCCAATCTTCAGACTCATCCAAAAAACCATAGCTCTTTTTCTCTTCAATCAAATTTTCCACCATTTCTTTGTATTGCCCGATACTCTCGATTTTCTCGGCGATAACTTTGTTTTTCAGTTCGCCATACAGCGCTTCAAAAGAAAATTCACCGCCTTTGTAAGTCATATTTTTCAAGTTAAGAATTATATATTAATACAATCTTAACTCAAAAATTTATCGGCCCTTTCCAAAATATCTCTTGAATTTTTGTATGTTATTTTTTTGTAAGCTTGCTCATAATCAAACCAGCCGAAATCAATATGCTCAAAAGATATCCTTATTTCTCCTTGCTCAACTTCAGCAAGATAATAAACGACTCTTTTGAAAACATTGATAGCATCGCCATTTTTCAAGCGCTTTTCTTTTTCCAACTGCTTGGCGCGATAAAAAAATTTTGATCGATCCTTGAATCCCCGGATCATTTCCACCTTGGCTATACCCGCTTCTTCCAGTATCTCTCGACGCATTGTCTCTTCTTCCGTCTCGTCTTTTTCGACGTGGCCTTTCACAAAATCCCAATGCCCGGAAGGATAATGAAGCAAAAGGTATTTTCTTTTTCCATCTTCTTGGCGAAATATTACCGCCCCGACAGATTTTTCAAAGGATAATTTAAAAATTTTCATTTTCTTCGATAAAGATTTTTTTGATTTTTACGCCGCTTTCATCAAAAAAGCACTGCCCGGAAAATTTTTTGCCCTCCAGAAACAGAGGCAGCCAATACTTATCATCCGGCCACATGGACTCAAACGGAATTTCATCAACATGAAACCACAGGGGCAACATTTCCTCCGATTCCCTAATTTTACTGGCATAATTTCCGGCTTTGAAGATGTGCACTTCCTGATCGCCCTCGCCATCAGGCCAGATAAAATCAATCACGCCCATCCTTTCAAGATCTGAAACAATTATGCCAGCTTCTTCCTGAAGTTCTCTTTTAGCCGCCTGTTCCGGCGTTTCGCCTTCCAAAAGTTTTCCACCAAACCCGTTCCATTTTCCCGCTCCAAATCCGCGCTTTTTCATCCCCAAAAGAATCCTGGGATGTTGATGAACTATGCAAAGTGTTGTTATTTTCTTTGCCATATTAAATCATGCTTTGATATAAACCCATGCCTTTTGTTTGCTTCTCAGAAAAACCATGACTCTCCTATATGCATTGGTTTCATATTCATCAATCAGCTCGAGCTCTTTCGGCGTGACCGACATGACAAAACCTTCGACAAAATTATTCTTATCAGGAATCAAGGCTGGATATGTCATTCCGTCTACTACAATTTCTGACTTGCTATAACCTTCAAGAACAGTTGGTTTTAAGACAGCAATCCGTCCAAATACTGATTTCTGAATCTCTCTATCCCTAAGTGTTCCGTAAACAAATAAATTTTCTTTATTATTTGCCACAACACTTCTTATACTTCATAGGTTTTCCTGTCGCAGGATCTATTTTTCCGCAAGGACATGGGTCATTCCGTCCAACTTTGTCGCCATTCACGATCGGCGATTGCTTCACTTCTTTCTTTTCGCCCGACTCGGTCTTGGCGGCTCCGAACTGTTCCACTTCATCGCCGGCACCGCTGAAGCTTAGGTTTTGTTGTTCAGGCGCCGGTTGAGCCGCGCTGACCACATTGATCCTGAAAATCGTGCTCACGATAGTCGAGCGGATATTCTCCATGAGATGCGAGAACATATTGAAAGCCTCACGCTTATATTCCACCAAAGGATCGCGCTGGCCATAACCGCGCAGACCTATTCCTTCGCGCAGATAATCGATCTCGTCCAGATGGTTCATCCATGACATATCCATAGTCTGCAAAATGACCGCTTTTTCGATTGACCTCATCTGGTCGGAGCCCGCCTCCGCTTCCTTGCGGTTGTAAACTTCTTTGGCGACGCCCCTTAAATATTCGATCATCGCTCCGATCTTTTCCGCTGAATTATAACGTTTGTCATTTTTGATTTCTTCGAGTTTGGCGGTCAGATATCCTTGCGAAAAAATTATCCCGTGAAAATTGCTATTCAGCTCTTTGACATCCCAATCGATTTCATCGCCCGCACAATTGAAAGCAACTATCCTTTCTATGTCTTCATTGACATAGCGCATCATTTCGTTTTTTGTATCCTTCATTTCCAAAATCTCCCGCCGTTTCTTATAGACGACTTCGCGCTGCTTGTTCATGACATCATCATAGTCCAAAACATGCTTCCGGATGTCGAAATTGAAACCTTCAATCTTGGATTGAGCGTTTTCGATGGATTTGGAAATGATAGAATTCTGGATCGGCTGATCTTCCGGCAAGCCTAGCCTGTCCATCATGTTTTTCAGTTTGTCTCCGCCGAACCGGCGCATCAATTCATCTTCCAACGAAACATAGAATTGTGAAACTCCCGGATCGCCTTGGCGTCCAGCACGTCCGCGCAGCTGGTTGTCGATGCGGCGAGCTTCATGCCGTTCGGTTCCGATTATGAACAGCCCGCCCAATTCTTTGACGCCTTCTCCGAGTTTGATGTCCGTCCCGCGACCGGCCATGTTGGTTGCAATCGTCACCGCGCCTTTCTGTCCGGCTTTAGCAATGATCGCCGCTTCGCGTTCATGGTTCTTGGCGTTCAAAACTTCATGCGCCACGCCATTTCTCGCCAAAAGCGCGCTCAAATATTCTGATTTTTCAATCGCAATCGTTCCGACCAAGATCGGCTGTCCGACCGCGCTTGTTTCTTTTATCTTTTCGACGATCGCGTCGAATTTGCCCTTTTCCGTCTTATATATCACGTCCGGCAGATCTCTTCTCCGCATCTGACGGTTGGTCGGGATTTCCAACGTATCGACTTCATATACTTTGAAAAACTCCTCCGCGCTGGTCATGGCAGTTCCGGTCATGCCGGAAAGCTTGTTATAGATTCGAAAATAATTCTGAAAAGTGATTGTGGCCAGTGTTCGCGATTCCTTCTGGACTTTCACGCCCTCTTTGGCTTCGATGGCTTGATGCAAGCCTTCGCTGTATCTTCTGCCAGGCATCAGACGCCCGGTAAAATCGTCAACAATAATAACTTCGCCATCCTTGACGACATAATCGCGGTCTCTTTGGAAGATTATTTGCGCTTTCAAGGCCTGTTCCAAATGATGCACATAATTTATCTTGCCGGTTTCATACAAATTGCCAGTGCCCAAAGCGTTCTCTACTTTGGAAATGCCGGCATCCGTAATCATAACCGCTTTCATTTTCTCATCCAGCTCATAATCCTCTTTTTCTTTCAATCTCGGCACGATTTGCGCGAACTGCTGATACATCTTGGTCGATTCGATGTCCGGCGCCGAAATGATCAGCGGAGTACGGGCTTCATCGATCAGGATGGAATCCACTTCGTCCACGATGACAAAATTAAGTTCCCGCTGTACCATCTGCTCCAACGATTGAACCATGTTGTCGCGTAAATAATCAAAGCCGAACTCGTTATTCGTCCCGTACGTAATATCGGCACCATAAGCATCCCGCCGCATGACTTCGCGCAGGTTTTCCATTTCTACACTCACCTCGTCCGAATCTATGATTTTAGGCTCATATACATATGACACATCGTGAATAATGCATGCGGTTGAAATTCCCAAGAAGTGAAAGATCGAGCCCATCCAATTGCAGTCGCGTTTTGCAAGATAATCGTTGACCGTCACCACATGCACGCCCTTTCCTTCCAAGGCATTGAGATAAATCGGCAAAGTCGAGGTCAAGGTTTTTCCTTCGCCGGTTTTCATTTCCGCGATCTTGCCTTGATGCAAGACAATGCCGCCGATCAATTGGACGTCAAAATGTCTTTCTCCAATCACCCGATCGGCCGCTTCACGCACCACAGCAAAAGCTTCCGGAAGAATATCGTCCAAAATTTCGCCTTTTAAAAGCCGCTCTTTGAATTCTTGAGTTTTGTTTTTCAGCTCTTCATCGGACAATTTTCGCATGTCCTCGCCCAACGCATTTATTTTTTCTACGATTGGCATCAGCTTGTCGATTTCCCGCTGATTTGAACCGAAAATATTTTTAAAAAATCCCATATTTGAATTATACAATAAGTTCCGATAACCTGTTAATTCTACCAAAAAAAGCCTGTCCCGTCAAAAGTCTGGCCAGCATTCGACAATCGCCATAAAGCGTCAAATTTTGGAATTTATTCTCACGCAGATTCCACGGGTTCCGACCATAGCATGGCCATCCACTTCCGGAATTACCCGGGTTAAACCTTCGCAGCACTCTTTTGGTTTGATCGCAGGAATTGGCACGACAGGCCCAAGGCTTTGACCCTCTCCCACACAATCAGTTTTGGGACATGCCGAAAATTCACAATTCGATCCCACGCGAATAACCCAAGATCCGTCGGGACATCGCTTCACATCCTGCGGACACATAGCCACTTCGCCGCTGGAATTATTTTTATCGATACGGCTGGAATTGGTTTTCATCCCCAGCCAAAATCCGGTGATAAAAATGACCACTAAGGATAAAATTATCAAGACCGCTATTTCTGTTTTAATTTTTTCACGCATATTTTACCGCCCTAAAATCTCGCGCCATCGTCTATCACCGCTCTCTTCTTGATCGACCGGCCTCCCCGCTTGATCAAAGTTCTTCTTTTATCTTTGGTGCGCGTTATCTGCCCTCGCAAATCATCAACCGCCAAATCGACCGACCCTTCTACGCTTTGGGTTGTATTTTCCGCACGATAAAGCTCGTAGGGCGTCTTTATCATGATCTCGACTCGAAATTTGCCTTTCTTGTCAGTATCGATTTCAATTTCCTTATGCAGAATGCTTTCCAGTATTCCATCTATCTGCTCCATCCTTTTTAAAACATACTCTTCTGTCCTACCGTCAAGTTTTAGACCCTTAAACATGAGGCGGACATTTTCATTGCTTGCGATCGTCATATTTTTTTACCCCGTGAAATAGCGACGTTGTCGCTAACGCGTAGCGTTATTTCACTGGGCGAATTTTAATAGTTAATATCCCACATATTGCACTTCTTCCCGGAGCTGGACGCCCAGTTCCGTCCTGACTTTCTGCTTGATGATGCTGGAAAGCATTATGACTTCTTCTGCCGTTCCTTCGCCATTATTTATGATGAAATTGCTGTGCTTCTCATTCAATTCCACTCCGCCGATCTTTTTGCCGGAAAGCCCGGTTTCCCGGATCAGCCAGCCGGCCGGAATTTTGTTTTCCCGGCTTTTTGCGCCCGTATCCCTTTCGAATCTTTCGATCAGTTCTTTTTTTTCCACGACCGGATTTTCAAAAAAGCTTCCGGCGCATCCAAACCAACCTTGCGGCTGTTTCTCATTCCTCTTCCGGATCGTTTCCCGCATCGCTTTCTCAATTTCCTCCTTTTTTCCCGTCCGCAACCCCAAGACAACAGAAATGATGATAAGATCCGGGTTTTCTTTGAAGATGCTGTTGCGGTAGGAAAAACCACAGTCATCCTTGCCTATTTCCTTTATTTTTCCGGATGCCGCATCCAAAAATTTCACCTTGGAAACCAGGTTGGCCATCGCGGTTCCGAACGCCCCGGCATTGCCGCGCACTGCTCCGCCGATCGTTCCAGGAATTCCCGCCAGATTTTCCAGACCAGACAGATCATTATCCCTAGCCAAATTCAAGACGCTCGCCAAGCTCTCGCCGGCCCAGCATTCCAATTTCTCCCCTTCTATCTTTATATACGAAGCAGACTCGATGCGTATTACCAGACCGTCGAATCCGCGGTCGTCAAAGAGCACATTACTGCCGCCGCCCAAGATATAATATTTCAGATTGTTTCCTTTGGCGTATTGCAAAGCTTCGGCCAGCTCTTCCACGCTTTTTACGATGGCAAATTCTTTCGCCATGCCTCCGATACGGAAAGTCGTATAGGGAGCTAAATTTATATTTTTCTGGATTTTCATAGTTATTTTTCGGATTTTCTGGCCTCTTCCCACAAGAAGACCGCTATAAATGAAACAATCACCACGAGCCAATCCTTCCAATCGATCGGCGACATATGCAGGTATTCCCGAAGGACCGGAACATACATGAAAGATAAAAGCATTATAAAGGAAATCAGAATCGCCAACAAGGCGTAAATGTTTTTGAAAAATCCGAGTTTGAAAGGCGAGAGCTTCTCGCTTCTTGACTGCAAAAGATTAGCCATCTGCGTCATGGAAAGGACCGCATAAGCCGCCGTGGTCGATTTGATGTATAGCGGATCGATCGCCACGACTTTGCCGCCAAAATGCCAGCCGCCGCGGAGCATCGACCAGAGGAATGCGAATACTGCACCGGCCGCCATGACAATTCCTAAATAAACAATGCGGCGGAAACCCCTAAAATTAATTATTGAACCGCCACTTACTACCTTATTTTGGTTTGGTTCAGGCGACTCAACTCCCAAGGCGAAAGTTGGAAAAACATCAACACCTAAATCTATTGCCAAAATTTGCACCGCTGCCATCGGAGCTGGAATATGCAATAAAACTCCAAAAATAACCGTAAAAAGTTCGCCTGCATTGGCAGTAAAAACATAGTGAATTATTTTTTTAATATTACTAAAAATGGTTCTGCCCTCCTTGATGCCTTTCACTATCGACACGAAATTATCATCCATCAGAATCATGTCGGACGCTTCTTTGGAAACATCCGTCCCGATGACACCCATGGCCACTCCGATGTCCGCTTTTTTCAGGGCTGGCGCGTCATTCACGCCGTCGCCAGTCATAGCGATCGTTTGTCGGTTATGCTTCAGGATCGCGGCGATGCGAAGTTTTTGTTCAGGCGCGATACGAGCAAATACGACTTCTTTTGTTTTTATTTTTTTATATACCTCTTTGTCCTTCAATGTTTTCAGCATCTTGCCGTTTATGATTTCATAAGTACCCTCGCCGCCTACGAGACCGACATTTTTGGCGATCGCCTTGGCCGTGATTTCATAGTCGCCGGTTATCATGATCACTTTGATGCCGAGCTTCTTGCATTCCGCAATCGCCTCGCCCACTTCCGCCCTGGCGGGATCGATCATGGCCATCATGCCCACCCAGACCAAATCTTTTTCAGCTTCTTCCGCATATTTTTTCCTGTCGATCCCGTCCAAATTGCGATATGCGAAAGCCAGAACGCGTAAAGCTTCCGCAGACATCGAATTATACGTCTTGCGGACTTCTTCCTTCTCTTGAGGTGTGAAAACGGACACTTCACCCTCGATGATTTTGCGCGTCGAAAGCTCCAGCAAAACGTCCGGCGAACCTTTCACAAATGAATTTATGTTGGCATTTTTGTAAACGACGCTCATCCGCATCCGTTCTGAAGAAAACGGATTTTCCGCCAGCTTTTTCTCGCCCGTTTCAAAAAAATCTTTCCTCCCGTCATACTTTTTGGCGGCCACAATAATAGCGCCTTCCGTCGGATCCCCAAGAATTGCATATTTGCCGCTTTTCTTGACCAAGCTTGCATCATTGCAAAGCGTACCGATTTTGCAAATTAATTCCAGATTTTTAATTTTCTCCAGCTCAATAATTTTATCATCCAGATGAAACTTACCGGTTGGCTCATATCCGCTCCCGTCAATATCCAAAATTTGATTATTTACCACGATCTTGGTCACGGTCAGTTCGTTTTTGGTGATGGTGCCAGTTTTGTCTGTGCAAATCACATTGACCGAACCCAAAGTCTCGACAGCGTTCAATTTCTTGGCCAAAACATCACTTTTCAACAGTCTTCTCATGCCGAGCGACAAAGCCACTGAGATGGCCGCCGGCAACCCCTCCGGCACGACAGAAACTGCCAAAGCCAGAGCGAAAAGAAAATTTTGATACAGCGACATCTTGAAATATTGGCCGGCAATCATGACCAGCACGCCGATGACGACTGAAATTATCGTCACATCACGGCCGAGCGAGCGCATCTGCTTCTGAAGAGGTGTCGGATCATCCTGCACCTCTTGGGCTAAATTGGCGATCTTTCCCAGCTCGGTGTTCATTCCGATCCCAGTCACGACAAATTTGGCTTCACCGGTCGCGATCGTCTCTCCCATGAAGAGCATGTTATCGATGTCCGCCAAAGGGACATTTTTTTCCTCGATCACTTTGGCCGATTTATTTTCCGCCTTCGATTCCCCGGTGAAGATGAAGCTGTTCACTTTGCAATAATAGCTTTCCAAAATATATCCGTCCGCCGGAACCTTGTCGCCGCTGGCCACAAAAACTATATCGCCCGGCACCAGAAATTTCGTGTCCAACTGCTTCTTTTCCCCATCGCGAAGGAGCACAGCTTTATCCGTGGTCAGATTCTTGATCTCCTCGAGGATCTTCTCCGCCTTGAATTCCTGGAAGAAGCCGATGATAGCATTGATGCTGACGATGATCAGCAAAATCGTCACGTCTCGCCATTCCTGAAAGATGCCCGCCAAGCCCGCCGCCACCAGAAGTATCCAGACCAGAGCGTCATTGAATTGGCTCCAAATCAAACGCAGCCATTTCCAATTCTGCTTCTTCTGAATTCTGTTATATCCGTATTGTTTTCTTTTTATTTTTACCTCAACCTCCGAAAGTCCTTTTTCGGTCGTTGAGAATTTTCCGAAAATTTCTGCTTTAGACAAATTGTAGATGTTTTTATTTTTCATTTTTCTATAATAATTTCCATTTCGCATACTGCGATGCTGTAACATCTAAAAAATAAATCTTATTGCTTCAATTTATTGACGACTTCAAAAACATTCCCCGCGCCGATGGCCAGGACGACATCGTCCTGTCCGATCTTTTTCTCCAGAAATTCCACCGCTTCATCGATGGTCGGAATATGCTCGGCCTTGCCGCGATTATATTTATTGATCAATCTGACCAGATCGGCCGAGGAAACATTACCGGAATTTTCACGCGCTGATCCGTAGATATCCAACACGATCACTTTGTCCGCGTCATCAAAGCTTTGCGCAAAATCCTGAAGCAATGCTTCTGTCCGCGAATATGAATGCGGATGAAAAACCGCGATCAGGTTTTTGTCCGGATAAATCTCGCGTGCCGCTCTCAATGTGGCTTTTATCTCTTCCGGATGATGGCCGTAATCATCGATCAGGACCGCCCCGTTTCTTTCGCCGATCATCTCAAACCGGCGCGAAGTGCCTTCAAAATTTTTCAGAGCTTCACGCACCTTTTCCAAATCAAGATTCAGCCGATGACAGATCGCGATCACCGCGGCGGCGTTCAAGACGTTGTGCCTTCCAAACAATCTGATCTCAAATTCCCCCAGATTCCGTTCGCTGAAATCAACGCTGAATTTCTGGGAGCGCTTGTTTGAAAATTCATTATGGATCAGCATCTGAAGGTCGGAAATAATGACGTCATCATCCTTCTGAAAGCCGTACTTGACGATCTCTCCTTGGCATGAACAGGCTATCTCATTAGTATCCACACTATCGCCCCACACGACCAAAAGCCCGGTTTTCGGAATCTTGGCGACAAAATCCGAAAAGACTCTCTTGTAATCGGCGTATGTCTTGAAAAAATCAGGGTGATCGTAATCTACGCTTGTCAAGATAGCCATTTTCGGATCATATAAGGCTAGCTTGTTTTGAAACTCATCCGCTTCGATCACGAAATAGTCTCCCTGTCCGGCCAAGGCGTTCCCGCCCCATTGCCGGACGCGACTGCCGATCACGGCTGACGGATCCGCGCCGCATTTTTCCAAAACGTAAGCCAACATGGCCGATGTTGTCGTCTTGCCGTGCGTGCCGCAGACCGCGATACCGTATTTTTGATTGAAAAGTCCAGCCAATGCTTGCGGATAGCTAATCATCGTCAGATTTCTCTTCTTCGCCTCTGCAAATTCAACATTATTCTCTTCGTTGTACGCGGTGGAATACAGAACGACATCCGCATCCGCCGAAACATTTTCCGCTGAAAAGCCTTCCGCATACCGGATTCCCAATTTTTGCAAAATCTCATCCGTAAAAAATTTCTCATGCGTGTCGGAACCGGAAACTTCGATTCCCATGGCATGCAGAAGCTCTACCACCCCGATGATTCCCGAACCCTTGATTCCTATGACATACGCTTTTTTTATTTGAGCGAGATCCATATTGTTAAGATTAATTCTTGATCATCCCCAAAATTCCTTCCGCAATTCGATCGGCCGCGTCCGGATGATAAAACGCCCCTATGTTTTCCGACAATTTTTGCCTCAATTCCCAGTCATCCATGATTTCGTCGATCCGGCTCATCAGCATATTTTTTCCCAGATTGTTTTCTTCCAAAACGACGCATCCGCCGATCTTGGCCAGCGCATACGCATTCATCCGCTGATGATCATTAGCCGCACCCGGCAGCGGTATGAGAATTGACGGCTTTCCATTGGCTGCAATTTCAGAAATCGTGTTTGCGCTAGCGCGGGAAATGATCAAGTCAGCCAGCGCAAAAATATCTTGGATGCCTTCATGAATGAATGGTACGGCAATATATCCTTCTCGGCCGGTCTTTATGCCCATCTCACCCGCCCTGCGCCTCACTTCATCAAAATTCTTTTCTCCGGTTTGATGGATGATCTGATATTTTGTCAAAAGATCCGGCAATATGTCCAGAATTTTGTTATTTATACTTCTAGCTCCTTGAGATCCTCCGGTCACATAGATAATTTTTTTCGATTCAGTCAGTCCAAATTTCTCCCTGGCTTTCTGCGCATCGCCTTTGTTTATATTCTCACGCAGAGGATTGCCGGTCAGAACGACTTGCGCGGCCGGAAATTCTTTCTCCGCTTCCGCGTATGACACAGCCACGCGATCGGCAAATTTCGCCAGCATGCTGTTGGACATTCCGGGCACCGCGTCTGATTCGTGCATCATGACCGGAATGCGATACATCCATCCCACGATGACAACCGGCAAAGAAGCATAGCCTCCTTTGGAGAATATGGCGTCCGGCATCTCAACAAGAAGAATGATCATGCATTGGATAATGCCGATCGGAATCTTGAAAAAATCGACGAAATTCTGAAGCGAAAAATACCGCCTCAACTTTCCGACGACCACGCTTTTAGCAGGAATTCCCTCCGCTTTCATGAATTCTTCCTCCAACTTTCCCTTCGGACCGATGAACAAAAATTTTACGTCCGGCACTTTTTCTTTTATCTTTCTGGCTACCGAGATCAATGGGACGATGTGCCCCCCGCTTCCTCCGCCTGTCAATATTATTTTCATAAAATTATTAATTACTCGGATTAGACTGTTTTGAAATGTTCAACAAGATTCCCATGCCAGCCATCAGAAATACAAGAGAAGTGCCTCCGTAACTTATAAAAGGCAACGGGATTCCGGTCAGCGGTATTAATCCGGAAATAGCGGCTATGTTTATGAAGGCTTGAAAAGTTATCCACGACACAATCCCCACCGCCGTCAGCTTCCCGAATGTGTCCGGAGCGTTTTTGGCAATCTTCAAGCCGCGCAGCGCTAAGATGAAAAAAAGAGAGATCAGCACCAACTCACCGATAAGCCCGAGTTCTTCTCCTATTATAGCAAATATCGAATCGCCGACAGGTTCCGGCAAATAATTAAATTTTTGCAGGCTATGCCCCAAACCCACGCCCATGATTCCGCCGGATCCGATCGCCATAAGGGCCTGATTGATCTGATAACCGATGCCGCGCGGATCAAGTTCCGGATGCAAAAAAACCAGGAACCGATTCATGCGATATGATTCGAACTTGATAAGCAAAAAAAGTGATGCGATGCCCGCCGCGCCCATGTAGAGCATATGCGACAATTTGGCTCCGGAAACAAAAAACACCGCCATAGCGATCATAATGGTCGCACCGAGAGTGCCGACATCCGGCTGTTTGATCAATAAAAAGCTGATGAGCGCCACAATCATTAAAAAAGGCATCAGTCCTTCGTAAAAATCCTTGATTCTATCCTGCCGGCTCTCCAGCCAGGCCGCCAAATAAATTATCATGGATATTTTCAACATTTCCGACGGCTGGAAAGACAGTGGTCCCAGTTGCAACCAGCGGCTGGCTCCATAAATTCTGGAACCTATGCCAGGCACAAAGACCAGGATCAAAAAAACGATACTCAAGCCGAATGCCAGAAAAGAAAATTTCCGCCACACCCTGTAATCAATCCGGCTGACGATCGCGAGGATAAAAAGTCCCGGCAAAACTCCATAGAGCAGCTGCCGCTTAAAGAAATAATACATATCTCCGAATCTCAACTGCGCATAACCGATTCCGGCCGAAGCGACCATGATCAAACCAAAAACAAGCAGCGCGAAAACGACATATAACAAAACTCTGTCGGATTTGCCTGCTTGTTTATTCATACGAAATTAAGTTACCGGGCATGTTTGTCGCGCCATTCTTTTATTTTCTTATGATCGCCGCCAAGCAAAACCTTGGGAACCTTCCATCCCATGAACTCTTCCGGCCTGGTATATTGCGGATATTCCAGATAGCCTTCTTTGGCATGCGATTCCGTTTCGATTGATTCCGCATTTCCTAAAACTCCAGGAATAAGCCGAACAATACTGTCTGTCACGGCCATAGCCGGAATCTCTCCGCCGGTCATCACGAAATCACCCAAGGAAATTTCCTCATCCGCAACATGCTCAACCACCCTTTCATCTACCCCCTCATACCTTCCGCAAATAAATATAAGGTTATCATACTCAGACAGGCGCATGGCGTCTTGTTGCGTAAAACGCTTGCCTTTGGCGGAAAATAAGATAATCCTCGTTTCGGACTTTTTTATTTTGACTTTTGGATTTTTTTGAGATTTTGGATTTAAGATTTGGGATTTCAAAGATTGGATACACTGCCAGATTGGCTCGATCTTTAGTACCATGCCGGCGCCGCCGCCATACGGCGCATCATCCACCGTCTTGTGCCTGTCTTTCGTATAATCTCTCAAATCATGAACTTCAATCTCAACAAAACGGCCTTCTTTGGCGCGCTTAATGATCGACTCGGAAAAATAAGAATCGAAAATTTCGGGAAAGATTGTTATAATGTCGAAACGCACGATTTTATAATATCACACTGAGACAAAAACAAAAAATCCCGACATGTCGGGATTTTTTGCTGGCGATCCCCGCAAGCGGAGAATAAATTGCCAATATTATACTTGGATATCACCAACAACTTCATCGATGCTTTTCTTTTCACGCGGTTCTCGATTGGATCCTTCCGGTTCATTGATCTTCAGATTGACTCTGGCATTGTTTTTGGCTCCGATAACCCTCAAAAGAGTTCTAAGGGCTTTAGCTGTGGCTCCTTCTCTGCCAATAACCATCCCCATGTCCTCCGGAGCTACATCCAAAGTGATGAGAACACCCATTTCATCAATTTTTCGATCGACTTTGACCGCGTCTGGATTGTTGACAATCTGTTTGACGATGTATTCGACAAAATCTCGGTCTTGTGCGTTATCTGTCATTGTAGTGCTTCTTTGATTTATTAACTTTTTAAAGCGGCGGGTTTCGGAAGATCGACCGGCCATTCCCCCATCCGCTTCTTGCTTATATTATGATTTGCATGACAAACTTTGTCAAATCATTAAAAATGACGGCATCGCCTTGTGTCATGATAAAACCGAAAAATTCGCGCAGGCCGGACCTGGAATAAAATAAACGGCTGCCGGATCATGTACTACAGTTATAAAATATGCCTTATGCACGACACAACCCGTAAAATTATAAGAAAATTTTTTTTCGTCTTGAAACAATTGCTATTCATCGCTCTGGATATCACGGTCATATTGATGGCCGTCGCGGCCGCAATTTTCATCTATATTTATGTTAAAACTCCCATTGCCGACCGCCTGGATCCGAAAAACATCCCCCAAACAACCATAATATACGACCGGACCGGACAACACGAGCTTTATGATCTGCATGGACGGGAGAATCGCAAATTGCTAACACATGATCAGATACCCGACACTATACGGATAGCGACCATAGCGACGGAAGACGCCAATTTCTACCATCACATCGGAATTGACTTCTTGGCCATCGCCCGCGCTTTAAAAACGGACATAGAAAACAAAAATATGGACCAAGGCGCTTCCACCATCACCCAGCAACTGGCTCGGAATGTTTTTCTTTCTCCGGACAAAACCATACGGAGAAAATTGATAGAAGCCGTCATCGCAATCAAAATCGAGCACAACTATACCAAAGAGCAGATTTTGGACATGTATCTGAATGAGATTCCGTACGGTTCGAATATTTACGGGATCGAAACCGCTTCAGAAACTTATTTCGGCAAACCGGCCAAAGATCTGACTCTGGATGAAGCGGCTCTTTTGGCGGCTATCCCGAAAGCTACCAGCTATTATTCGCCTTACGGCGATCACAAAAATGATTTGGCCGCAAGGCAGAAGGAAATTTTAGCACGCATTGCCAAATTAAAACTGGCCGATCGAAATGACGTTACTGCCGCGGAAAAAGTGGATACGATCGCCAAAGTGATACCGCACAAAAATACGATAATTGCTCCACATTTTGTTTTTTACGTCAAGGACGTGTTGGAAAATTTGGTCGGCCAGCGCAAAGCGGAAGAAGGCGGACTCAAAGTTTACACGACTCTGGATTACGATAAGCAAAAATTAGCCGAAAATATATTGAAGAACGCGGCAGCCACTACATTGAAACAATATGGCGCTTCCAATGCCGCCTTGGTGTCTATCGATCCGAAAAACGGACAGATACTGGATATGGTCGGGAGCGTGGACTATTACAATTCGTCCATAGACGGACAGGTCAATGTTGCAATCAGGCCGCGGCAGCCCGGCTCTTCTTTCAAGCCCTTTGTCTACGCGGCCGCTTTTGAAGAAGGCTACCAGCCGGAATCCAAAGTTTTGGACGCGCCCGTCACTTTCAATCTGGGCTGGAGCCAGCATTACACACCAAGAAACTATGACGGAAACTTCCATGGTTTAATGACAATAAGACAGGCATTGGCCATGTCACTTAATGTTCCAGCCGTCAAGACTCTTTCCAGAGTAGGGGTGCCGACCGCCATCGCGATGGCGCACCGCCTGGGCATCACCACCCTAAACGATCCTAACCGCTACGGCCTATCATTAGTATTGGGCGGTGGCGAAGTCAAACTATTGGATGAAACGGCCGGCTATTCAGTTTTCGCCAATGACGGCAAAAAAAATACTCCGACCTCTCTCTTGAAAGTTGTTGATAACCAAGGCAAGATCTATTACACGCCGACCTCGGAAAATGCCCAGGTTCTTGATCCTCAAATAGCCAGAAAAATTGATTCGATTCTTTCTGACAACAAATCCCGCGTTCCGATGTTTGGACCCAATAACAAGCTGTTTATCCCTGGCAAAATCGTTGCAGCCAAAACAGGAACCACTTCGGCATGGAAAGATGCTTGGACCGTCGGATTTACTCCAGATATTGCTACAGGAGTATGGGCGGGAAACAACAATAATCGGCCGATGCATGCCGGAGCAGATGGTTCATTTGTTGCAGCGCCGATCTGGAACAAATTCATGGTTCAGGCGCTAAAAAATCAGCCGGCCGAACCCTTCCTGACTTACACGCCCAGTTCCGAAGATCCCCCGATAGACAAAAATCTCTCTGACACCGGCGTAAATATCGTATATTTCATCAAAAGGACGGGTGAAATAATTTCTGCCAAAAAGGCCGCTCGGATGGATCCGGAAAAGATAGGTATGCGATTTGACAACAATGCCGACCAAACAAATGCCGGCCAAAGCAACGCAGATGCCGGGAATAACAGCAATGATAACGGAAATGTGAATAACGGTTTCAATACCGATACGATCGTCAAGCAGCCGGGGGACAACATTCCTCAAGTAAGCTTATAATACAAAATCCACAGAATCACTGGCCATTGCGAGTGAAATAATAATCGTATACGTCTTTAGCTACCGGTTCGGCCGAAGAAAATCCCTCTCCTCCACCTTCGACCAAAATCGCCATCGCAATTGTCGGATTGTCATAGGGCGCGAACGATATGAACCAGCCGTGTTCCTGCTTTCCTCCTTCTCCGAATTGCGCTGTTCCGGTTTTTCCAGCCACCGCGATCGGCAAAGTTTTGAGCGGCTGGGCCGTTCCATCCGTAACAGTCTGGCGCATGCCTTCACGAACAACCTGCATGACATCCGGACTGATGAAGTCTTTGCGGATAATTTTCGGTTGGACATAATCCACGGTTCCGTCGCTCTTTTTTATTTGACTGACAAGTCTTGGGGAATACAAAATTCCTCCATTGGCAATCGCCGCGGTATAATTGGCCAGCTGTAATGGCGTGACAGTAACAAAACCCTGTCCGATCGCGCAATGATAAGAATCGCCGATATACCATTTTTCATGAAAAGTGTCCCATTTCCACTGCTCGTCAGGAATGAATCCGGCGGATTCATTCGGCAAGTCTATGCCTGTCGGACTGCCGAATCCGAACAGATTTTCATACTTCTTCATACGGCTCATGCCCAAGCCTTGGATATTGCCATAACCTCCGCCGACAGTATAGAAAAAAACGTCATTGCTTTGCGCAATTGCCGTACGCACATCGCTCGGACCGTGTACGGTCCAATCGCCGAAATGAAAGTTGCCGATATTCAAACTTCCGCCGTGGCCATCAATTATTGTTGTTGGCGTAATAACGCCTTCGGAAAGCGCCGCCGCGGCCACTGCCGGTTTCAAAGTCGAACCGGGCGGATATTCTCCGCTGGTGGCTCGATTGAAAAGTGGCAAATTTTTGTCCGAGATCAATGACTTGTAATCTGAACTGGCAATGCCCCGAGCAAACAAATTATTGTCATAGCTCGGCAAGCTGACCATCGCCAACACTCCTCCGTTTCTCGGATCGATCGCCACAGCCGCCGCTGTTTTGGTTCCGGTTTTTTCCAAAATTCCATTCAAACTGTCATACAACTTTTTTTGCAGTCCTGCGTCAATATTCAAAACCAGATCATCGCCCGGCTGCGGATTGATCAGGCCAAGATCTTTTTTGATATTTCCGGCCGAATCAACCTCAACTTGCTTGGCTCCGTTAACGCCTCTTAAATCGGATTCGTATTGTTTTTCCAGTCCTGTTTTGCCGATGTAGTCAGTCATGCCATAGCCTTGGTTGCGATTCAGCTCTTCTTGGGTAATTTTACCGTCATATCCGATGATTGGAGCGAATATGGCACTGTTCTCGTAATTTCGAATAGCCGTATTTTGAATAGTAATTCCAGCCAATTCTTTCTCAGACAAAATCAGTGCCTGGTCTTGGGTGATATTTTCTTTCAAGAGTACCGGTTCGAGTGATTTTTGATTCTGGTTTTCTATTTCTGCCTCCACATTACCGGCGTCCATACCCAGGATAACAGCGGCCGAGTCCGCTTCTTTTTTTCTATCCGCCGTTTTTTCCGGCAGATCGCTCGGAGTTATTATCGCGTCCATACTCGGGACATTACCCGCCAAAACCTCTCCGAAACGATCCAGAATTTTGCCGCGCGGCGCTTCAACGGCGACTGAACGAATCCGATTATTTTTGGATGCGCCCGAATAATAAGCGCCTTTGACAATGTCGAGATACGCTACCCTGCCAACAAGCGCGCAAATGAAAAAGACAATGACGATCCAAATTACATCCAAACCCTTATGCTGAAAAGGAGTTTCCATGACAGCCTTTTCTTTTTCCGTCACTGTCATGATGGAGTCCTCTATTTCCACCCCTTTGGCTATTCTTTTCTTGTTGAAATATCGCTTAAACATCATCTTACGATTAATATTCTTCTGTTTTGTCCGGATCTGCGATCCCATCTGTCCAGGGACCAATAAACCAGCATGAATAAAACGGCATCGAATAAAGATTTCCAAAACAGGTTGGGATATAAAGACAAACTACCAAAAGACACGCCGCCAAATCCGGCTCGCGCATTCCAGAGTACGAAAGTTATGATGGAATTTATCAAGCCTCCAAAAAAAATAACAATCAGCATGAGAAAAAATCTCCACATCAATTGCGACGTCAAAAATCTTTTACCGATCCAAGCAACCAAAAAAGAGACTGTGACAAAAGAAAAAATATTTATTCCCGCCGGCCAAAAAGAAAATATATCCAACAAGAATCCGCCCATGACCGTCCGCGCCAAATTTTTTTCAAATCCGGATCGAATTGTCCAGAACATGATGAGAATAAGCACCACATCCGGCACAGATCCGACCGGAAAAAACACCGGCAACAAAGAGGTTTGAATGATAACAGAAAAAAATAAAGCTACAAAAGACGCCATGTTTACCGCTTAATGATAAAAACCATATCCAAATTATCATATCGTAGGCGCGGCATAACGATCGCCTGTTGGAAAAGCTTGTCAGGCGAAAGCCTGACTTCTTGAATTTTTCCCACCAAAAGCCCGGATGGAATATCACCGCTCAATCCGGAAGTTACAATCGTATCTCCAACATTCAGAACATCCGATTGGGACACCATGTCCATGATTATGCCCAAACCATAAGCGCCTTTTATGATGCCCTTGGCTCCTGTCTCCGAATCGTTTACATCCACAGCAGTGGCAGAATCGGTCAAAAGACTCACTTTCGCGCTATGCATTCCAATAGCGGATATTTTTCCGACAAGAATACCGTCGGAAACGATCACTGGCATGCCAACTGCAATCCCTTCGGAACTGCCCTTGTCAATAGTTATCCAACTTCCCAAACTCTGCGGATCTTGGCCAATCACCAGACTAGCCTCTAAATCATACTTGTTCCTAGGCGCCAGACTTAATTGCTGGCGCAACATGTTATTTTCCGATTTCACCTCCTGCAACGCGGCCACCTGGGATGCCAAAGAATTGTTCTCGCGGATCAGATCCGCGTTTTCATTCCTCATGGAACCGATTGACCCGAGAAAAGAAAAAAATTCATCCATATCCCGCCCCAAACCATAGAAGACTTTCTGAAAGGGATAGCCGATTTCCAGAAAAAAATTGCGGACAGGAGACAATAATCCCCTCGGATCAAAAAAAACCAGGACCAAACAGATCGCCAAGACCACAGCCAATTTGATTATTTTGGAAGAAAATTTTTTTGGCACGGATGAAATTTTAAATTTTAAATCATATGAATGATTTTTCGTGTTGATTTTCGACCAGCACTTCCCGCAAGGCCTCCAAATCTTCAAGCACTATTCCCGTTCCGCGCACGACGGCCGTCAAAGGATCCTCCATCATACGCACGGGCATATCCGTCTGGTCGGCCACCAATCTGTCCAAACCTCGAATCAAACTGCCTCCGCCCGCCAAAATAATACCCCGTTGCATTATGTCAGCCAAAAGTTCCGGCGGAGTTTCTTCTATGGTAGATTTGATATTGTTCACGATTATTCTGATCGAGCGCGAAAGAGCCTCTCGCACCTGTTCGTCATTCAGGCGGATTTCCTTCGGCAAGCCGGTAACCAAATCACGGCCGCGTACCGGCATCTGCATTTTTTCTTTTTGCGCGCAGGCGCTACCGATGGCGATCTTCACATCCTCCGCTGTTTTTTCTCCAATCAAAAGATTGAATTCGTCGCGACAATAGCGGGTGATATCTTCATTCATCTCATCGCCGGCGATGCGCAAATTGCGCGAAGTGACCACTCCGCCCAAAGAAATGACCGCAATGTCGGTCGTGCCGCCTCCGATGTCCACCACCATATTCCCGGCCGCATCCTGAACCGGCAGACGCGCCCCGATAGCCGCCGCCATCGGCTCATCGATAAGATAAGCTTCCCTGGCTCCGGCACTAATGGCCGCATCGATCACCGCTCTTTTTTCCACTTCGGTCACATCGGATGGAATGCCAACCAACACGCGTGGACGCGGAAAAAGCGTAAAGCCGTCGCGATGGACTTTGTCGATAAAATATTTAAGCATCTGTTCGGTAACTTCGAAATCACTCACCACTCCGTCAACAAGCGGGCGTGTCGCCACAATATGTCCCGGCGTTTTTCCGACCATTTTTTTGGCTTCCTTGCCTATTGCCAAGACCTGGCCAGTTTTTTTGTTGACGGCCACGACGGACGGCTCATTGATCACAATGCCTTTGTCTCTGACATATACAAGCGTATTGGCCGTACCCAAATCTATTCCGATGTCCTTGGAAAAATTGCCGAACATCCGGCCGACGAAGTTTTGAAATATATTTTTTATCTTTTTCATATTTATTCCACCGAAACAAAAATCCAGCATCTTTTCAGAATGCTTTTGGATATATTGATAAAATTTGTTTTTGTTTTAAATACCGAATTGTGCCACGGAATCCGACCAAGAATATCTCCACCTATGATACTTTAAGCATGGATGATTGTCAAAATGAAATGCGAGCAAGAGACTCATCGACCGAAATCAGTGATCGGACTGTTATTTCGCAATTTTGCCGCTATTTTATTAACTTGAGCACATCCCGCAAAGTTACCAAAATCATCAGCAGAATAAGAAGCATGAATCCGACCGTATGAAAAGCCTGTTCCGTCTTGCGACTGACCGGACTGCCTTTGATCTTTTCGATCAAGATAAAAAGAATCCGACCTCCATCCAAAGCCGGAATTGGAAGTGCGTTGATTATGCCCAGATTTATGCTTAGAAGCGCGGCAAATTGCAAAACATAAACCAACCCTAGCGTCGTAACTTGCTTGGTCAGGACAGCAATTCCGACCGGACCTGAAATTTCCGCGCCAACACCTTGAAACATGAACAATTTTTTAAGAATATCATATAAAGCAATCAAAATCGCGAGCGTAATATTAAACGTCGCCACCAGACCGTTCCAAATCGCTTGATAAATGGGGTAGCTCTTGATGACGGTCTGTGCCAGCGCAATACCTAAGGGACCTTGGCCAGTCGGCGCGTTTTCGCGCGGAGTAACATTGACTTCTATCGATTGACCACCCCTTTTCAAATCAAGCGTGATTTGTTTACCTTTGTTCGCGTCCACATAATTTTGAACGTCAGACACATTTCCGAAACGGACATTTCCATCTTGTTTCAGGATTTCGTCGCCAACTTTGATGCCCGCTTGGTCAGCTGGAGAATTTGGCATAACTTCCGTAATTTGGATTTTGGAATTTGGAATATTCGCGCCACTGTCATCTATAGCTTCAGGCGCGCCGATCCAAAAAGCGATCGAGATCAGAAACCACGCAAACAAAAAATTCATGATGACGCCGGCCGCTAAAATTTTTGTCCTCGGCCAGGCTTTCTTGGCGGCAAAACTATCCTTGTCCTGCTTATTTCCGCCATCTTCGCCCTTGATCCTGACGAACCCGCCAAGCGGAATCCAATTCACAGAATAAATGGTATTTTTCGATTGCATTTCCCGATTACCCCAGACAAGCCGCAATTTTTTGCCCTCGCCTATGCGGACAACGCCTACGATTCGCGGTGGAAAACCAAAACCAAATTCTTCCGCCTTTACACCATTTCTTCTGGCCACAACAAAATGCCCGAGTTCATGCACAAAGACGAGCACTCCCAAAATTATAATAAAAATGATAGCCGTAAGCATTATTTTTTGTTCTAGATCACACTGTCAGGATTTCTTTTTCCTTTTCAGTCCTGATCTCTTCCACTTTTTTATTTAATTCATCGATCACTTTTTGCAATTCATCTTTCCCGGCAAATTTATCATCCTCCCCCATCAATCCGTCCTTTTCCGCTTTTTGGATCTCATCCCAGGCGGCTTCCCGATGCTTCCTGATCGCTACCCTGGCCTCTTCCGCCTTATGGTTGAGAATTTTCACCAAATCTCTTCTTCTTTCTTCCGTCAGAGCCGGAACATTGATACGTATGATCTGTCCGTCATTATTGGGATTGAGATTCAATTGCGATTCACGGATGGCTTTTTCGATGTTGACCAAATTGTCTTTGTCCCATGGCGAAATAACGATAATTCTCGGCTCCGGCACGGCAATGCTCGCGACCTGCTTCAATGGAGACTTTGATCCGTAATAATCGATCATTAATCCTTCTACCATTGTCGCCGAGGCTCGGCCGGTGCGCAATTGACCCAGCTCTTCCCTGAAGTGCTCGATCGATTTATCGAGTTCCGGTTTTTTTCCATCTATTATTTCTTTGTACATTTCTTTAGAAATTATTTAGTTATCCCGCTTAATCCCATGTATATGATATTCGGATTGCTCGGATTATAACGCAACATATTGACAGTCTTCGAGGTGTCAAATTGTGAAGTGGTCCAAGTCGCGCCGCCATCCGTCGATTTGTAAACCGTTTGCGCCGCTCCATAGACAAGCTCGCTCGGATTGGCCGGGCTGATCGCAACTGCCTTTACCGGAAAATTTTGCGCATCACTCAAAAGCTCCAATTTTTTCCAAGTATTGCCACCGTCCGTACTGCGCGCTATTCCTAAACTGCCGGCTACATATACGACATTCCCGACTTTCGGATCGGCGATGACAATCGAAGCGTCCTGACTTTTGGCGACCGATGCTATATTTCGCGATATATCTTCCATTGTGTTTCCGCCATTACGGCTCCTTAAGACTCCGCCGCCCTGCAAAATGAAGTACGCCAGATTGTCATTCAAACTATCTATGGCCACATCCAGCACCGGACTAGAAGATTGATATATATTTTTCCATGTTTGGCCGGCATCGGTACTTTTTATGACTTGGTCGTCACTGGTAGTGGCATAAATCACGTTTGAATTCTTGCCCAGCGTCAATGAAATGATGATGGGGCCGGCCGCAGGCGCGGTATATATTTCGCGCCAAGTCAGTCCGGAATCACTGCTCCTCCAAATTTTGCCCCTGTTCTGCCAAACGCCGCTGGCGTAAATGATGCGTCCGTCCGTGGCATCGATCGCCAGACCATATACTTTTTGAGATTGAAAATTCAACGGCGACCAATTTTCTCCCCCGTCTTCCGTATAGAAAATACCGTCTTTATCGGTTCCAACCAGAACGTTTTGCGTGTCATACGGATTAACTGCCATACTCAACACGTCAGATGAGCTCAAATTCGCCTTTTGACCGATTTTATTTTTGGCGACCCAGGTCTTACCGCCGTCAGTCGATTTCCAAACACTGCTGGTCGTGGAAGGATTCGAAACCGCGGAACAGCCGGAGAGGATCACGATCGCAAAAGACATGGCAATAATGGACAGTAATTTTTTCATAAGACAATTATATCAGGAAAACCGACCCTTGCCTAGCTTGAAATATCAGCGAAATAACGCCTGTAATATCTATTGAAAAAAGTAAGCCTTCAAGCATCGCATATGTCAAAAGTTCCAGACACTTTAGCCAACGCTCAACAATGCGTCTGTCCCGATTGTCCTACCTGGCAATCGGACGCATGCGCCAAAAACACAAAGGAAAATCTTTATTGCGCCAAAGGCGTGACGGCTTGCCGACTTACGGACAAGGGCTGTGTCTGCGGAAATTGTCCGATCTTTCAAAATTATAAATTGGCGGGCGGATATTTCTGCTTCAATGGCGAAGCGAAATAAAATAATCGAGGATCGTCTTTGTTCGGGAATGAAATATGGAAGAACCATTGAAATGGGCGGCACGGGCTTGTCAGCATCGGCCAGCCATTAATCCAAGTGAACATCGGTGGCGGACCGGAGGAAGGCGCCCACCTGATAAAAAAACGGCTTTTTATAAAGAAAAACCGTAATGGGTTTTTTCATTGTGGGCGATCGGGGACTCGAACCTCGGACCTCGTCATTATCAGTGACGCGCTCTAGCCAGCTGAGCTAATCGCCCGTAAAGTCAGTTTCAACTCCATTGATGTGGGTCGTGGAGGATTCGGACCTCCGACCGTTTGCTTAAAAGGCAACTGCTCTACCAGGCTGAGCTAACGACCCAAATAAAATAAAGTTATTAGAAATAACCTTTTGCCATTATAGCACTTATTTCTCGCCAGTCAATATTAGCGATTCAATTTCTTATGTATGAAAAACATGAATGCCAGCGGCATAATCATCCAGATGAGGCGCGCATTGTCGGATGCCAGATAACCGTACGCCGTTTTAGAAACATAACCCAACGCCACTTTTTTCGGAATGATCGAAATGATGATGCTGATCAAGAATACCACTTCCAAAAAGCTCATCACAAACACTCGCCACAAAAATCCGGAGCCGGAGCCGGAGATGTAAATTTCAAATAATCTCTTGCTTATCAGAGTCAGAATTATGACACCGGCCGCAAAAAAAATCAGCTTCATCGTATAATCGGCAAAGTATTGCGCCGGCACGGCCATCATGATCGCGAAAGCCACGTAGATGTTGATGAGAATGGTGATCAGTTTGTAACGACCGATGAACATGCCGAACACGAAGCTCAAAAGCGCGATGATCAGAAACAGCGTGATGTCCTGGGCCGTCTTGGGATCTATTCCGAACTGGGCGAATAAATGTGTGATATCCATCGGATTTGTTTTTACTTTTTTATTATACGCTATCCGCAAGAAAATAAAAGGCGCAATGGCGCGCCTTTTTCAAATTCCTTGATCTTTCAATTTTTCAAGCAACGCTTTTTGATCGCGACTCAAGCTTTTCGGCACCTGGACGACAACTGTCACCAATTGATTGCCGACTCCCCGGCCATGAAGTTCCGGAATGCCCTTGCCTTTCACTCGGAAAACCTCGCCCGATGGCGTGCCGGCTGGAATTTTCAATATTAATTTACCTTCGATCGTATCGATTTCAATTTTGCCACCCAGTGTGGCCACCGAAAACGGAACGTATTCAGTACTCAAAATATCATTGCCTTTGCGTGTGAATTTTTTGTGCGGCAAGACATGCACATTCACATACAGATCTCCGGCTTGAGCTCCGCGTTCGCCCGCCTCGCCTTGACCTTTGACGGAAATCGTCTGGCCGTCCGAAATGCCGGCCGGAATTTTGAGTTCGACAGTCTGCTCTTCGCGCACCCGTCCGTCTCCGCCGCACTTGGAACATTTCTTTTCATATATCTGTCCCGAACCATGGCATTCCGGACATTCGCTGACCTGCGAGAAACTGCCAAACAAACTTCTCCTGGTTGTTTGGATCCGTCCAGAACCTTTACAGGTTGGACACGTTTTGAGATCGGCGCCCGGCTCTCCGCCCGAGCCATTGCATCTGTCGCATGTGGCGCGCTTGTATAATTTTATTTCTTTTTCAGTCCCATGCACCATTTCAGAAAATATAATTTCCACGTCAACTTGAATATCCGCACCATACGAACGCCTTTTGGCTCTTGAAGATCCTCCGAATATATTCGAAAAAATATCTTCAAAACCCTCGCCGCCGAATTCAAAACCTTCGAATCCGCCTTGGCCGAATCCTTGCTGGAAGCCTGAAAAATCAAAACCGCCGAACCCGCCACCGGCTGCTCCACCTTGAAATGTCTGTCCGAATTGGTCATATTGCTGGCGCTTGGTCTTGTCGGATAAAACCTGGTATGCCTCGTTGATCTCTTTGAATTTCGCTTCGGATCCGCCGGCTTTGTCCGGATGATATTTGTGGGCCAGTTTCCGATAAGCTTTTTTTATCTCATCGTCGGAAGCGCCGCGCGACACGCCCAAAACATCATAATAATCTTTATTTGCCATATCTTAAATACAATTTACTCCTTTTATAACTCTATCATGAAAATAAAAAATTAGCAATCCCAAGCCAGGAGTGCTAATCGGCCATCACTATTCTATCACTTCCATCTCGACTGACACCTTGGAAACCTTTATGAATTTCAGCCTGACCAGGACAAAGAAGGCCAGTTCCGCGACAAGGATCCAGAAAGTATTAAGAAACGATCCCAGCGACAATGTCGTTATGAACAGCACGATTGCCATTATATATGGCAGCACGGAAGAATTGTTTGAGTCGGACAGGCCGGATCCGGCCAAATATTGGTTTATCTTGTCATTGATCAGATTTGAAAAAACATCGGAGACTTTTTCCTGTCCGGCCAAGGGAGTTCCGACCATTTCGGACAGCTGTTTCCTTCCTTCCTCCAAAATCATCCCCTCTTGGCCGTTGTTCGGCAACGCGCCGGCATTCTGCTGTTTGGCAATTTCCAAAACAAACTGATCGACCGTCAAGCCTTGCTGGTCCATGTTTTTGAAATTCGGATTGAAAGCGGACAAAATCCGGGAAGTCAATCCGCTCGTCAGGCCGCTGAATTGGAAATGGGGAACGATATGTTCCCTGCCAAGATTTTTTATTTCGAAATAATATTGGCTGGAAATGACGATCGAAACGGCCAGAATCAGCAGCGTACTGCCTGTCCGGACGGATTTCCACAAACTCAATTTCACATTCAGCCGCAGATCTTTTTTTATTTTCAGAAGCGCCCATGACGAAAAAAGATAGGCCAGCGCTAAAGCAATGAGATACCAGAAGCCGGAAGCGAAAAATAGGCTAAGCAGAAAAACCGCCGCAAGCATCGATTGCAACATCAAAATCCTTTTGATGGTTAGAATATCCACATACAGAAGCATGATCAACAAGGAAAACCAAAGCGTCGGAACCGTCCATGCGCCGGAACCGGAAATGTTGATCGCCCGTTCGACGCTTTGCCAGGCGAAAAAGGCGGACAATAATGTGAGAAGCGCCAGAACATATTTCAGAATTTTTATTTTTATAATCATCGGTTTAATTCTAGCAGAAATCGGAAAATAAAAAAGCAGGAGACAAATCCCCTGCAACAAGACATGAGGCTATGCGGCAAAACTCCGATCAGCCGCATTCTTGCTCCAAAAACCTCTCCAATTCCCTTTTGTCGGTTTCAGAGAGATATTTCTTGCTTTTCTCCACAATCAGGTCCAGCGCGACCCTTTCTTCTTTCCGGCATCCGCGCTGGCAAAACATCCTGACCGCCTGCTTGGCAAAGACCAAGCATTTTTGAGGCCTTTGAGAATGTATCTTTGACAAAATCTCATCAACCTTGTCACTGTCGAAACGCCCGGCGCAACTCATGCAATTCGAAACACTTGTTACGAATTGCCCAACCAGGTCCGCAAAGGATTCGTCCCCGTTTTCCAATTTGCTCCTCCTTTTTACTTAAGATAAAAGGTACAATGGCTTATATTTTTATGATACAAAATATTCGCTTTATTATTCTTTAAGAATATGCGACGGATGATTAATAAAAAATTAAATTCAAAAACAGAATAATGCTTGTTTCCATTTTTACCTCCCATTTCTCTTTGTTTAAGGTACTGTAATTTTTTATTTTAACACAGCTTAAATTTATTGTCAAATATTCGTACAGTCACCATTAGATGTTGACTGTACATGCCATAGCTAAAAAGCCCCTCGGATAGGGCTTTTTGGGATATGGAAAATTGTATTGTTCTTTAGCCAGCCGCCACGGCGGATTTTTCCAGTTTCAGCAAGCGATCTTCATGATCTTCAATCACAGTTTTTTCAGCTTTATTGTCCAGTTTCATATTCATTCCAACTAATTCCTCCTTTATTTCTTTAATATCTCTTTTCATATCAACATTATCAGATTTTAATTCATCAATATCTTCCAATACTAGATCAAATTTTTCTGACAAGCTGGAATATAGCTCAATGGCAATTTTGCCTTGGCCTTTGATTTCCTCAAACATCGCCAGCACATGGTCTTCGGAATAAGTTTTTTTATTTTCTTCCATGGAATAATTGTACTTAATTTGCCCCTTAACGTCAATTCAGCTGTGAGCGATCTTCTCCGCTTCTGTTATGTTTTTGTGGGTGATCCCGCCGCAAAATCGCTGGCAAATTTGGAAAAGAAAAAGACACTGGTTTTCCAGTGCCTTATTAAAAAGAGAGGGTTTTCGTCCTGCCTAACTATATTTACTATCATGGGATTTCAACATATACAATGAAGAAATCGGCCAAGTCAATGTTATAAAAATACAGAAAACAATTTCTTTCAGCTGTATTTTTATTTTGCCAGAAAGCATCCTTATAAGCATTGAGAGTGGGATTAAAAACTGCAAAACTATCAAAACCACAAAGTATGACAGCATTCTTCCTGATACATAGAGGTCTTTAAAACTTGGACCAGGGGAAATGACCAGCATCAGCCAAGAAATCGACATGAGTACGGAATATATTATTCCAGCTAGAACATATGTGTTCATCTGCGCCTCCTTGTTAAGGTAGAGAAATTTACGTTGAAATTTTACCCATATTAATACAAAAGTCAGCAGAATGTCAATTTAACTGACA
Organism: bacterium; assembly: GCA_021785125.1. Taxonomy (GTDB): domain Bacteria; phylum Patescibacteriota; class Minisyncoccia; order Moranbacterales; family UBA2206; genus JAJYGF01. The sequence goes on along the minus strand of JAJYGF010000015.1, from coordinate 75,605 downwards.
GGAATCTTCCATCTGACCATCTCTAACCTGGCAAATTTGGAAAAGAAAAAGGCGGTCTCTAGAAAAGAGCCGCCCGACTTATGTGCCTTTGTTTGAGAGTTTAGGTTGGAAGGGTCAGAATATATCATATACCTTGCCGATTTCTTCAGGATGCTTCCATGCCACCATTGCGCGATAGCCAGCAATCAGTACAAATGTTGCCGACGCTATCAGAAAAGCGTTGTGATAAGCGTTTGTAAGCTCCCGATCGGATGCCAGCATGGCCGAGGGATTTCCCAAGGGTCCGAGGCTAATGAAAAATGCTCCGGCAATCGCCCACCCGAATATGAACCAGAAAGTCTTCCAAGTCTTTTCCAGCTTTTTCAGATACCGCGGGTTATTGACCAGCACCTTGTTTGTCATGGCTGAGGTGAATATCCCCAGCACAAGGCCAATGGCGATGAACCGCCAATTGATCACCACCTCGTTTCCGGCAAGCACTATCGCACCCGGAAAAGCCATCGTGGCTATGAAGGACAGGATTCCGAAGAACAGTCCCCAACCTGTAAAGAACAATTTGACCAAGCTTTTCATGCTTGTTTCCTCCTTTGGTTTTTAGCTGACTATTCAGCAAGTTACTATATCAAAAAATAATCGATTTGTCAATGCGTCGCGGTTTCCGCCAGTACCCACTCCGCATAATCCTCATTCGCCTCAACTTCCAGCTTCATTATGCAAGGGGTTTCGTATGGATGAATCTTTTTTACCTCATCGCGAACCTTTTTCCAATTTTCTTTCCGAGTTTTCACAAAAGTCACGATTTCCTTTCCGCTTTCAATCTTGCCTTTCCACCAATAGGAACTTTGGATCGGGAAATAGTTCACGCAAGCTATCAATCTTTTGGCAAGCAAATGCCCGGCCACTTTTTTGGCCTCTCTCAGATTTTTATGAGTTATGTAGATGAGGATGAATTTCATATACTATCTAAATTTTTTTATATGGTTTCCAGCTGACCTTACTTTTGAAGGCTTTTTCTATTCTAGCTCGCCTTAAGCATGTGAGACAATAAGGACCATAATTTTCAATTTTTTTAAAAAATATTCCATTGCTTGTTTCCAAAGAATATGAACAATTTTCACAAATAGGACTATTACAAGTAATGCAATTATTTACCGCTTTTACATCTTCATGCCTACAACACACTCCGTTTTTTAGATGACCTTCGTGATCTTGAGCTAATTTCTCACTTTTATCCAGACAGCTTTTGCATTTTAAATTTACAGTATAATCAAAATACTCCGAAGGATTTTTACCTTGACTATCACACAACTCACAAATAGGTTTAGCACATAGAGCGCACCAACCCACAGCCAGCTTTTGAGAATGTACATTGCAATATTTTTGATCTCTTACATTCTTAGGAGCTTTATATATTGTATTAGTATGTCCGCAATGCGAACAGTATGCGGGATAATCTGTCATTTTATGAAAACAATAAATACAAAAAAATACCGGGCCTACAGTATCAGCATCCCACATTTGATCACTTTTAATATTTTTCTCTTCGTAAGCAAGTATTTCTTTTGTGTCCATAATAAATATAGCTTATTTATTTTTAAAATTTCTACTTAAAAGCGGGGTCAATCCCCGCTCATAAATTACCCTTGAAATCCTATTCCGCTTTTTGGTGCCTCTGCAACTTCTATCGGCCCATTGACTTCCTCATACTTTTTTAGATTTTCTTCCATTGCACTAACCATTCTTTTGAAGTGTCCTGGGGAAAGAATAACCCTTGAGTTTAAAGTTCCGGTTGGCGGAAACACATTCATAAAATCCAACACAAATTCTTCTTTTGTGTGAAGAATCTGCATTACATTTGAATACTCTCCCTTTAACTTTTCATCGCTCGCCTTGATTTGAATTTGCTGTTGTATTTGTTCCATATAATTTTATTTTTTTAATGAATTAAGAAAATACCCCATAAAAAATGTTACTACTGCAAGAATAATCGTTTTTATTATATCATACTTCCTATCCTCAACCTTCTCTACTCTGTTTTCTATATTCTTCATTTTTTCTTTTAAACCACCTACTTCAATATCAATTCTTTTTTCCTTTTCTAATAAGATTTTCTCCAAACCATTTATCCTTTCACCCAATTGACCATCTCCTGCACTAATACTGAAATTTTTGTCACCACTTTTATACACATCTTCTTTTTCTTTGTTTTCTTCCATAATTTTCACAAAGAGCGAGGCTAAGTGCCCCGCTCTTTTTAAAGTTTGTTATTCTTTTTTGTCTTCCGGCTTCTCAGTTTCAGCATCTTTCGGTGCTTCACCTTCTTTTGGTTGTTCACCTCCTGGCTGAGCTCCGCCTTGGGCGGCTTGAGCGGCCTGATACAATTCCTGGCCGATCTTTTGCGCTTCTTGTGAAAGCTCTTCTGTAGCTTTCTTGATCGCTTCAATATCATCAGAATCCTTCACTTTTTTCAAAGCTTCAATCTTTTCTTCAACCGGTTTTTTCTTGTCAGCCGAAATCTTGTCGCCAGCTTCGCGCAAAGCTTTTTCCGTGGTGAAGATCAGCGTGTCCGCCATATTCTTGGTTTCCACTGCTTCTTTCTTCTTCTTGTCCTCTTCGGCGTGCGCTTCCGCGTCTTTCTTCATCCGTTCAATCTCATCCTTGGAAAGTCCGGTGGAAGCTTCGATACGAATTGATTGCTCTTTGCCGGTCGCTTTGTCTTTGGCTTTGACGGACAAGATTCCGTTGGCATCAATGTCGAATGTGACTTCGATCTGTGGGATGCCGCGTGGAGCCGGTGGGATTCCGTCCAAAATGAATCTTCCCAAAGTCTTGTTGTCAGCGGCCATTTCACGCTCACCTTGCAAGACATGGATCTCGACAGACGGCTGATTGTCCACTGCAGTTGAGAATGTTTGAGATTTGGCAGTCGGCACAGTCGTGTTTCTTTCGATGAGCGGCGTTCTCACTCCTCCCAAAGTTTCAATTCCCAAAGTCAACGGAGTGACATCCAAAAGAAGAACGTCCTTCACATCGCCTTGTAAAACTCCGCCTTGGATCGCGGCACCGAGCGCCACAACTTCATCCGGGTTCACAGAAATGTTCGGTTTTTTGCCGAAGAATTTTTCAACAGTTTGGATCACCAATGGCATTCTGGTCATACCTCCGACCAGAACGACTTCATTGATGTCAGCTACTGCCAGTTTCGCATCCGCCAAAGCTTTCTTGGTCGGTTCCAAAGTCTTTTGCACCAAATCTCCAACCAATTCTTCCATCTTGGCGCGAGTCAGTTTCATCACCAAGTGTTTCGGACCGGTCGCATCAGCCGTGATGAAAGGTTGGTTGATTTCAGTTTCCATCGCGGTTGAAAGTTCGATCTTGGCTTTTTCCGCCGATTCCTTGATACGTTGCAATGCCAAAGGATCTTTCGACAGATCGACGCCTTCCTGTTTTTTGAATTCATCGATGATCCAATGGATGATCACTTGGTCGAAGTCATCTCCTCCAAGGTGCGTGTCACCGTTGGTTGATTTCACTTCAACCGTGTCTTCGGAAACTTCCAAGATTGAAATGTCGAAAGTTCCTCCACCAAGGTCATAGACCGCGATCTTTTCATCTTTCTTCTTGTTGAATCCGTATGCCAAAGCGGCCGCAGTCGGTTCATTGATGATTCGCAGAACTTTCAAGCCCGCAATTTCACCAGCCTCCTTGGTCGCCTTTCTCTGTGAGTCGTCGAAATAGGCCGGAACGGTGATGACCGCTTCGTCGATCTTCTGTCCCAGTTTTTCTTCCGCATCAGCTTTCAGTTTGGAAAGAATCATCGCGGAAATTTCCTGCGGAGTGTATTCTTTGCCGCCCATCAAAACTTTCGAACCGCCATTACCTTTCACGATCTTGTACGGCATGGTTTTCATGTCGCGTTGAACTTCCGCGTCATCGAAATGACGTCCGATCAGACGCTTGATCGAAAACAATGTGTTTTCCGGATTGGTCACCGCTTGGCGCTTGGCCAAAAGTCCGACCAGTCTTTCACCGGTTTTGGAAGTTGCCACCATCGAAGGAGTGGTTCGCATACCTTCCTTGTTCTCGATGATGACAGGAGAACCGCCTTCAACCACCGCCATCGCGGAGTTGGTAGTTCCCAGGTCGATTCCTAATACTTTTCCCATATGTTTTTTGGTTATTATTAACAAATTATTTATTCCAATTTTCTAAACGTCTCTAGAAAACTGGAAGAATAATTTGACAGTTTTTTTGTTTGGAATATACTTTTATTGGCACTTTTAACTTTGAAAGGAGGGCATCATGAGAATAAATTGCGTTTCTTTTCTTACAGATGTGGGGACACATCTTCAAAATGCGTGTTTTTCTATAATGGCCTTCCTCCCTACATACATATACCTGATGAAATAGTAAACGACTGGTTTCCAGAATTTAGAGGAGGTGAAATTAAGATGGCTGATCCGGCAATAGAAAAAGTCAAAAATGAAATCAAAGAGAAATTTCGCAATGAAGATCCCAGTAGGCTCGAAGAAGCCATAATGCAATGCGGATTTAACATTCCAAGCATAGAGGCTTATCTTCGCGGAACTCGCGGAGAGCCATAATTTAATGGTTACTCCCATTTTCTTTATAAGGCACCCCCAGGTGCCTTTTTTTTCTTTGCCTTGACTTTAACCTTTGTTTATGCTACATTCTTTTTCAATGGGCGCACTTTTATAAACAAATCAAAACAGGGAGACATGTATGTCCAAGAAATCGGTTCCCGCAACAACTGCCACAAGCATCATCGAAGCCATAAACAGCAACCTCACCAAGGATCATCCGAAACGGAAGAAATTAAGAGGCATTATCAATAACCTGGAAACAAGACTGAAGAAAACCCTTACCGACAGCATCCACGTCTTCAAAGAAGAGCTCGAGACTTTACGCAAGTCCAAGCTTATTCCTGACGACATCCTCGCCGGCATATAAGCCAGCTAACGATACAATCGCGCCCATCATCTTCAAGAGCTGATCTATCAAGATTGGCTCTTTTCTATTTCAAAGTACATTTTAGCTTATTAGCTTCATCAGCTATTTAGCTTCGTTAGATTGATTTCCTAATGAAGCTAATGCAGCTAAAGAAGCTACCACCTTATTCAACAATCACTCTGGCCGCGCGGATCACTCTGTCTCCCATTTTGTATCCTTTCACTGCCACGCGCTTGATCTTATTCTGGAATTTGTAATCTTTGCTCTTGCACGACTTGCATTCCATGTCTTCCACCGCCTCATGCATGCCCGGATCGAAATTATCTCCCACTTTCACATCGATCTCTTCCACGCCATTGTCGGACAAAACCTGTTCCAACTGTTTCTGGATATGCATGATGCCGACTACCCATGGATCATTTTTCTGCGCCTCGGGAATATGGTCGGTCGAAGCATGGAAATTATCCACCACTGGAAGAATCTGCATGATCACATTCTGCGTCGAATACCGCAACAAATCTTTCTGTGAATCAGCTTGACGTTTTTTGTAGTTTTCAAAATCCGCCTGACATCTCTTCCAACCATCCAGATACTCGGCCGCCTTTGTTTCAACATCTTCCGGCTCAGGTTTCGTCTCCGCCTCTTCTATTTCTTCCGCGCTTTCCACGGCCTCATCGGCAGCTTCTTTTTCTTTAAATTTTTTCTCTTGTTCCATTTTTTCGCTCATTTCTTTTTTGTCTTTATTGGTGATCATTTTAATTTATCTATATAGATTTATTAATATTATTAATACAGCAGACGCGCTCAGGAGTTTCTTGACATAATCCACCAAAGATTTGTTCTTGGCGTATCTCATGCGTTTCGGACCGATGATAGCCAGCACTCCCTTTTCACCAGCCTTGGTCTTGTAAGGAGAAACGATCATGGAACAGTTCGAGATACCTTTGATCGGATTATCTTTGCCGATAAAAATCCTGGTTTCATTTTCTTTCACGTTCGCCAGTATTGAATCGACATTTTCATCGATATAGTCCAAGGCTTCGGCCACTTTGCAAAACTCGTCTATCTCTTGGAATTCCGGCTTGTCCAAAAGCTCCCGGATACCGAAGTCGGCAAAATCCTTCTCGATGGTGCTGATAGCCAGATTGCCGGAAAGTGAAGAAAGCAGTTTGGCAGTCGTTCTGGAAAGTCTCTGATGTTGGGCCTTCAATTTCAGAAGTTCGGCTTGCAATCTTTTCTGTTCGGACAGGCTCAACTCTTGATCGCCCATGATCTCTTCAACAAAAAATTTGTAGCCCTTGTCGGTCGGAATCCTTCCGGCACTGATGTGCGGTTGATGCAGATACCCTTCATTTTCCAGCTTGGCCATATCGCTGCGCATGGTAGCCGGGCTCATCTCAAATTTATATTTTTCCACTAAAATTTTGGAGCCGACCGGCACGGCGGAATTAGTATATTCTTCAATAACGGCGGCCAGAATTTCTTGTTGTCTTTTGTTCATAAATATATTATATATTGCTCCTTAGCACTCGTCAAGTCCGAGTGCTAATTAGTATTTTAGCGCCTATTTCCAAACTGTCAAATGCCGCTTAAAAAAGCAAAAAACCCGCCGGGATAATACTCCCAGCGGGTTTGATTATCTTAGTCTCCGATACAAAAAATTATTTTTTCTTCTCCGGCACTGGATCATATCCGCCGTCGTTCCACGGATGGCACCGGATCACCCTTTTCGATCCCAGCTGAATTCCTTTCAAAATTCCGAATCTTTCGATCGCCTGGTACGTATATTCCGAACAAGTCGGATGAAACCGACAACCAGTCGTATGCAAAAACATACTGGGCACTCCATGGTCGATTGAAATTGTTTTCTGATAGATTCTTATCAGAAACAAGAAAGCCTTTTTCATTAGAATAAATTAAACCATTTGCAAAATTTTTTGTCAATCGACCGTTTTTACAATATAATTAACGGCATAGCAAAATAAAAAATAGCAACCCTATGCAACAGATAAAATCGGACAAATTTTCCTGGATCGACATCCGCGAACCGGATGCGGACGACGTGCTTAAGATACAGAAAAAATTCAACCTGCATCCTCTGGTCGTGGAAGAGTTTTCCACGCCGACCCTGCGGCCCAAGGCTATTGAATTTGACGGTTGTCTTTTTTTGACGATCCATGTGCCGCTGTTCGATACGAACCTGAAAACCACCTATCCGGGCGAATTGGACATAGTAATAACCGCAGACGCCCTGATCACCGCCCATGATGAAGATATTTGGCAATTGACGGAATTTCTCAATGACCTGAAAAACGACAAGAAAAAACGGGGGCAATATATGAATGCCACGCCAGCCACGCTACTGCGTCATGTCATCGAAATGCTTTTGGAGTCCTGTTTTCCGAAATTGGACCATATTTCCAAAAAAATAGACCGCATCGAAACGGAAATCTTCGCCGGACACGAGAAAGAGATGGTTCTGGAAATTTCCATAGTCAAACGGGACATTTTGAATTTCAGAAGAACCCTGAAGCCGCAAAGATCAGTCATCGAGTCATTGGCCCAGGGCGGCTACAGATTGATCGACCAGGAGCTGAGGCCATATTTCCAAGACCTCATCGGCACCAATATCAGAGTCTGGAACTCATTGGAAAGCGCCAAAGAAACAATCGAATCATTGGAAGACACCAACAATTCCCTGCTTTCAAACAAGCTTAACATGATAATGAAAGTTTTGACGATCTTTTCGGCCGTATTGCTGCCATTGACCGTATATTCCAACATTTTGGCCATGAGCGCCCATATCCCTTTCGGCGACAATCCGTACGCTTTCTGGATCCATTTGAGCATAATGTTCGTAATCGGAACGATTACCGTGATAGTTTTCAAGATCAAAAAATGGCTCTAAATAAAATTTTCAAGTATTAATTTTCAATTTTCAAACAATTAATAATTTATAAAATTTTTAAATTAGAAATTGTTTAAAAATTAATAATTGAAAATTATAAATCCTATAATGCTTAAGCTCTACAATACCCTTTCCAAAACCAAAGAAGAATTTGCTCCGATTAATCCGGGCAAAGCAAGCATGTACACTTGCGGGCCGACGGTTTATGATTTCATCCATATCGGCAACATCCGCACTTTTGTCACGCCCGACGTCTTGCGCCGCTATCTGGAATATCTGGGTTATGAAGTCCGCCAGATCAAAAACGTCACCGACGTCGGACACCTGACCAACGACGATCTGGATCAGGGCGACACCGGCGAAGACAAAATCGAGAAAAAAGCCAAAAAGGAGCATAAGACTCCGGAAGAAATCGCGCGTTTTTACGAAGGAATTTTCAAAGAGACAGAAAAGGAGATGAATATTTTGCCGGCGAATTATTTTCCGCGCGCTTCCGCCCACATCCAAGAAATGATCAAATTGATCCAAGGCCTTTTGGAAAAAGGTTATGCATACGAAAAGAATGGCAACGTATTCTTTGACGTGACCAAATTTCCGGAATACGGAAAACTTTCCGGCAACACGCTGGAAAACTTGAAAGTCGGCGCCCGATTGGAAGAGCATCCGGACAAAAAAAATCCTTGGGACTTCGCTTTATGGCTGAAAGCTCCCGCCAATCACATCATGAAATGGGATTCGCCGTGGTCCGTGGGTTATCCGGGCTGGCACATCGAGTGTTCCGCCATGAGCATGCAATACCTCGGCGACACGATCGATATCCACACCGGCGGCGAAGATAACATATTTCCTCACCATGAAGCGGAAATCGCCCAGTCAGAATGCTACAGCGGAGCCAAATTCGTCAATTACTGGATCCACACGCGACATCTTTTGGCGGATGGCGAAAAGATGTCGAAATCCAAAGGTAACTTCTATACCTTGTCCGATATTAAAGAAAAGGGTTATTCCCCGATGGATCTGCGCATGGCAATCCTGTCCGCCCATTATCGCAGCCAGATGAATTTCACCTGGACCGCCATGGATCAAGCTGAAGCCAATCTGACAGCTTTAAATAATTTTTATGCACGATTGCTCGACCACAAAATCACCGGAAGCGACAAACTTTCCAACATGACAACGGGCAAGTACAGGAAAGATTTCGAAAAAGCCATAGATGACGATCTCAATACGCCCAAAGCTCTGTCTGTCGTTTTTGAATTCGCAAGCGACGCCAACAAGCTGATGGATGAAAATCTGCTCGGCAATCCGGGTAAAGCCAAAAAACTGCTTGAAATTTTTGCCAGGATTTTAGGATTAAAATTGGAAGTCATTGAAATTCCGAAAGAAATCAAGGCTCTGGCCGAAGAAAGAAAGGTCGCCCGAGAAAATAAGGACTTCCGGAAATCGGACGAGCTGCGCGACGCGATTGACAAATTGGGCTATATCATAGAAGATACAAGAAATAATAATTATATAATCAAGCCCGCCCGACGTGGTGGGAAAAAATAATGACACACGATTCTTGCGGCTGCGGACATTGCCATCACAATGAAGATGAAACCGCAGAAAAACATGCCTGTGGATGCGGACATAACCATAGCGCGAGCGGACACGAAATCTCCCATGAAGATATGGAAAAATTGAAACAGGCCATCTTGGATGCCGGATACCAAATTGAAGAGACGCCGGAGGGAGATATCAGGATACTGGAAAATTAATTTTTAATTTCCAATTTTTAATTTTTAAATAATTTTCTAAATATCTAATGTTTAATCATTGAAAATTTAGATTTATTTATAAAATTACAAAATTAAAAAATTATAAAATTTGAAAAATCCCTTCGGGGATTTTAATATATGCAACAAAACTTTTGGTCAAAACTAAAAAAACCAATCCTCGCATTGGCGCCGATGGCGGGCATCACTGACAGCGCTTTCCGGCAGATCTGTCACGAATACGGGGCTGACGTGACTTATAGTGAAATGTCCAGTGTCAGCGCGCTGTTTTTCAAGCCTCAAAAAACGCTGGAGCTGGTCGCCTTTTCTCGAAAAAGGGAAGGTTTTTACGTGGTGCAACTTTTCGGCAAGGATCCAAAGCATTTTGCCAAAGCCGCTCAGATTATAACCAAGGAAATAAAGCCAGACGGGATTGACATCAATTTCGGCTGCCCGGCCAAGAAGGTTTTCGGCCACGGCTCGGGCTGCGCCTTGATGCCGCAGAAAGAATTGGCGCGCGAAATTATTTCCGCCGTGTGCGAAAACACAGATCTTCCTGTCTCGATAAAAATCAGGGCTGGCCTCCGCGACACGACTGCCATCCATTTCATCGAAAACATCAACGATCTTCCCTTCTCCGCTGTCATGGTGCATGGCCGCACTTATGAAGGCAGTTTCCATGGCGAAGTTAATTTTGAAATAGTTGAAAAAATCAAAGAAATAATTCCGGACAAAATCGTCTTGGCCAACGGCGGAATCAACACGCCGGAACAGGCCGTGGAAATTTTGAAAAAGCATCCAGCAATCGATGGACTTGGTATCGCTCGTGGCACTTGGGGCCGGCCGTGGATTTTTGATGAGATAAAAGAATTGCTGTCCGTAGGGACCGACCTTGTGTCGGTCCAAAAAAATACATCCGAAAAAAGGACAAACACGAGGTTTGTCCCTACAAAATACGATTTTAAATTTATCAAAAAAATCGCTATCCAACACGCAAAATTATTATATAAATCAAAAGGTGATCTCGGCATGTTCGAAATCAGAAAACATCTAGCCTGGTATTTCAAAGGTTTCCCCAATGCTTCAGCTCTCCGCCAACAGCTCGTCCAAGCTAAAAGCGTTGCGGAAATAAAAAATATTTTGAAATAAATTAATACTTTCGTCAATATGTTCATAAAGACTGCATAACTAAAGGTGTACTTGCAGTTGCCTTTATTTATTTTTGACTGATATAATGGAATAACTATGAGCAAATCTTCCAATGAAAATTTACGGGTTCCACCGCAGAATATCGACGCCGAAAGATCCGTTCTCGGCGCTTTGATGCTGGACAAAGATGCCGTCATCAAAGTTGCCAACTTGATCCGCTTGGGAGATTTCTACAAAGATGACCACAACCTGATCTATGAGGCCATGATCGAGCTCTATGAGAAGCGCGAACCGATCGACGTGTTGTCGCTTTCCAACCGCTTGGAAGAAAAGAACCAATTGGACCAGATCGGCGGCTCGAGCTATCTCACATCGCTGGTCAATTCCGTGCCTTCCAGTTCCAACATCACCCACTATGCCAAAGTGGTCCAAAAAAAATCGACGCTCCGAAAATTGATCATTGCCGCCAGCGAAATCGTCGAATTGGGATACAAAGAAGAAGAAGATGTGGAAAAACTTCTGGACTCCGCCGAACAGAAACTTTTTTCCGTTTCGCAGAAATATATCAAGCAGGATTTCATACCTATCAGATCGATACTTTCTGAAGCGTTCAACCGTATCGACGAATTGCACAAAGGCGACCACAAATTGCGCGGTGTACCGACCGGCTATCCGGATCTGGATAAAATCTTGGCCGGTTTCCAAAAATCGGATCTTATTATCCTGGCCGCCAGACCGTCTATCGGAAAAACCACTCTGGCACTGGATCTGGCCAGACAAATCGCCGTGCAACAGAAAATAGCGGTTGGAATATTCTCATTGGAAATGGGCTCCGACCAATTGATCGATAGGATGCTGGCCGCGCAGGGAAACGTGGATCTTTGGCGATTACGTACGGGCAACATGAAAGACGAGGATTTTTTGAAAATCAACGAGGCCATGGGAATTTTAAGCGAAGCGCCTATCTACATCGACGACGCCGGCAGTGCCAATGTTATGGAAATGCGTACGATGGCCAGAAGATTGCAATCGGAACATAATGTCGGCGTGATAATCATCGACTACCTGCAACTTATGGAGGGACGCTCGGCCGGCGGGGACAACCGCGTCAATGAAATCTCCGAAATTTCCCGCGCCTTGAAACAGCTGGCGCGCGAACTCAACATTCCGATCATAGCCTTGTCCCAGCTGTCCCGCGCCGTCGAAGCCAGAAGTCCGCAGATTCCGAAACTGTCCGATCTTCGCGAATCCGGATCCATCGAGCAAGATGCTGATGTCGTCATGTTCCTCTATCGTGAAGACCGCGAAAAGCCGGACACGCCGAACAAAAATATCGTGGAAATCCACATTGCCAAGCACAGAAACGGACCAATCGGAAAAATCTCCCTCTATTTCCAGGAAAGTTCCACGACTTTCAAATCGCTTGAACGCGTCCACACTGAACAGTAAATTTTATAATTTTTAAACATTAGAAATTATTTAAAAATTAAAAATTGGAAATTAAAAATTCTAATCGATGTATCCCAAAACTTTCAAAAAATTGATCGATCATTTCGCTTCCCTGCCATCGGTCGGACCCAAGATGGCCGAGCGCCTGGTCATATATCTTTTCAAGCAGAATTCGGAAAAGATCCAGGATTTTGCGCAAACTTTGGGAGAACTGAAAACAAATTTGAAATACTGCAAGAAATGTTTCAATATCAGCGAGGGCGAAATCTGTTCGATCTGTTCCGATCCGTCCCGCGACCAAAAAACCGTCTGCGTCGTCGAAGAGCCACTGGATATTTTCGCTATTGAAAAGACCAGAAAATTCAACGGCCTTTACCATGTTTTGGGCGGAGTGATCGAGCCGGTTTCAAGCAATGACAAACTGAAAATAAGCGAGCTGGAAACCCGCGTGAAGAATGATGGCATTTCAGAAGTGATCCTGGCCACCAATCCGACCACCGAAGGCGATGCGACAGCGTTATATGTCGCCAGAGCCCTGAAGCCATACCAGGCCAACGTGACCCGATTAGCTCGCGGATTATCGACTGGAGGAGATATCGAATACGCCGACGAGCTGACATTGGGATCAGCGATTTTAAACAGAAAGTAGTTCAGACAAAATAAAATACTCCCATACAGGAATATTTTAAGAATATTTTTGAGTTATGCAATCCTGGTAATTTCCACTTCGGTCATAGTCTGCCTGTGTCCGAATTTGACCAAATATCTCTTTTTAGGCTTGTGCTTGATGCCGACCACTTTGTCGCCTTTTCCGGTCTTGACGATCTTGCCTTCGACCGTCGCGCCTTTCACGACCGGATCGCCGATCTTCACATCTTTTTCATCACCGATGAAAAAAACTTCGTCGAATTTCACGATATCGCCGGCCTCACCTTCCAATTTTTCCACCTTGATTTTGTCTCCGGTTTTCACCTTATACTGTTTCCCGCCTGTTTTTATGATCGCTAACATAAATAAATGACTGAATTATTACTTGAATCAGTATACAGTCTGGCGCGTTTTATGTCAATGCGGCTGGACAATTCAAGGTAAAAAGTCTACTATATAAACTGGCATCCGCATTTCGGGATTTCCTGATTAAAAACGAAAAAATTCAATAATGAAGCAAGGAAGGGTCCTATTTTTTTGGACCATGGTGATAATATTCATATTTGCAGCACCGGCAATGGTCCTATACGCCCAAGGCTATCGTTTTGATTTCCAGCGGGGCATTCTCGTGCATAGCGGAACAATATCGATCAAGTCCAATCCGCAAAACATCGACATAACTCTGAATGGAAAACTAAACAAATCCGGATCGCTGAATCATATCAACAATTCTTATAACCTGTCGGGTCTGATGCCGGGCAATTATGATCTGTCCGTCAGCGCGGACGGATATCAGACCTGGACCAAAAAAACCGAAGTGCATAGCGGATTGGCAAGCGAATTTTGGAACGTTCTTTTGGTCAAGAACAACTATGCCAGGACGGATTACAATGCGGACGGCATAGATAAATTTTACATCTCCCCGAAGAATCGCTACATCATTTATACCCGGAATTCAGATTCAGGATTATCCGTCAGCATTTTAAACATCGGGAATAAACAAATCGCGAACAGCTTCAATTTCAATGGATGGAATTTCATTGATGAGGCGCGCAAAGAAAACATAGAATGGTCGCCAAACGAAGATTATGTTTCCGTGCCGGTTGAAAAAACCGTGTCAAATACCGGTTCCAAGCAGATTGTCGCCAAGACGGTCCAATACGCCTATTTCATCCTAAATCCATCTGCCAATACCAGCTTCAATCTGAATGACTTCCTTCAAAAAGACGACATTCGCTATGTGCGCTGGGACCCGCAAAACAAAAACTATCTTTTTTTTCTAAGCCAGAACAATCTTTTCCGAGCCGACATAAATAACGCTTCCGACATAAAAGAAATCGCCCAAAATGTATCCAGCTTCGATCTTTCAAGGACGAATGTCTATTATTCCCAGATGCCCAACGAATTGGTGTTTAAGGCAAATCTGGACGGATCCGGCACGCCGACCCAATTAACCGCTAACTTTCCGGAGAACCTGACTTCTCCCAATTCTCGCCTGGTTGTATACGACGATTCGCGCATAGCTTTCTTGAATCAGAATAAGAATCTTTATATTTATAATTTAGGCGAGCACGGAACATATTTCAAAAAACTAGCCTCCGACATCGACGGCATGCAATTTTCCAATGACGGCAAAAAACTGCTCTTTTGGACCGACAATGAAATCAGTGTCTACTATTTGCGCGATTGGAACGTTGCTCCGACGCGAACGGAAAATTCAATTGAAGATATCACAAGATACTCGGATCGGATCAAAAACGTCCAGTGGTTCAAAGATTACGAGCATATTATCTTTTCAACAGGTTCCCAGATGAAAATCATAGAACTTGATCCTCGCGACCACCGGAACTGCATGAATCTTATTCAGACAGCCGTAAGTGCTCCATTTGCCGTATATGATTCGGCACAAGGAAGATTGTACTTTACAGACAACAAAAATTCTTCCGCCAGCCTGTATTCAATCGTCTTTCCGGAGCCAACTCCGATCTTGGGGATCTACACGCCTCCAGGAGGATAGAGATAAGTATATCTTACTTCAGAAATGAATGAAAACCACCAGCTGGTCCGCTGGTGGTTTCTATCCTGCCGTCTAAGGGTCAATCTTTTTAATATCATCCAAAGAAATCACCAAAAAAATCCTTTAATTATTGCTTTAATTCCAGATATTGCATATATATCGTAAAAATGCTATTTTTAGCCTTTTTAGGAATTATATTATATATTAAACGTAATAAGTAAAATTTGCCTGAAACAAGCCATTTTTCTGCTTTAATTCAACTAATAACAGAAACCGACTACTGCACACTTCCGAAGATCTTCTGATGGCTGACTTTCGCCTGCTCGACATTCACCCCGACATAGGATCGCAGCGTCGTCCCTTCGCTTCTGTGTCAAAATTAAAAAAAGCACCCACATATTGTGAGCGCTTCCTTTGTAAGCCTAATATTGAAACTGGGCTGTGGAGCAAGTCTAGCGCTTCGCCCACTGCGGACTGCGGCGCGCTTTGCGAAATCCAGGCTTCTTTCTTTCCACCACTCTCGCATCACGAGTCAGATACCCAAGATCTTTCAAAGCTTTTTTCAGGGTCTCATCGAACAGCACCAACGCTCTAGCTACGCCCAATCTCGCAGCTTCGGCTTGTCCAGTGATTCCTCCGCCACTTACCTTGATCATGACATCGAATTTTTCTTCCAGGCCGGTTCCGGCCAAAGGAGATTTAACATCATTATTCATCCGTTCGATAGTAAAGTATTCATTGCTCGGCTTGCCGTTCACAATTATTCCTTGGCTGGCTTTTCCGGCTTCATAAAGCCGGATTTGAGCCACGGAGGTCTTTCTTTTGCCGACAGCATAAAAATATTTTCCAGAAATTTCTTTGACTTTCGTTTCTTTAGCCTTCGTCTCTTTTGCAGGCTTCGCTCCCTTGGCAGGAATTTTTGCCTTTGTTGTTTTAGTTGTACTTTTAATCGCCATATTATGGAAATTTAAAATTCTAAATTTTAAAATTAATGTGTTACGTCTATCTTATGTTTATGTTCAACATTTTTATAGACAAGGAGCCTTCCCATCATCTTGTCCCGCAGTTTGTTTTTGCCGAGCATCCCGAAAACCGCCGATGAAACGACCTTGCGCGAATCTTTTTTAATCTGATCTTTGAAAGAGATTGAACTGACGCCTCCCGGATAACCGCTGAAATGATTGTAGATCTTTCCATCTTTTTTGTTCCCGGTCACTTCAACAAGATCAGCGTTGACAACCACGACGAAATCTCCCGCATCAATGTTCGGAGCAAAATCAACTTTGCCTTTTCCGCGCAGGATAAAAGCGATTTCAGTCGCCATCCTTCCCAAGATTTTACCTTGCGCGTCGAATAGGTGATATTTTCTCTGGATTGATTGCTTTCCTTTTGCCATAGTTTTACCCCCACACCAATTCTCTCTAATTAAATCTTGAACTGATATAGGCTTTCTTTATTATTCTTAATTCCCACAATTGTGTGGGGTTTTAGTCTACGAATTCTATAATTACGATTTTAGCCGCGTCCCCTTTTCTCGGAGCCAACTTGATTATTCTGGCATATCCGCTCTTTCGACCGGAAAATTTATCCAAAAAACCTCCGGTAATCTTTTTTACGGCCATAGCTGGAATTTCAGCCATCAAATCCCTTATGACAGCCGCCTTCTTAGTCTCGATTGCGGACCGCTTGGCCTTATTGATGATCTTGTCGATCAATGGCTTGATTTCTTTGGCTTTAGCCTCCGTTGTCTTTATTTTTTCATGCATGATCAAACTGCCTAAAAGAGTTTTTTTCAATGCCTTCCTTTGATTCCTAGTCCGGCCTAATTTTCTGCCTTGTTGCAAATGCTTCATAAATATTCTTTATTTTTCTTGTTTCAGATTAACCCCATATTCGCCGATCGCCTTTTTCACTTCCTTTACGCCCTTGGCTCCCATGCCCTCCAGCTCCGACAAGCCGCCTTCAGTCATTTTCATGATTTGTCCTACGTTGACAATATTATTTTTTTCCAACACGTTCAATGTCCTGGTAGAAAGTCCTTTCAACGAAATCACTTCGATCTTTTTCGGGTCTTCCTTCATTTCTTTCGTCTTTTCCTCCTTTTCCGCTTCATCGATTTCCGGTTCGGCCACCACTGTCTCTTCTTCAGTCTTGGCAACTTCGAAAGTCGATAAAGTCGAGAATTGATCGATTAAGATGCTCACCGCTTTGCCGAAAGCGTCTTTCGGAGCGATGCTTCCATCGGTCGAAATTTCCAAAGTTATTCTTTCATAATCGGTTTTCTTTCCGACACGCATGTTTTCCACGTTATAATTCACTCTTCTGACAGGCGTATAAATCGCATCCACGGCAATTATGCCGATTTCCTTCTCATCTCTCTCCTGCTGCTCGACAGGGACATATCCTATGCCGTTTCGAATTTCCAGTTCCATCTCGAGCTCGCCCTTGGCGTTAGTGATAGTTGCGATATGGGCGTCTTTAGTGACCACTTCCACATCTGCCGGACATTCTATCATGCCGGCTGTAATGATCTTCTCGCCTTTGGCTTTCAATATGACTTTCACGGGCTCGTCTTTATATGATTTGAATCTGACCTGTTTCAAGTTCAAGATGATCTGAATGGCATCTTCCAGCACATTTGGAATAGTTGAAAATTCATGCGTAACTCCTTTGATTTTGACCGCCGTAACTGCGGAACCGGACAATGAAGACAGCAAGACCCTTCTTAAGGCATTGCCCAAGGTGGTTCCGTATCCCGGATAACATCCTTCGATTTCAAATTTGCCGTTCTTGCCATCGATAGCGGTAAATTTCGGCTTTTGAGGGAGCGTTATTGACTGCATAGTTTTTGACTTATCTTCTCCGCGTGGGCGGAGGATTAGTTATTATTTAAATAAGAAAATCATTATCGCGAATAATATTCAACTACCACTTGCGCGTCCACATTGATTCCGATCTCATCCCTGGACGGAATGTTGGTTATCTTGGCTTCCATCTTGCCGGCATCAAAACTGATCCAGCTCGGAAAATCTTTTTTATTCTTTATCGTTTGCTCTATATTCTTGAAATATCTCTTATCGGCCTTATTTATAGACACGACATCCCCCAACTTGATCTCACACGAAGGAATAGTCACCTTCCGCCCATTAACCTTTATCAACCCATGATTTGTCAATTGTCTCGCTTGATTGCGGGAACTTGCGAATCCGGCCCGATAAACAACATTGTCCAATCTCATTTCCAATCTGCCCAAAAGCAGATCGCCAGCAATTCCGTGCTTGTGGGCGATTTCTTCGAAATGTCTCCTGAACTGCTTCTCCAAAATTCCATAAATCCTTTTGATCTTCTGCTTGGCAGACAACTGGATTCCATATTCGCTTTGGCCGCGAGACATCTTTTTGCCATGTGCTCCGGGAGCGTAAGCGCGTTTAACAATGCCGCATTTTGCGGAGCCGCAACGATCGCCCTTGAGAAAAAGCTTTTCTCCGGCTCTTCTGCACTTTCTACATTTTGCCTCGGTATCTCTAGCCATAATATTCCAAAGAATTAAATTTAAAATTATAAATTAATGTTATACCCTTCTCGGTTTTTTAGGACGGCATCCGTTATGCGGAATTGGAGTTATGTCTTTGATTGAAAGTAATTCAAAACCATTATTTGATAAAGCGCGAATAGAAGCCTCTCTGCCGCTTCCCACGCCCTTCATAAAAACATCCAATTCCTGTAGTCCGAATTTCTTCACTTTTTCCGCGACACTGGACACAACTTGAGTGGCCGCATAAGGAGTGGCCTTTTTCGCGCCTTTAAAGCCCATCATTCCGGATGAAGCCCAGCCAAGAACCGCGCCGTTAGTATCGGCGATGCTGACAATCGTATTGTTATATGTGCATTTCACCGTTGCGCGCCCTTTTATGATCTGTCTTTTTGGCTTTTTGGTTTTCTTCTTGGCTTCAGAAACGGTTTCAGCTTTCACTTCGGCAACCCCGGTTTCCAAAACAACGGCTCCTTCAGCCTTTCCCGACTCCTCTGAATTTGTTGTAACTTTTTCTTCAGTCATGATTGTTATAAATCCCTAAATTAACCCTTGATTTATTCTTCAGCATCCGCATCCCCGCATCCCGGACATCGTAAAATCGGTGTTGATCCGCAAATACATCATCTTTAAGTTTTTTCAGTCTTGACACGTCCGCTTCCCATTGTCCTTCTGACATTGCCGCGAACCGTACGATTGTTGGTCTTGGTCCTTTGGCCGCGAACCGGCAAGCCTTTTTGATGTCTGATTCCGCGATAGCATCCGATTTCTTTCAACCGCTTGATATTGGATCTTATCTCATGCTTGAGTTCTCCCTCGACTCGCACCTTTTTTTCCACATAATCGCGTATCTTGTTTCCTTCGATATCGGACAGATCTTTGGTCCTGACCTGTTTGGAAATAGACAGCTCTTCCAAAATTTCGGACGCAGTGCCGGATCCTATGCCATAAATATAGGTTAAGGCAACTTCTATTCTCTTTTCATCGGGCAGATTTACCCCGGCTATTCTCAACATACGATTTGTAAAATTTTAATCCTGAAATTTTAAATCATTTGAATCATCCTTGTCTCTGTTTGTGCTTTGGAACGACACAAATCACGAAAAGTTTTCCGTTTCGCTTGACAAGTTTGCATTTATCGCAAATTTTTTTAACTGACGCTCTTACTTTCATTATTTTAATCTTTGAATTATTCTTCCCTTGGTCAAATCATACGGACTCATCTCGATAAGCACCCTGTCTCCCGGAAGAAGACGTATATAATTTACCCTCATCCTACCCGAAATATGCGCTAACACTACATGGCCATTGTCCAGCTTGACCTTGAAAGTCGTGCTGGGCAATGTTTCTTCGACTATGCCTTCGAGCTTGACCAATTCTTTATTGTTTTTTTCCATATGAACATTTTGAAACGCACAAACAAAAAAATAGACGGAGATCATTCCGAGGACAATGAAACTGCCTCAGGAATAGAAATCAATCCAAGTTCATGCTTCACGGCCGACATTCCCTCTATTCGAAAAATTTGTATGTTTTCCAATATCTTTATCCATACTAACCGGATATTCAATTATTGTCAAGCACAATCGTTATTCTATCGGCATAAGTCGGCATTTTTCCGGTCAGAAAAGACGGCCAATAAGAAATCGCGATATGATCAATATCGGAATATGCGCTTAAATAAGCCTTTAAATCATCCTCACTCTTGCCGACTACAGCATTCTTCAAGTCAGTAAGATTGATATTCGGCAGCATGTTTATCGAACCATGGGCGCGGATGATGATCGTGCCCGAATTGAAATCCACATCCGATTTTCCAAATTCCACATTTAGAGAATTTTGCGACATGTTTAATTTTCTGCCGCTCTTTTGCGCTATCATATTCATCAAAATTCCATTTACATCGTCTTTCTTAAAAGCGATGGCTTTAGCGTTAGTCTTGACATCTACAGTCAAATTGTTCGCGATATCGCCTGAAGAATTCGAAAGAGTAAAAGTAGAATCATCCGTATTTACGGCATCGTCCAGAATTATATAATTCGATCCGGCGATATCTTTCAATTTTTGTTCCGCTTTAGGAATCAGCTCGGACATTATTTTGGTCTTGGCCGCATTTATATCGGAATCCGTCACCGAACTGGCGGCCTGATCGCCATCTCCGCCGCCGGACATCGCCTTGGATGATTTGGCATAAATTTTGGAATATTTTTGCGTTCCGTCAGCCTGAAAACCGGGAATGGTAAAACTGTCAGGTCCGATATTGTACGCACTGCCGGATTCGTCAGCCACCACTTCGGCTTCGATAATGCCAGGCTTGACGGCACCGGCACCGTCCGCCTGATACCCGGGAACAGAAACCCCGCTCACCAGGCGGAAAATTTTCCCACCACTGCTCTGGATGCGCGTCGTAGCTACCAATATTTGCGGGCTTGAACTGAATTCGTTATACAAAGTTACGGTTCCTCTGGCTTTTTGGTTGGAGACGCTTTTTTTTCCGGTCGTAGCGTATGTTTCGGAAAGTTCCTGACTAACTGTGACAATCTTGGCCGGAATGATATTCTTTTCAGCATCCACCGCCTGCTCATTCACATCTCCTTGAATTTGAGCATCGACAGTCTGAATGTCATTTTTGGCAAAAATGGTCACTGTCGCTTTCGGCAAGAAAAGATAAGCCAGAGCGCCAAGAATAGCCATGCTGGCCACCAAGCTGAAAATGAAGAAATATTTTCGCGCCCGCCTGCCTATGTTGATGCTTTTATACTCGTCACCATAATCATTTTTTTTCTTATTCTCGAAAAAATTTTTTACCTTCTTGCGATCAATGGATTTTTCCATGTCCTTTTGATCTTCAAAGTTATCCCGCGTAAAACTTTTGCTCTTGGAAGGTTTCTTTTTAGGTTTCAAATATCCTTCGTTTTGATGATCTTTTGCGACATTGTCACTTTCCGTGATTTCCAGATTGCGGATCATGTCCATCGAAGCCTTACGGAAGAATTTTCCACCAAGAATCGCTTTCTGCTTTTTCAGGCCTTCCGATACGTCAGTTACCAATTCCTTGTTGATGATCTTCTCTTCCGTCGCGCCTTTCTTGCGGAGTGCCGCTTCTTCCATATATTCGCCGTGTCCCGCAACATTTTCAGGAATGTCAGTTTGATAGTAGCCGTCCGAACCTATGCCGCTCATGCGTTTTTTATTTTTTTCCTCACGAGAATTTTCCGGCATATCCATAAAAGCTTTCACGCCTTCATCCTCTCTTGTCTCCGCCGCGGAAATCTCCGCGCTTCCGATATCATCCAAATTCTGCTCCACGGTTATTCCCGCTTTTTCAATCAAGAGCTTGCCAAACTTATCTTGCGTCACGATGATCAATTCTTTCTTAAGTTCGTCCGCTTCTTTTTTGAGCAATTTCAAATTGACTATGCTTTGGATAAGCATGGCTCTTTTCGGAACAACAATAACCGCCTCTTTGGTTCTAGCCTTCCTCAATCTGTCCACTATGGAGGTTATCTCTTCGTCTATGTCGATATAGAATGTCTGGTGCATAAATATCAGAACCACTGATTATCACCTGAATACACGTGATAACACATGATTAGTATATAAAAAATTTTATTTATAAAAATTCAGTGTAATCAGGAAAATCAGCGATAATCTGTGGTTCAGACTTACTTCTGGATCATTTTTACCGCGCGGCGCAAGATGCCGGCCATCACTTTTTCCTCACCGGCTAGATCCAATGCCAAATTAGCCAGCCCCATCGGAGTAATATCCTGGGGATCCCGCAGATCTCCGGTCGAATCAAAGATATTTACCACGTCTTTCGGTTGCAGAAAGCTTACTTGCGGCAATTTGGCGAACGGCAAATTCTTGGTCCATTTCGAATTGATCAGCGCTTTTTTTATTCCCGGCAGACCGGAGCCTCCTCCGCACAGAAAAAATCTGGAAGGCAAAGTGTCGGACTCGGCAAACTCTCCCAGGGACAGCTCGACTCCGCTCAACCACACGCCGCAATCTGATTCAAGCATCTTTTCGATTTTTGCTGAAACATCACGGCCCAGTTTCCCTTCGGCATATTTTATCTTCAAAACTTCCGCTTCATCAAATGTTATTCCTAGTTCCCGGGCCAACCTTTTCGTGAAAGCTCGGCCGCCCAAAGCGAACATTTTGGTACCTTCCAGTCCGCCATTTCTCACCACGGCAATGTCTGTCGTGCCGCCGCCGATATCGATGAAAACCGCATTGAAATCCAAAACGTCTTCAATGCCCATTGATCTGGCCACGGCATATGGTTCGGCCGCGATGCTCAAAAGCTCCAGTTTCAATTCTTCCGCGATGGATTGCAGCGCGCCCAGATGCACCATCGGCGCATACGCGTTGAAAACCGAGATGGAGACATCGCGCCCCTGGAATCCGATCGGATTGGTCACGCGATAACCGTCGATCCGCACGTCCACGATGGCCGCGTTGATGAGCTTCACTTCAATTTCGCTATGTCCCGTCTCCCAAGCCAGCTGTTGGCGGATCCGATCAAAAGCTTTCCATTGGACTTTTTGGATTATATTTTTGAGTTCCGGCAAATCGATCCTGATTTCCGGCTTAATTCTTTCATAGTGAACGGTCGTCGTGGTCCCCTTGACCAGCTCGCCCGCGATTCCGATGATGGCCTTCTCGACTTTTTTAATTCCCGCCATCTGCTTGGCCATCGCGATGGCGCGCCTGGAATTTTCAATCACACCGGCGATATCGGAAACCGCGCCGCTCTGCATGTCGCCCAATTTCTGCCTGGCTCGCCCGACACCGATAACAATACCGTTGCCGGTTTCCTTGTCAATCTTGAAAACCAAAGCTTTCACCACTTCGGTTCCGATATCAAGAGAAAGGATATGATCGGAAGATATGCCGCGCGTGCCTAAAATTTTGGAAAAAATTCCCACAAGCTTGTTTTTGTTTAACTATCGATATTATAAAATAAAACGGCTTTGATAGCAAAAGCGCCGGCTGAATGACCGGCGCTTGGTCCGCAACCAAACTATGCGAACGGATTGAACTTATTTTTGACATCAAGGAAGGTCTTGTTGTCCCGCCATGGACAAAGTGGATCCGGCCGGTCCGGTCCCTACGATAATGACGTCGTATTTTTCCATAAAGTTACCGTAAATATTGCAATTCTCAAAAAATTTTGAACATCTGCTGTTTTTCGAAAAGCTTCTTTCATTTCATTGCAAAACCTTGCCTAATCCGATATCCAAGCCGGTAACGATTTGGAAATTTTTCAATTCGTCGGGCAAAATCCATTTATATTCATCGTGTTCCCAATCAAGTTTTATTTCCGGCTTCTCTTTGAGCTCGATCATGACCGGAAAGATTATCCAGGTCTTGCTGATGGCTTCGTCAAAATATTTATGATGGCCGCCCAACCGCATATTTGAAATCATGCTTTTGGGCAATCCGAGCTCTTCTTGGAATTCTTCCAGGGCTTTTTCTCCGATCGGTTTCAACTCATCCAAATATCCGGCGACGGTATTCCAATAACCTTTATAATTTCCAACCTTATCGCTTCTTTTCAAAAGCAGGATTTCCCGGTCGCATTTCACGAAAACGTTCAAAACCGGAGCGGAATCCGAATCAGCGTAATTGATCCGCCCGTCCGGAAAATGCGGAAGCTTATCGTAGAATTTTTTGATTATTTCAAGAGACTCTTCCATTATTCAAGTATTGCCTTTATTCTTCTCACTCCCGCGGAAGATGCCTCTTCTTTGGTTATCCTAAAGCTACCGAGCTCGCCGGTGTTTTGGATGTGCGGGCCGCCGCAGACTTCCACGCTGAAATCGCCGATGGAATAAACTTTGACCACATCCGGATATCTGGACGGATCAAAGGAAACTTTCACTGATTTGAGCGCCTCATCTTTCGGCATTTCTCTCATTTCCACCGGAATATTTTCCTGTATTTTTTGATTAACCAGATCTTCAATCTGCTTCAATTGTTCCGGCGTGAGTTTGGCCGGATAATTGAAATCAAAACGCATCCTCTCGGCCGTAATATTTGACCCTTTCTGATATGTTTCCGGTCCCAAAATTTCACGCAGCGCGGCCAGCAAAAGATGAGTTGCGGTGTGGTATTTGGTTTCCATCTCGCCTGTTCCCTGCAAGCCACCTTTGAACGCACCGGCCGAAGCGGTGCGGGAAAGATCTTGATGCTTTTTGAATTCCCCCTTAAATCCTTCCTCATCAATAAATATTTTTTTCTCGTCAGCTATTTCTTTTATTAATTCAATAGGGAATCCATAAGTGGAAAATAGCTTAAACACAATATTTCCTGGCATTACTTTAAATCCACCAAATACTTCTGAATCTTCCCACCTTATCCGATACTCTTCTATAGCCTTATCCAGCTCTCTCAAGCCATTTTCTAAAGTTTGCCTAAATTTTTCCTCTTCCTCAAACAAGACAGCACGGATATCATTTTCTTTCTCTTTCAATCCAGTGTAAAAATTTCCATACATTTCTATAACAACTCTTGAAAGACCCCAGCTAAAACCACCCTCTTTTAAATCTATACTATATGCATACCTTATCGCCCTTCGTATTAATCGTCTAAGAACATACCCTCGCCCAACATTGAGCGGCGTCACACCATCAGCAATCATAAAAGTTGCTGCTTTTATGTGATCAGCAATTATCCTAAACTCTTTTTTATAATCGTCATATTTCTTTCCTGATAATTCTTCGATTTTGACAAAAATCGGCTGAAATAATTCCGTTTCAAAAACATTTTCTTTGCCATTGAGCACAGCCAATGTTCTTTCCACTCCCATTCCCGTGTCCACGTTCTGCTGAGAAAGTTTTTCCACTGATCCATCCGCTTTCTTTTCAAATTCCATGAACACGTCATTCCAGATTTCGATCAATCGGAAAGAATCCACCAAATCAGAAAATTTTCCCTCAACAACTCCCTCTTCGGGTCGCGTATCATAAAACATTTCAGTATCGCCTCCGCATGGTCCGGTCGCGCCGGCAATCCAAAAATTATCGTCCGTCCCAAGCGGAATGATGCGCACGTTGTCTTTAATGATTTCATCTTCTCCGGCCACCGCCACGTCCATGCCGGATTTGGTAAAAACTTCTTTCCAAATTTCAATCGCCGTTTCATCGCGCGGGATATTTCCCTCGCCCTTGAAAACCGTCACATACAATCTGTTCTTATCCAGCCCCAGCCATTTCGGATCGGTAAGAAATTCAAAGCTCCATTCGATGGCTTCTTTTTTGAAATAATCTCCGAAGCTCCAATTGCCCATCATTTCGAAAAAAGTCAGATGTCGATTGTCGCCAACATCATCAATGTCGCCGGTCCGGACGCATTTTTGGACATTGGCCACGCGTTTGCCGCCCGGATGCTCTTCGCCCAGAAGATACGGCACCAATGGATGCATGCCGGCGGTCGTGAAAAGCACGGATGCGTCGGTTTCGCGCGGCACCAAAGAAGCCGAAGGGATGATGGTGTGCCCCTTGGATTCAAAAAATTTCAGATATTTTTCCCGTAATTCTTGTGCTGTCATAATGGTTATTCAGTCGCCCGCCTGATTTTTTCAAAATCGTCAAATTTGAAATGCAAGCGAAAATCTTTATTAGCTTTCAACATTTCAACCGCCCCTTCCGCGTTGATTTTTCTGCTTTCCAGACTTTTCGCAATTTCCCAGATCAGCCTGTTTTGCGATTCGACAAGATGCAAATCTCTTTCGATCGCGATTTCTTCCACGGTTTCTTTGAATTTATACGCCGGCATATATTTTTTGCGATAATGATTACAGCAGATTTAATTGCTTCTTGAGATGGGCTATCTCCGATTCTTTCATCATAATATCCTGGTCTAATTTTTTCAACCTCTCCTGATGTTGCTGCATATTTATTTTTATTTGGTCGCTTTCTTTTTTCAGCCGCCGGATTTCCGCCTCGATCGCAATCTTTTCATTGGAAATTTTGTGCAAATCTCCTTCTGACATGATTATCTCGCGCTGGAGATCATTTTTTTTGCGATGATTGTCCTGATCCTGTCCCGTGTTTTGATTAAATTCGTCCATAGATATTATTTGGTTTATTAAGGATGAAAGAAGAAAGCGACGCCCATTATGGCATAGGCCATCATAAGCTGCAGGCCCTCGAACCAATTGCTTTCCCCGTCTTCGACGACAAGATTGGCTATCATGACCGCCAGAACGATAGCCGCCAATTCAAAGCTGTTGAAAATCAAGCTCATCTGTTCTTTGAAAAGCAAGCTGATAAGCACCAAAAAAGGAGCCACAAACATGACGATCTGCGTGCCGCTGCCGATCGAGATCTGGAGCGTCAGATCCATCCTGTTTTTTCTGGCCATGATAAGGGCTGAGGTGTGCTCGGCCGCGTTTCCGACAACCGCCACGAAAATCACACCGATGAAAAGTTCCGTCCAGCCGAAACTCGTCACAAGCGGCTCAATGGATCCGACCAGAATTTCACTCATCCAGGCGACGGCGACCGTCGCAACTAACAGGACTGAAAGTGTTTTGGCCTTGCTCCATTTGGCTTCCTTTTCTTCGATTTCTCCAACTTCTTCGGCATACAGATGCTTGTGCGTATAAAGCATGAACCACAGGCTGGAGAAATAAATTATCATCATGATGACTGCCACAAACACGCTTAATTCCTCGATGATTTGCGAACCAATGGCCGGCGAGGTGAGTCTGAAAACGGCCGGCATGACCAGTGCCGCCACCGCCAGGAGCAATGTTGAAGAGCTGGCCATCGCCGCGGTCTTGTTGAATTCCTGTTTCTTATGCTTCATCCCGCCGAAGAACATAGCCATGCCGAGAACCAGGAGGAGATTTCCGATTATTGATCCGGTGATCGATGCTTTCACCACTTCGACCAGTCCGGCACGGATAGCAAAAATGCCTATGATGAGTTCGGTCGCGTTGCCGAACGTCGCATTAAGAAGTCCGCCCAAAGCCGGCCCGGTGTATTCCGACAAGACTTCCGTGGCTTCGCCGATGTAGCGCGCCAACGGCACGATCGCCAATGCCGAAAGAAAAAAAGTCAGCATCGGCGAAGCATTCATATAATGCGAGATCAGTGTGATCGGAATAAAAACTAGTAATCCGAGAAAAATTTTGTTTCCCATTTATTTGTTTATTCACCCAATGTAAGTCTGACCGCTGCCCTTTCGACATTCGAAAGTTCGCCGTCGATCACGTCACGGTTATTGTCCTCAATCCTGATTTTCTGGCCTCCATACACTAAGATATAATCGCCGGAAATTTCGGCGATTTTGTGGCCGGTACGGTCCATGATATGATTGCCAGCAAAGAAACCGACCTTTTCGCCGGCATGGTCGAGAATATAGTCATGCCCGACATATCCTATTTTTGTTCCCCCGCGCCAAAGATTGCGCCCTTCGACTTTGATCATAGTTTTAATAAAAATAAAAAATTAAACTGCTACACTTTTATTTTCATAATAATCTTCTACGACTTTTCCAGCCAAACTCCTAAATCTATTCCGATATTTGTTTACAGATTCAGGAATTTTGCCTTTTTCTTCCATTCTCCTTTCCTCAAACCCTAGATGGAAACTTTCATTATTTTTAGAAAACCTTTTGATGCCATTCTTCTCTTGCCATTCATTCAAAGCAGCTGTTGGGTCACTTCCTTCATAATAAATTATTTTATTAGGCTTCTTTGCTGGATGTTGAGAGAAATAAATTTTCCAATATTCTTCGCTTGTGATGACTTGTTTTGGCTTTTTATAAAACATCTGCTCCTGACGTAGGGCTTTTTCTGCCGGATACGTATACTTCCTTATGTCAGAAAGTATTTTCGCCCTTTCTTTTTCATTCATATTCTTGGCTCGTGCTAAATCATCAGCGTTTTCCATAGCCCGTTCCAGAAAATCATAATTTTCTAAAGCAATATGCTTTGCATTATCAGAATATGAAAGAAATTGGCTTTCAAATAATTTACGCAAATTATTTTTTTCTTCATCGGTTCCTTTGTTAACTCTGCCATCTTGTCAGAATATTCTTTATATACCTGCTCAATCTTGTCAGCTTGAATTTTTATATCATCTTTCATAATTTTTATTTTATCCTCCCTCCCCCGATCATCTCGCCGCTTTTCATGTAGAAAACTGCTGATTAGCCGGGCGAGATTGCCTTTTACGGTTATTTTTCCAAACCGAATAAGAGCCATTTATATATTGGCCTGACTAGAATCTTTTTATCCCCAACTTTTATATCATCCTCTCCGTCTTCCGTTAAGATAAGTCCTTCTTCCAAACTATATTTCTCCATAGCCTCAACCAATCCCGCAATCTCTCTTTCTTTATTTTCAACCGACAACAATTTGGAAACTTGAATAGCTTGCTTTATTTTATTTTTCTCTTGGATAACAAAATCGCATTCTTTTTTATCTTCAAAATAATATACGCCCCTATTTAACCGCCGAAGTTCTAGAAAAACCAGATTTTCTAACAGGCGCCCGTCATTGGGGCTATTTAGAAATGCCACTTCATTATACATTCCCGTATCAATAACATATATTTTATCCGGATTGTATATCTGCTTTTTAATAGAATAGCTGTGTTTAGGCACGAGAAAAAATAGAAATGAGTCTTCGAGATGAGAAAGATAATTTTTGATTGTCATCAAATTTCTCACCTTTGTCATTTTGCGTATTTTTTCAAGACTCAATATTGTTCCAATATTGGAAATGATAAATGCGGAAATTTCCCGCAGATTTGCTTCATTTTTTATTTTATAGCGCAGAACTATATCCCGATAAATTATATTTTTCAAATATTCTTGAAGAAGAGGACGAAAATTATTGATGGCTATTTCCGGGAAGCCTCCATTATCAACATATTCCTTAAAAACTTTTTTCACAGCGATCCTGCTCTTTTGTTCGTGCATTTCCGCAGATTTCAATTCTCTGCCAAGTTTATAGCGCGCAAATTCCCTAAAAGACAGCGGATATACGATTATCGAATAATTCCTCCCCGTAAGCGAACTACTTATTTCTTTCGAAAGCAAGGTTGCGTTTGAGCCGGTAATAAATATCTTATATTCATCTTTTTCTAATAAGCGATTAATAAACTTTTCCCATCCAGGAATATTCTGAATCTCATCAAAAAACAAATAGACTTTTTTATCTCTCCTTACATCAAACAATTCAAAATAACTTTCCATCATCAAATCAAAATCATCAGCTCGAAACCGAAGGAGTTTCTCGTCTTCAAAATTAAAATACAAAAAATTATTTTCAACTGCCTTTTCTTCTTTTTTTATTTTTTCCCAAACAAGCCTCAAAAGATATGATTTCCCGCTTCGCCTGATACCAGTAACAATTACCGCTTCTTTCAGACGACAAATTTTGGAAAAATTTTCAGTATGCAAAATATCCCGATCAATAGAGCCGACGGTATTCGAAAACAATCCTCGTTGTTCAGTAATGATTTCTTTTAATAAATTGGCATTTATCATTTTGCTGAGTCTAATGATTTACACTTGTTTACATTGTCATTATAATATATTCCATTAAATATTACAATGCCAGTATAATACATTCAGAAATTCGCTATAATTTGCTTTATTTAAGCTAAAATTTAATATTTTATATTATACTATCCTTCCTCCCCCGATCATCTCGCCTTCTTCGGTATAGAAAACCGCGGATTGGCCGGGTGAGATAGCTCGCTGCGGTTCTTCAAATTCAACCTCATAAATACCGGCTTTGACACTCTTAATTATAGCAGAAACAGCCGGATGGCGATATCGATTTTTGATCAAGACCTTACAAGGTAATGCCGGCTCTGCCACGATCCAATTCACTTTTTCCACCTCCATGTCTTTTCTGACCAAGGCCGGATCTTTCTCATCATTCGTCACGACCAGGATGTTTTTTTTAATGTCCTTATCCACCACATAATACGGTCCGTCGCCGCCGATGTTGATGCCACGCCTTTGACCGATCGTATAGAGCGGCAAGCCCTCATGCTCGCCCACCACCTTGCCCTGCGTGTTGATTATCTCTCCCTTTTTGAGTTTCAGATTGCGGCGCAGGAAATTTTCCGGATATTTTTCCGGCGTGAAGCAAAGTCCCTGAGAATCATCTTTATTGAAAACGGGCAGCTTCAATTTTTCCGCAATCTTTCTTATTTCTTTTTTTTCATATCCGCCGACCGGAAATAATATTTTTGATAGCTGCTTTTGACTGAAATTATACAAGAAATATGATTGATCCTTGTCTTTATCAACTCCCTGATAAAGTTTATAAATATATTTTTCGTTTTTGAAATTTGAAAATTGGGATTTGTTTGGAAATTGGAAATTGGAAATTGGAAATTGTTGCTTCTGGGCATAGTGGCCAGAAGCAACGTAATCTCCGTCCATCTCCAGCATCTTCTTGAAAAGCACGTTGAATTTGATGTGCTCATTGCAAGCCACGCACGGATTGGGCGTGCGGCCGGCCGCATATTCTGTCAAAAAATAATCCACGACTTCGCGCTTGAATTCTTTTTCCGCATTCGCCGTATAAAGCGGAATGTCCAAAATGCGACAGACTTTGCGGGCGTCCTCCAGTGATTCCAAAGAACAGCACTTATTTTCAACCAAGCTATTCTGGGTCGGCTCTTTCCAAAAATGCATAAAAACTCCCGCGACATCATAGCCCTGTTCTTTCAAGAGCGCGGCGGCTACCGAAGAATCCACTCCGCTCGACATGCCGACAATCACTCTTTTTTTGCGTTTTTTTACAGCCATATTGAACTAATTATAACTTTTTGGCCAACAAAAATCAAAAGGCAGCCTTTCGGCCACCTGGTTGCACCATTCGCTCTAGTGCAGGTTGTCGATCATTTTTTGCGCCGACCTCTGCGAAGCGTAAATATTTGACTGCGGCGTATCTTTTATGATTTTCTCGCCGATACTGATCGTAAACCAAGCCACGAAAAGCGAAGCAAGAACGAGTATGATTATTCCGCCGTAAGGCGGAATTTGCCGGATAAAAATATTCTTATTGTCCTCCATTTTCTTTCGGCTTCCTGGTTTTATCCAGAAGCTCTCTGACTTCTTCAAGATTCACATTCGGCTTCGGCCGTTGCGGCTTGAATTTTTTCGGCGCGATATGCGACATCTGCGACAGACTCATCGGCCGGTCCTGCGGCGCGTATACGACATGTTCGGAAGTTCTCTTGGCTTGAGCTTCCGGCTGGTTGTTCTCTTTCGGCAAAACTTTTTTCACGATCGTATTGTCAGCATGGACAGTAGCGGAAGCGCTCTCTCTCTTTTCAGCCACCAATCTTTTCCTGGCCATTGACCGTTGATAATCCTTCAGACACTCACGGCAAAAAGTCGGCCGATTCGGATCCGGCTTAAACGGCACCGTGATACCGGCACCACAGCTGGCACATTCGGCAGAATAAGTTTCTCGCACCGGCATCGACAGCTGGATGGCTGAATTATTGACCGCGTTTTTGATGTAATTTTCGGACAAACGGCTTCTTTTCGACGACAAATGAGGTTTTTCTTCATACAATTCCGAATCGTAATTTTCGCCCGCATTATCCGATTCTTCCTTGCCGCCCAAGGGATTCTCTTTGAAAACTTCCATGCCGCTCCAGCGGGCGATCCGATCTTCCACTTCCGCCTTCGGCCGGCTATATCTCTCTCGCGACACCCGTATGATCTTTTCCTCATTGTCCACCGTTTCATCCAAATTGAACGGCGGCAAGGTCGTGGCCGAAAACGCATCTCCCGCCACACCGTCGATCATAAGCTTCAGGTAGACGTGATATTTGGACAGATTGACGATGTCATTCATCAAAAACACCGGATCAAATTCCTTTTCCAGATGCTCCGCGTCTTCCGCTCCGACCCGGAACGATACTATGGTCCCCACGTTGCCAAAAACGGCATCGCGTACGGTCGTGTTCCCGTCAAAAATGAGCTGGTTAATATATTGGTGCGCTAAAATCAGATTTAAGCGATACTTTCTGGCTTCGGAAAGGATATTGGCAAACGCTTCCGTGGCAAAATTTTGGAACTCGTCCACATACAGATAGAAATCTTTCCTTTCCAGTTCGGAAATTGCGACGCGCCCCATGGCCGCCAATTGGATTTTAGTGACGATCATACCGCCCAAGAGGCGCATGGAATCTTCTCCAATCCTTCCTTTGGACAGATTGACAATCAGGATCTTCTGATTATCCATGATCTCACGCATGTCTATGGTGGATTTAGGCTGTCCGACGATATGCCGGATGACAGAAGACGACAAAAACTGTCCGACTTTGTTCTGGATAGCCGCCACCGCCTCTTTTCTGAATTTGTCATCCCATTTGTCGAATTCATTAATCCAGAACGACTTAACCACTGGATCCTTGATTTTCGGATAGATCCTTTTGCGATATGCCGAATCGGCCATCATGCGATTCACACCAAGCATGGTCGAACCGGGATAATCCAAAAGCGCCAGAATGGTATTGTTCAAGATGTATTCCATTCTCGGACTCCATACGTCCGGCCAAATTTTCTTGAACACGCCCATCATACCGGAAGCCACCAGATTTTTTTTGTCTTCTTCGACTGATTCCAGAATGTTGAAAGCGATCGGAAAATCCGCATCCGCCGGATTGAAATAGATGACATCATTGACGCGGCTGGCTGGCACGGCTTTCAGCATTTTTTCCGCGAATTCCCCATGCGGATCGACCACGCAAACACCTTCGCCGTTGCGGATATCCTGGATGGCCATATTTTCCAGCAAATTGGACTTTCCCATGCCGGTCTTTCCGATGATATACATATGGCGGCGCCGATCATCGCGCTTGATGCCAAAAATCTGCTCCTTATTCCTGAAATTGGTTTTTGCAAAAAAATTTATTTCCGACATTTTTGATCAGCCGACAGCTTGAGCTTTCAGCTATGACATATTAGATTCCTAATTATATTGAAAAAATCGATAATTTTCAATATTACGCGGTGGGCAGATTGGATGGCGCCGTTCCCCGCTTGGATTCCACTCTTGACAACGCCGGCGTACGGACTGCCATATCCGGGAAATGATAGATGGTAGCCAGTTCGGAAGTCGAAAAAACAAAGGTTTTGCCATCCGTATTTCTTTTGCGATAGCGTTCATATATGCGGCGCTTCATCGTGTCAAGGCGCGTATCTATCGCCACGAAATGCGCGGTCGTCTTGGAATCATCTGGCTTGATTCCATTGAGATTCAAATCATTGAACTGCCGGGTGACGCCGAAAAATCCGGTCACGTAGCCCATATCGAAACCTTCACGCTTGCCTACATAGATAAACCTCATCTTTATCTTATACTGGTTCTTGCCGAGATTTTCTTCCACTGCCTTGAGAACGTCTTTTTCTACAGGCGTCAATCTGAATTCCAATGGCTGCTCTTCTTTCTTGGTCGATGGAAATTCCACCGGCTGCCAAAGCGCTTTAAAGAGATTGGTAAACACATCCGTCACGTCCGACCACAGCCCCCTGGATTCTTTCGCCCGGCCGGCCAGCTTCTGAATTTCTTTTTCCGCGCCAGATTTTTTCCTCCAGACTTCTTCCAGCGGCTGAACTATGATCTGCAGCCACATATTCTGGCCTGGCGGTGTCGAAGCGAAAAGCTCCACAAATCCAGCGATAGGATCGATCATGGTGCCAGTGATGTCTTCTTCGAACTTGTCGTACGTCCTCAATGGATACGCGTCCGGCTTAATCAAAACCATGTCAGAACCCCATAAATTCCAACCGCTATTCGGCACAACGCGGGGAAAATTGTTGACATAGTCGTCCACTTCCAAAATTTCGGCATCCGGGTATTGAGCGTATATTTGCGCTTCCAGCAAATTTCTAAATTTTTTCTGGACACGCACATAAAAATGCACCTCTCCGCCCAAACCGACCAGTTCGAAACTGAACTTGTCCGTGAACATTCCCATGACATATTCATCGAACGCGTTGTAGCTGACGACGACTCCGCATAATCCCTGGTATATCGATTCCATCAATTTCGGCCCCTTTTCCAGATCTTTGGGCGGAATGATCTCAATCATCGTCCATTCCATCTTGCCGCTCCATTCGCCCTTGACATAGTCGTCCCAAAGAAACGCGAACAAATAAAAAAGAAGCACCGGCATAACCATCCACCAAACCTGATAGAACGGCTGCGCGAAGCTTCCCAATATGCCCATGAAATTGTTTTGATCCATTTGTTTTTTGTTTTTTGCGCCTATCGCTTATCTTTTCAACGAATATTTGTTATCCTTCTTGATAAATTTCCGATTGTTATTCAAATTGATCATGACCGTAGCGCGCTTGACCCGCCTCGCCTTGGTCACTTCTTCCAAGATCTCTTCTTTGGTCATCGGCTTGCCGCTCTTTGTCAGAATGTCCTCCAAAACATCTTTGATGGTGCCGGAAGCATAGCCCCACTCCTTCAACGCATATATTCCCCGTCCGATCAAGATGAATCTCTCGTCTTTTATCAATTCATTATGCACAGTTTGAGGATGAGATTTTTTCTTGCTTATTCCCGATTTATCGATCAGAACCGCAATTTCCGTAAAATGCAACGGCACTTTCTTTTCCTTTAAGATCAAATAAATCTTCTCGCGCGTCCCTTTCGGATTAATTTCCATCCAACCGGCAAAACCCCACTTTTCAAACCGATTTTTGGCGATTTCAGCCAGCACTTTCAAATAATTTACAATTTGGCTTTCCGAATAGCCTTTATCGACGCTTATACTGCCCATCAATTCCTTTTCGGTCAACGGCTTGCCGGCTGCGATCAAGACTTCTTTGACTATGCCGGCGAATTCTTTAATTTTCTTCACGACGTCTTCTGAGGTTGTCCACGAAAGCGCGATCAGCCCTTTTTCTTCAGTCTCGAAAATCTTAGCCGAGCATGTGGCAAAAAAACGCACGGCATTGGACTCTTTCTGACTTGAGCCAAAAATTTCCGCCAGCTCCTTATCGCTAATTATACCATTTCTTCCGTCTATTTCCAAAATTATTTTCTCCTCTGCAATATTAAATTCTTGCAGAGCGGCAAGTTTGGAAATTTTCCTTACGGAATCGGCAATGATCTGGCGCACCCGTTCTCTGGTTATGCCGTAATCTTTGCCGATTTTTTCCAAGGTTTCCGGCTTGGAATTGGAAAGTCCGTATCTTTTCTTGATTATTTCCCGCGATCTTTCAGGCAAATTATTCAATAAAAGCACCGCCAGATCAAAGAAGCTCGAATTTTTTCCATTAGCTTTATTCTCATTTAAATTATCGTTTTTTTGCATTGAATTGAGTTATTTTTAAATTCAAGCAATATTATCACACATAGCATATTTTTGTCAACCCTGTTGGAAATTCAGCGCCAAAAAAATCCAGAGCGCGTCTCCGGATTATCCGCATGATTATATGTTTTTATAGACCATATCTGGCTTTATTGGCCAGATGTTCCGCATACGTCTTGGCAAAAACAGTGTTGCCGGTGGCCGGATCGCTCAAGAAATAATTATAATCCGAATCTTTCGGATATATTGCCGCCAAAATCGAAGACAATCCCGGATTGGAAATCGGACCGGGCGGCAAGCCCTTGTTGACATACGTGTTATACGCGGAATTGACTTTGGTTTCTTCGATCGAATGACGACTTCGGTTGTCTCCCAAGATGTAGGTCAGGGTCGCGTCGCTTTGTAGCGGCTGTCCGATTTTGATACGATTCCAAAACAAGCCGCTCACCAAGGTACGATCAGTATCCTTGTTGACTTCCTTTTCGATGATGCTGGCCATAGTTAAGATTTTAAACACGGTCTTGTGTTGCAAGTTAATGCTGTCAAGCATATCAGAAGTTATTTTATTCTGCGTATTGTCAAGAATTTTTTCCAATATTCCTTTCGGCGTGGCTTCGCGTGAAAAATAATAAGTATCGGGAAAAAGATAGCCTTCCAACGAGGCGCCAGCCGGCTTATCGGATAAAACTGAAAATTGCGAGACCATATCTTCCGGCGGATTTTTCACCAGTGAAATGAAAGCCGCGCCATCAAAGCCGTGAACATCCAATTCATCCGCCATTTGCTTGGCTGTCCAGCCTTCTTTAAACAGAACTTGTTCATAAACTTTCTGCGGATTGGTAACAATCGCCGCAATTTCAGGTATGGTCATCTTGCCGCTCAATAGATATCGGCCCGGATAAATTTTATCAGACAGTCCGCGAGCTTTAAGATATCCCCAGAAGTAAAACCTGCTGGAAATGAGACTTTTGGATTCCAGGTCCGCCGCGATCCGAAGGCTTCCCTCGCCCTTCTGAATATTGAAGACGACATTGTTCTGTTCCCGGCCATGTGAAAAATAGGCCTGATCGCGCACATAAAAAAATCCGCCGATCAAAGCGACAGCAATAACGATCGAGAAGGATATCCAGAGCCTCTTTTTCATGCTCAAAATCAAAAGATTAGCGATTTACAACCAGTGGTACAAACGTAAAGCCGGGAAATTCTTCCCGATAGAAATCGTCTTCATTCTCTTTTTCCAGATAAACGATGCTATTGCGGACCGGAATGACTATTTTGCCTCCCAATTTCAGCTGATCTTTCAATTCTTTCGGAACTTCCTCCGCAATCGACGCGGAAACCAATATGCGGTCATACGGCGCTTTATCAGAAAAACCCTTGCTGCCGTCGCCTTGATAAAATTCGGCGATACCTTCTTTCACAAAGCCGTGCTTGTCGACATTATTTTTTCCAAATTCGACCAATTCTTTGATCCTCTCCAGCGCAACTACCTTCCCTTTTTTGCCGACTATATGAGACAACAAAGCCGTCGTCCAACCGGAACCGCTTCCGACATCCAAAATATTGTGTCCCTCCTTAGGATCGAGAAGTTCCAGCATGAAAGCCACTACCATTGGTTGCGATATGGTTTGACCATAGCCGATCGGCAGAGCAACATTTGCTTCCGACTCAAGCTCAAGTTCTTTGGGTAGAAATTCGATACGACTAACAGCGTCAAAAGCCTCGATAATAACATCGGTCTTGAGATAACCCTCCTCGATTAAACTATTGACAAGCTTGCTCATTGAATTACAATCCGATTACTTGTATAATTATATCTCTCGTGCGGGAACCATCCATTTCCGCCAAAAATATGTTCTGCTTCTCCGTCAGCAACATCTTGCCTTTTTCAATCGGGACAGTTTGGCTGACGCCCAGAAGCATGCTCTTGCAATGCGAATGGCCATTACTCCTCCCATCGGAAGAATTTGACCGGTTCAATTCAAAAATATCATGTGAATACCTGTCGCTGATCGGAACCAGTCTGTACAGGACCCGCATGAAATCCTGAAGCAGCATCGCTTCATTATGATTTATGACTATGCTGGCCGAAGTGTGCGGAGAATAGACCAGGACTTGCCCCTCTCTCACTCCGGAATCATCCACCACCTCTTCAACGCGATCCGTAATATCTATAAACTCGATCTGACTAGAACTTTTTATTTCAATGGTTTTTTTATGTATTTTCACCCCGCACTAACTTTCTGATATTGCCGCACGCAGCAATAAAGAAAGCACATTAATGTTTATATTTATTTTTTCCCGCAAAAAAATAATTATTACACCAAAGCAATCAAGATCAGAAAGTTAGTGCGGGGTTCATTTTTATTTTTTAAATACTTTGGAAACGGCCTTGGCCACTCGCGGATCAAGCGCGCTTGGTATTATTTTATCAGCAGTCGGATTTTTTATCAAACCGGAAATAGCCTTCGCGACTTTCAACTTGTGCTCATCCGTAATTTTTTTCACGCCGTTATCCAGAGCTCCGCGGAAGATTCCCGGAAAAGCCAGAACATTATTCAACTGGTTGGCATAATCCGATCTGCCGGTCGCCACGATCCTGGCTCCGCCCTTCTTCGCTTCTTCCGGCATAATTTCCGGCACGGGATTCGACATCGCGAACACGATCGCATCTTGCCGCATCTTGCTGATATGCACATGCCTCAGAATATTCGGCGCCGAGACTCCGATGAAGACATCCGCGTGATCCAAGGCGTCTTCGACCGTCCCTTTCAGATTGTGCGGATTGGTGATGTCGGCGATCTCCATCTTGGAACTATTCATGCCGGCAGACCTTTCCTTGAAAATTATGCCTTGGCTATCGACCATCACGATATGCTTCGCACCATATTTCAAAAGCAATTTCGCAATCGCCACGCCTGCCGCTCCCGAACCGGAAATGACGATTTTGATCTTCTTGATGTCTTTTTTAACGACCTTCAGAGCATTGATGAGCCCAGCCAGAACCACGATGGCCGTGCCGTGCTGGTCATCATGAAAGACCGGGATATCCAATTCTTTTTTCAATCTTTCTTCGATTTCAAAGCAACGCGGCGCGCTGATATCCTCCAGATTGATCCCGCCAAAAGTCGGTGCCAGATATTTGACCGTTTTGATGATTTCTTCCGTGTCCTGCGTATCCAGAACGATCGGAAAAGCATCCACGCCGGTCAGTTCTTTAAAAAGCAAGGCTTTGCCTTCCATGACCGGCAGTCCGGCTTCCGGTCCGATGTTCCCCAGACCCAAAACGGCCGAACCGTCGGAAATCACCGCTACGGAATTTTTTCGGATCGTGTATTTAAAAGAAAGTTTTTTGTCCTTGGCGATTTCCTTGCAAACCGAAGCCACGCCCGGTGTGTACAAAATCGGCAGATTCTGCTTGGTTAATTTCTTCTTGGATTTGACTTCAATCTTCCCGCCGATTTTTTTGGATAATGCAATCGATTTCATATTTATAATTTCATTTTTTACTTAGACATTGGATGTCTAAGTGGATTATAATTTCAATTTTTTGTAAACGCTGTTGGCGGCCAAAGCGCCTTCGGCCGCGCCCATCAGAATTTGGCGGAATTTGTTCGATCCGGTCGTGATGTCGCCAGCCGCATAAATTCCTTCGACGTTCGTACTTTGGCCGGCATCCACCTTGATATAATTTTGTTCGTCGGTCTCAACCCCAAGTTTCCTCGCTAATTCTACGCCCGGCTCACTGCCAACTTCGATGAAAACTCCATCCACTTCCAAAAAAGTCTTGTCATCGCGAGGCTTATCTAAAATGATCCGCTCGACTTTTTCCCCTCCTTTTATCTCGATGACGTTTGTTTCCTTGATCACTTCGATTTTCGAATCGGCCGCAATTTTTTCGATCCACACAGGATCCGCCGACAATTTTTCTCCACGACAGATCAGAAAAACTTTCGAAGCGAAATCAGTCAACTCCAAGGCCACCACGGCCGCCGAATTTCCTCCGCCGATCACGCTCACGACTTTGTCGCGGAAAAACATGGCATCGCAGGTCGCACAATACGAAACGCCTTTACCGGTAAATTCTCTTTCACCCGGAATATTCATCGTCCTATACTTGGCACCCATAGCCAAAATGACCGCCCTGGACACATACTCTTCCCTTCCTGCCAACACGGAAAAAGTACCGTCATTATTTTTGCGTATCAAGCTTATGGACAGGTTTTTGATTTCCATCCCGAAATTTTTGACATGTCCGACCATGTTGCCGATCAGATCGGCTCCGGAAATCATTACCGTGCCCGGCCAATTCTCGATGCTTTTGATCTCATTCATCTGCCCGCCAGGTTCCACTCCAAACAAAAGATGGCTCAATTTATATCGCGAAGCGTAAATCGAAGCGGACAAGCCGGCTGGTCCGGCGCCGATAATTATCAAATCGTGAACTTTCTCATCCAGTGCTCGCGTTTCAGATTTAAATTCTTGATCCAATCCGATGTTTTTTATATCGATACGTATTTCGTCCGTCATAAAAAGACTTAATTTATAATTTTGAATTATACTTTATTCAGCTCTTCTTTCAACACGTCCTTGTTCTGCACTCCGATAAATTCTTTTACGATTTTCCCATCCTTAAAAATTTTCAGGGTCGGGATGGACATCACACCATATGCAGATGCCGTTTCCGGATTCTCATCCACGTTAAGTTTGCCGACTTTCGCTTTATCACGGATCTCTCCCGCCAGCTTTTCGATTATCGGCCCCATCATCTGGCAAGGCCCGCACCAAGGCGCCCAAAAATCGACCAGCACCGGCTGGCCGCTCTTTAAAACCTCGGCTTCAAAATTTTGATCGGTAAATTCATATGCCATAATTTTTTCAAGTCGTCCGAGCCTATCCGTTTGGGCCCGCCCAACCCTGTTACTTATTATTTTAACCATCCGTAAATAAGATAGACGCCCATGAAAAGCATGACCGTTCCAGTAATAGCATGCAGTATCTTGATATTTTTTTTGCGCCAAGTCTCCATTGTTCCCATGCGCGATCCGAAATACATCGCTACGGTAATAACTATCATCGGCAGTACAAAAACCAAGTTATACAAAATGAGCAACAGTATGGTTTTGGCGGGACTGACTTTGTCGGCCAGAAGGCCGAGTATCACGACATAGGGACCGCTGGCGCATGGCACCAAAAAAAGACTGATCAAGAATCCTGCTCCGAAAGCTCCGAT
Organism: bacterium; assembly: GCA_021785125.1. Classification (GTDB taxonomy): domain Bacteria; phylum Patescibacteriota; class Minisyncoccia; order Moranbacterales; family UBA2206; genus JAJYGF01. The sequence continues at coordinate 34,620 of JAJYGF010000015.1, read as the reverse complement.
CGGATTGGCTACACTTTTCAGGACTGCTTGCATCTTCGGCCGCCAGCTAAGCGGAACTTCCATAATAAAACCTTTGCCATACCAAAACACGTCTTTAAGATTAGCCAATCCAACCATAATCGCCAGTACCGCAACGGCCAAAGAGATGTAGGTTGGAAGACGGAAAACCGTTATGGCCCGATACACCCCCAAGCCCATCATAAAGTAAGAAAGAAAGACGGCAAAAGCGAACAACAAGCCGGACATTAGCGCTTGATTCTTGCCTTTGGCCGCAATGACCGTCGCCAGAAGCAATATCAGGACAGCTAAAGCGCAAGGATTAATCGCATCGACCAAAGCCGCCCCGATCGCGCTGATGATCAAGGATGTCGGCACTGGCGCCTTTTTCGACTGAGCTGCAACATTTTCGTTTTTCAGATCGTTCCGGATCGAATCCGGCGTGGGAAATTGCGAAGCATCAGTTTGATCTATTCCTTTGACAAAACCATTGATGATCGGCTGGTCTCCGATAATGACCTTGTCACCGAAAAAAATGACCGGAAAACCGCGCTTATCGGCCGGAATGTTGAAAGCGTCGAAAAATTTATTGAGAAGGGCGATATTGACGGCTCCCGATGTCTCGATTTTTTCGATATCGTATTTCCCATAGATGCCTTGGGATTCGAAATAGGCATTCACTTTCTGGCAATGCTCGCACGTTTCCTGATAGAAGTAAACGGCCTTCTTTTCGGCCGACCGATCGGTCGAAACCGAAGTTTGCGCCCAAACGGAAACCGGAAAGAGTAATAATATGAAAAGTAAGACGAGTCTGCGCATATTTAAATTGGATTCAAAAAAATTTTTGCACTATTTCCCCAACCTTCTTTGTCTTTTAGCAAATTCCGCCAACGCTTCTTCCAATTTTTCTTCGTTAAAATCGGGGTATTTTTCGTCGGAAAAAAATAATTGCACGTTGGCGACATCCCACATCATGAAACCGGAGGAAAAATGAGGCTCTCCGCCCGTCCTGATCAGATAATCCACTGCCGGCAACTGCGCGGTCATCAGATTTTCCTTCAGAATCTTTCCCGTAATTTTTACATTTTTGCCATAAGTATCTACGATTTTTTGAACGGCATAGAGCATGTCGTCCTCCCCGCTATAAGCCAGCATGAAATTCAAAGCTTTTTTCTTATAATTTTTCGTCCTGTCAATCAGCTTGTATATGGTGTTCTTCAACGATTCCGGAAATTGTTCTTCCCAGCGGCCCAAGATGTTCACCTTCGCTTCCTGCTGATGAATTTCCTCGCTTTCCAAAAGTTTGTCGAAATATCTTTTGTAAATATCGAGTAACGCTTTTTTTTCGGCCAGCGGCCTTCTGGTCAGATTATCCAGTGAAGAACCCCAGAAAGTAATGCAAGCCACGCCTTTGCCAAGAGTCCACCGGATGAGGTTTTCCGTATTTTCCGCGCCGGCTTCATGCCCCTCCCAGGGTTTCATTCCTTTTGCTTTAGCCCATCGCCGGTTGCCATCCGGAATAATGGCCAGATGATGCGGCAACATTTCAAGTTTTTCCTTATTCATAAATGGATTCTACCTTAAAACCAAAAAATAGGCAAAAGTCTGAAAAATGCAAAGCACAGAAATAAAAATCCAAAAAAATTTACAATTTTAGGGAAATTTCGAATAAAACTAAAATCTTTTCACTTCCTCAACAAATTCTTCCAACAGGTCCGACTCATCAACTTTTTTAATTATCCGCCCCTTTTTAGTAATAAGTCCCACGCTCTTTCCGCCAATGATGGCCAAATCCGCTTCACGCGATTCTCCCGGCCCGTTTACCACGCAGCCCATGACCGCCACATGGATGTCTTTATCGATCGATTGCATGGCATCTTCCACTTTTTTAGCTAAGCCGACCAGATCGATCTGGGTACGGCCGCATGTCGGACAACTTGTCACGGTTATGCCTCTTTTTCTGATTTTCAACGATTTTAGAATTTCCCAAGCCACCTTCACTTCTTCCACCGGATCGGCCGTCAAAGAAACGCGCAAAGTGTCACCTATGCCTTCGTAGAGAAGATGTCCCAAGCCGATCGAAGACATAATCGTCCCGCGAAAAGAAGTGCCGGCCTCCGTCACTCCTATATGGAACGGATAATCGACTTTTTTGGCCAAAAGCTCATAAGCTTCGACGGTTCTTTCTATGTCCGACGCTTTGAGCGAAACCAAAATATTTTTGAATTTATATTTCTCCAGGATCTTGATATGGCGCATGGCCGATTCGACCATCGCCTCGGCAGTCACCCGGCCATTATACTTTTCCAGGATATCTTTTTCCAGAGATCCGCCGTTGATACCGATACGGATGGGTATTTTTTTCTTTTTGGCCGCTAGCACCACCTCCTTGATCTTATCTTCGTTGCCTATGTTTCCCGGATTGATGCGTAATTTATCTACGCCTTGTCGTATCGCTTCCAAGGCCAGCTGATGTGAAAAATGAATATCCGCCACGATCGGAATTCTGACTTTTTTTCTTATCTTGCCGATCGCTCCGGCCGCTTCCATGTCCGGTACGGCCAACCTCACCATCTCGCATCCAGCCGCCATCAGCGCCTTGATCTGCGTCACCGTTTTTTCCACGTCGCGCGTATCAACATTGCACATGGACTGGACGACAACCGGAGCGTTTCCTCCGATAAAAATGTCGCCTACTTTTATTTTTTTGGTCTTTCTTCTTTTAATCATATAGATATGTCATAAATCATATTTCCCGTTCGAGCATATAATCGGCTATGCCATAAAAAAACGCCTTGGCGTTCTCGCTCTTAAATTCCATCCTGTCCAGCGCGTTCTTCGCTTCGTTTATAAGTCCGGCCGCCAGATCTTGAGAATATTTCAATGAACCGGTCTTGGCGATGATTTCGCGCAGCGTTTCCAATTCCTTACGACTCAAATTGGTCTTTTTGAAATATTTTCTGATAATCGCTTTCTGTTCGGACGAACCGATTTCCAGCGCTTTGACGATAATGATGGTCTGTTTGCCTTCGATGATGTCGGAACCGACCGGTTTGCCGATCTTTTTTTCCGAACCGAAAACTCCCAGAATATCATCCTGGATTTGGAAAGCCTTTCCCAGCGGCAAAGCGTAATCGGAAAAATGCTCCAGCATTCTTATGTCGCCTCCAGCCAATAAACAACCCAGGTGCAACGGCCCTTCGAAAGTGTACCTGGCGGTCTTGCCTTCGTACATTTTCAAGATCGACTCTTCGGTCGCCGCTCCGGAATATTGCATGATGACGTCTAGCATTTCACCTGGCACGGTCACAAAAACGATATCCTGCAGCTTATCTAAGGCTCGGATTATATCGTCAGCGGAAAATTTGGAATTAAAAATAATTTCGCTCGCCATAGCCGCGGTCATGTCTCCGGTCATCATAGCCATCGAGTTTCCGAAATGTTCGTGATCTTTGCCGACCCTGTATTTTTTGCCGACTTTTTTGAACCTTTCATGAATGGTGTCCACCCCATGACGGCTAGGATCCCGATCGATAATGTCGTCATGAATGAGAAGGAACGAGTGCAACAGTTCGATGCTCATGGATGCTTCCAGAATTTTTTCAACGTCTTTGCCGCCGGCAGCCAGGTATGCGAAATACAAAAAAGCCGGCCGAATCCTCTTCCCCCCCGCCATCGTATAGTCTTTGATCATACGGACCGTCTCTTCGGCGATCAGATCGATCTTGCCCGCTTCTTTCAGCTTTTTCCGAAAATATTTCTCCAGGCGCGGATCGATTTTTTTCTTGAATTTATCAAGAGTTTTTTTGGCATTCATAAAAATAATTCTTAAACCGCTTTCCGTACCGCGTATGGGATTCGAACCCATGATTTCCAGGATGAGAACCTGGCGTCCTGGACCGGACTAGACGAACGCGGCAAATTGGCAATAATCGTATTTTACAGAAATTAAGAAAAAAATCAACAAAAAACCCTGCGAGCAGTTGCTAACAGGGTTCATACGACAGTTCCTCGGGTCCAGATGGATCTCCCGAAATAAGTTGGAGCAGCTGCTCTTCCGACAAGCCGGCAATGTAGTCAATGATACAAATACCTATGAAATGAGAAGAACATAGGTTTCCATAGCCTTTTGGACATTCCTTTGCCGGCCCCGGGTCAGCTTTTCGCGTTGGTTCTGACACAAATACCTCCGAACGATCGGGTCCTACTCCTTCTCGGCAGGAAAAAAATCAGCCGGGCGACAGGAGTAAGAATGTGCCAACAGATAAAATCGGAAACTCCCTGGATAAATTCCGGACAATATTTCATCTTAGCGGGAATAAAATTTACCCGCTGGATAAAAGCGATGACGCGCTCCTCGCGGAAGCGCGAAAAAAACTTCTGCCGGATGCTTTCAATCATGGAGCACCTCCAATCAAGTTGTCGTTTTAATTTTAAGGAACTTTGCAACAAAAAAAACAACTCCGAAGAGCTGTTAGTCATTATCAAAATTTTCACAATTCGAAACAGTTACCCTATTTCTCCCCTGTTTTATTTTTGTTTGACAGACGGCTATCATATGCAAAACTTCATAGTCAAACTATAGCACTACTCTGGAATTTGTAAATGTGGATAAACGGACAGCCGCCCGATCACACAGACTTGAACGGTATGCTCTTCCAATTTCGGCTTTGCCGACATAATAACTCGCTTGCCTTTTCCGGCCTGGCCATAATTTCTTCAACCACCTTTTCCATACGCATGCCTTGCGAACCTTTCACCAAAACAAGGTCTCTCTCGCGGACAATAGATTTCAGTTTTTCTCCGGCTTCCATCGGATCGGAGAAATAAAATATCCGCCCTTTCGGAAAATTGTTTCTTTCCAATTCTTTGCCGGCAAATCGCATCCTTTTGCCCACGGCGAAAAATATATCTCCACCAGTTTCCAGAAATTTTTTTCCGGCCACCCTATGCTTTTCTTCCGTCTCGGCTCCCAACTCCAACATATCCCCCAGCACCGCGATTTTTCTGGCGGCTTTTATCTCCCCCAATGTTTCTAACGCGGCCAAAATCGCGGCCGGAGAAGAGTTATACGTATCATCTATGATAAAAGCGCCTCCAATTCCTTCAATCAGATTCATACGGCCGCAAGGCAATGAAAAGTTTTCCAGCGCAGACGCGGCCTCAACCAAATTTATTCCGAAGCCGACGCCCACAGCCGCTCCGGCCAAAGCAGAATAGATCTGATGCCGGGCCAACACATTGTTCAACCTGACCGGAATAGTAGTGCCTTTATAATTCAATTTGAAACTCAATCCGCGCAAATCATGGTTCGAAGCGTAACTGAAAGAAATGTCCGTCGCGCGCATATCAGCATTTTCAGAAAATCCGAAAGTAATCACATTGCCCTTCGCCTGATCCTTCATTCTGAAAGTATATGGATTGTCGGCATTCAGAATCGCCAGACTTTTCCTGCCCAATTCCTTGACCAGTACTCCTTTCTCCTTGGCCACGCCTTCCACATCTTTAAAAAATTCAACATGGCTGGAAGAAATTTCGGTAATCACACCGGCGTCAGATTTGATTAAGCTAGTCAGATATCTTATATCTCCCGGCCGATCAGCTCCCATCTCCAAGACCAGGATCTCCGGATATTCCATAGGCATGAGCATGATCCACAGCCATTTCAAAAATACCAAAAACCATCTCCACAGCGAATTTTCTCCACTATCAGCCCCGATGATCGTCAGAGGCAGCCCAATTTCATTGTTATAGTTCTTTTCGTTGCGGCGGACGCGGAACTTGCTGGCCAAAACAATAAATATCGCCTCTTTAGCGGAAGTTTTTCCGACCGAACCGGTTATGCCGACAATTTTCGGATTATATTTCTTCAACACCAAGCCTGCCATCAGCTTGAGAACTTTCTGCAATATCAATATTTTTTTACTCTTGTCGTCTTTCATTGATTTTGTCCGCTGTTGCCGGCGGAATTTAAAGCCGATGCCGAGGTGCTGCCGGCAGTCACGTCCAGATTCTGGCCGGTCGACTGATATTGCGCCAGATCGTGATTCTGATTAAAAACATCCATGTCTTTTTGCGTATAAGCTTCCGTCGGTCCTACGTCATAATAGTCTAGCAAAAATTTCATCATTTCTCCAAAGACGGGAGCGGCGCTCGATTCCGCCCACACCACATTCTTGGGATCTGTCAAACTTACCACCATTGTGAACTTAGGATTATTCAATGGAGCAAAACCGGCAAAAGAACCGATCGTTTGATTTTGCGAGTAACCGCGCGAATCGGCGCTGGCCACCTGCGCCGTTCCAGTTTTTCCCGCCACCAGATAGCCCGGCACGCCTGCTTGTTTGCCTTCTCCGTTTACCACAACGCTGTGCAACATCTGGGCGTCTTCAGCCGCGGATTGTTGCGAAATGACGCGCCGGATAATTTCAGGCTCGACTGATTCTTCCGTACCGTCAGGATGCTTGATTTTATCAACCATTTCCGGCTTCATCAAGGTTCCACCGTTAGCAATAGCGCTATACGCCGCAGCTAGCTGAATCGGCGTAACCGTAATGCCTTGTCCGAACGCAGCCGTATAAAATTGGATGTCGCTGTTCAAATTATTCAGATTTCCGATATTGCCGGGCGCTTCCCCCATGAGATCTATGCCGGTCGGCTGGCCAAAACCGAATCTTCTGACATAATCGGCAAAATTTTTATTGCCGATCAGCTGTTCAACGTGGATCACTCCGGTATTCAAAGATTTCTCCAAAACATTGGTCATCGTCTGCAATCCATAGGCTTTCAACAAAGCATTATGGATAGTATAGCCAGCATCTTTAACCTCGCCGGTGTCTATATAAGTCGAATCAGGCGTGATTTTGCCTTCATCCAATCCCGCCGCCATTGTTATGGCCTTAAAAACGCTGCCGGGCTCATACGTCTCATTTACCGGCTGGTTGCGAAATACGCTTATATCCGACACTTTTGAATAGTTATTCGGATCGAACGTCGGGTAACTGGCCATCGCCAGGATTTTTCCGGTATTCGGATCCATCACAGTTATATTTCCGCTTTCAGCCGCGTACTTGCTAATCGCGTTTTTAAGGATCTTTTCGGCCTGATACTGAACGATGTGATCCACGGACAAAATAAACGAATCTCCGTCTTTGGCTTGAGTGATATCTTGTTTGCCGCCCATATCCAGCAATTTTCCCGCCGCATCACGCTGACCAAATACCGTTCCGGCTTGACCGCTTAATTTCGAATCGTAATAAGCTTCGAATCCGTAGCGCCCTTCCAACGTATTGCCCTTCCAACCAACAAATCCCAACAAATTGGAGCCCAATTCGTTCGAGGGATAATATCGATATGATTCGTCCACCAGATGAATGCCTTTTAAATTCAGATTTTTTATCCGACCGATTTGATCATCGCTCAAGCGATGCTCGAGTGGTTCATACATGTCATCGGGCTTGGATAATTTCACCTTCAGATCATTGGCATCCATCTGCAAAACCGGTGCCAAGGCCAGCGCGTCAGCATCAGCATCCGTCACCTCTTTAGGCACCGCGTAAACCATCTGGGTATCTCGATTTACCGCTACCAGATACGGGCCGTCTTTGTCTTGCATATATATCTCGCCGCGTTTGGGTATCAAATTTTGAAAAAAAGAATGCTCTCCATACGCCAGAGCGCGATATTCATCATGTTCTGAAACTTGCAGGACGAAAAGACGCGATACAACCGCCAGCACGATCACCAAAAATAAAAAAAACAGAACGCGTATTCTCCAATCCTTAATTTCTTTCAGATGTTTTTTTATAACTGCTGGCATTAAGATAACTAAATTTGCTAAGGCTAAACCTTAGCGCGCTAAGGTTTAGCCTTAGCAAAGATATTAAGAAACTATCTCATCGCCATCGGTCCATTCACTTGGACATACGAAATATCGGTTGAACTTACCAAGTTCAAGCTTTGCGACGCCTTTTCTATGTTGTCCATGGATTGTAGCCCAACTTCCTGAATTTCCATTTTTTTGCTCTCTTTATTAAGATCGTGAATCTTATTTTCAATATCGCGAATTTCGTAATTTTTGGTCGCGATGTCGTTTACTTGATACAAATAAAAACCGGAGCCGACTACCATGCCGACAATCAGCGTGAAAGTCAGCGAAACCAAATTTATCCGCGCACTGCCGGATGAAGCGGATACCTTTCCGAATGAAAATCGGCTGCCTGAAATTGCAGATCTTCGACGTATCCGATTGCCGGCATCGCCGGCCACGGATTTGTTTAAAATCAAAACTCGCGACATTTATTTCAGCCCCCTGAAAAATGAATTGTTTGTTTATTTTTGTTTAAATTTTCTCCGCAATTCTCAATTTCGCGCTTCGCGACCTCGGATTTTCTCGAATCTCAAGCGCATTCGGCACAATCGGCTTCTGCGTGATGATTCTGATTTTTTCTTTCCGGTCACAAACGCATTTTGGAAAGTCCGGCGGGCAAATGCATCCCCTGGCATTCTCCCGAAATATATCTTTAACTATCCGATCTTCCAGCGAATGGAACGATATGATGGCCAATCTCCCTCCCGGTTTCAGCGCTTCTATCGCTTGCGGTATGAATTTTTCCAAAACTTCCAGCTCCCTGTTCGTCTCGATCCGGAGCGCCTGGAAAGTCCTGGTCGCCGGATTTATTCTTCCATGTTTATATCTCTCAGGCACGGATGCGTTTATAATTTCGGCCAGTTCTTTCGTCGTCTCGATCGGCTTCAGGCTTCTCTGTTGATAAATTTTTCTGGCAATCGCACGCGCAAATCTTTCTTCGCCGTAATCCTTGAATATCCTCTCCAACTCCGCAACTCCATATTCGTTCACAATTTTTCCGGCAGTCAGTTCCTGTTCGCGGTCCAGCCGCATATCAAGGATGCTATTTTGCAAGAAACTCATCCCGCGCGCCTCATCCTCAAGCTGGATGGATGAATATCCCAGATCCGCCAGAATCGCATCAACAGCCAAAATCCGCACTCCCCCCAGAATGTTTTGCAGATTTGCGAAATTATCTTTGACCAGAAATACATTATCAACTTCTGACGACAATTGTTTTTTGAAATTTTCAATTGCCGCAGAATCTTGATCTATGGCGATGAGCTTGCCGCTCTTGCCGATTATCTTAAAAATCTCGCTCGAGTGTCCGCCTCCCCCCAAGGTGGCGTCCACAACAGTATCTCCCTTTTTAAGTTTTAATCCTTCAATAGATTCATGCAGTAGAACAGGTTTATGGATAGTCATAGCAGATCAATTTTTAATTCTTAATTTTTCAATTTTATAAATAATTTCTAATGCCAATTTTAAACATTAAAAATTAAGATTTATTTAAAAATTAAAAATTACAAAATTAAAAATTTTAATAGACTCCGATTTTTCCAAGCTGTTCTGCGATTTCATCAGAATTTTTTTCAGCGCCTTTCTTATATTCCTCCCACTTCTTTTCATCCCAGATTTCCAAGCGATTATAGAGGCCCGCGATCACAACATTTTTCGCAAGACCTGCATATTCTTTCAAATAATCCGGAATCAAAATTCTTCCCTGCTTGTCCACATCCACATCCACCGCTCCGGCCAACATCAGACGAATGAAACTTCGTGTGCCGGATTCTCCGACCGGCAACGTTCCCAATTTGTTCGCCAGTTCTTCCCAAACTTTCATTGGATAGATGAACAAACATTTATCCAAGCCGCGAGTTACCACAACTTTATTCTTGAGTTCAGCGCGAAATTTGCTTGGCACGGCCAATCTTTTTTTCTCATCTACGGAATGTGAGTATTCGCCGATAAACATAGAAGAAAAAGCGCGAGGATATTAAGCTTTAAATTTACCACTTCCCCCCACTTTTTATTACCTTATCCCTATTTTACTCCACCAGCAGCCATTGTCAAAGCTAAGTTATCCACAGGAGAGCAAACAAAAAAACAGCCCTTAAGAGCTGTTTTTCATTAGAATTCTTAAAATTATTTACTTCTTATACTTTGATTTATATTTCGTATTTCATGATTTAACTGCTGGAGTTGTTTAGCAATATTTTCTAGAGCCTCAATTATTTGTCGGTTTGTATTTTCTTGATCGTATGGATTAAAGTTTCCCATATTGTTTTAATTATTTTTTTATTAATTATTCTGTGATATAATTTTTTTGGGAAGAGGGCGAAAGTATTTTTTAGATACTTTCGCCTCTTTATTAACATTCTGAAAGATTTAGAAGATTATCAGTCTCCCTTCCATCAGAAACAGTTTTGACGTATTTATTTCCATAAACAGAAATTCGCACAACCAAAACCGCAACTTTCCCGCTGCTATCTTTTACATAAGCCGTGTTTCCTTTTTCAAGGAAATCAATCATTTCGGCGAGACTCGCCTTACCACTATTTCCATTATCAGCAACCCATCCAAAATGAGTTATTGCCAGATGCTGGTCATAATGATCCCCATTATCCTTGTTAATACAAGTAATTCTTACTGACATATTTTTTCTTTCTAGCCAGCTCCTTTCGAAACTGGAATTAAATTATTATATTTAAACCTTAGGAACAAATCATCACTGATTTTTTCCATAGTTTTGCCAAAATAAAAAGGAAACCAGATGAATACTGCCAAATCAGGCTACATACATTTGATTTCCTTCTCAAAATAAACTAGATTTTCTTTTTCAAAATTATCTTATTTGTTTTGGGAATAAGGATATCAAAGGATGTCGGACTTGCCCGAGGTTCCTGATTTTCCTTTCAGCCTTAAATTTCGCTTTAGCTTATATTTATAATAATTGAATAATCAAAATTCGTCAAGGGGATATTATTGTTGTTTTTTGGTGATATATACACACTATATCCACAGACTTATCCCAATCTGGAGAGAACTTCTTGATGCAGCCTTTCATTCGCTGCTGCCACCGGATAATATATGAAGTCTTTGTTTTCTTCAAAAGTTTTGAGGAACTTCGATGGATCAAATTTTTCGCCGGAGAGATCCGTAACCACGCAACCTGCGTTTTGCGCCACGGTGCAAGCAAACATCTCATAAAGTTTCTCTCCCCCGAACGGATCAAGATACGCTTCAATCTTTCCGGTTGCCAAGCGCAACCAATAGATATGTCCGCTGCTGATGATTATTCTTTTGGCATTGTCCAAAATATGTCTAGCCTTATCCAGACCTTTTCTTTCCTCTCTGGTTTCCAAAGTTATGATCACCGTCGCGTTCTCGATCTTTTCAACTACATCCCTTTCAAACTCCAACCTATTTCTTGTTTGGATCTGATAGAAATTTGTCACGCCGTCTTCAACTATGCCCACGATTCCCAACTGATAATCCATGATCGCGGAAGTGATGAATTTGTAATTATAATCAAAGATGGAAATTCCGACCGCCGCATCCAGGAATGTTCTGGAAGCCAGCGAGCTGTTGCAGAACGGATCATAAACGACGCGATATTTTTTCTCGCCCATTTCAACCCAGCCGCTTTCTTCGGAAAATATTTTTCCGTCAATTTTGAATCCTGCGATTTTCTTTTTGAAGATCTTATCCAATTCCACATCAAAATTGTATTGGATGTTGCGCCTTCTTTGACCTGCGTCTCTTTGGCCAGCGCCTTGGAAAATTCTTCGTAGTTGGAAAGATACGGCCGCATAAATTCAAAAGCTTCTTGAAATGTGGCGAAGATGAATTCGTTAAGATTGTTTTTCATTTCTTTATTTTAACTTATAAATCCGCAATATAAGTTTTTATAAATTTTTCAATCGCTAAAACAGTTTCATCTTTCAGCTTCGGATTGCTTTGCGCGACCCAGACGGCAAAATTATATAACTCCTGATCATCAACCCTCAACCATTTGCCGTTCTTATACAAAAACACGAATAACGTGGTTACCGCAATCCTTTTGTTTCCGTTTTCAAACGGATGATTCTTAACCATCAAATAAAAAAGTATGGCTGACTTACCGATCAGACCTCTGTATAATGCTCTCCTGGAAAAAGATTGGAACGGCGTTGCCAAACAACTTTCCAATACGTTTGGAAAGCGAGTGCCAAAATCAGGAATGGGTTCATCCCACGCCATTATTTCGTTTGCCAGCCTATGGGCGAGATATTCAACTTCAGCGATCGTGATTTTCTTTAATCGCATAAAATTATTCTTTGCCAAGCTTCTTTAGTGTTTCACCATATTCCCTTACTGTCTTTTTGACAGCATCATCAATTTCTCGCTTATCAGAATTTTTTAAGACACTGCCAAGTATTTCTTCAAGATCATTTCTATCAATAGCAAAATTACGACCGATTTTGATGGCCTTTATTTTCCCTTCTTTTATCTTTTTGAATATCGCAATCCGGCTGATTCCTAGAATTTCAGCCAGTTCGGCAGTTGATAAAAATCTTTTTTCTTCCATATCCATAGGTTAACACATGTTAACCAAACTGTCAATAGTTAACAATTGTTAACTATCAGACCCTTGGGTAAATAAAAATAAATTATTTAGGATCCACGTGGATCGTGCAAGATTTGCAAAGCGTGCATTCATAAACCTTTTCTTCAACTTTTTTGCAAATCGTGTGCGCGTCTTGGACGGAAAGATTTTTTTCTACTTCGATATGGAAGCCGGCATGGATCGCATCCGGTCCGATGTATTCCGCTTTCAAATCATGAAAACCGACAACTCCCCGCACCGACAATGCCAGCTCTTCCAAGTGCCTGGCAAATTTGTTACCCGGTGATTTTCCCAAAAGTAACCGCGAATTTTCGATGAACAACCTTATGCCGTTCACAACGATCATAGTCGCCACAATCATGGTCGCGATCGAATCCGCGATCGGTTTGCCCATCGCGATGAAAACCGTGCCGGCCAAAGCCGCGATAAGTCCGAGCTGATCATTGAAAAGTTCGGAAAGTTGAGCCTTGGCGGCCGCACCTTTCCGCCCGTGCCTGATGAGTGATAGCATCGGCACGGCCGAAATAATCATAGAAATCAGAATGATCAGGATTGCCCAACTCAGATTTTGGTAACTATTAGCCACGCTCGGATTAAATAGATGCGAAATGGCTTCTCTATATAATTCAAATCCGGTAAAGGAGATGAATAGGATCGCCGCCACCAAGGCTGCGATATTTTGAGCACGGCCATAGCCGAACATATAATTCTCATCCGCCTTTCGCCTGGACCAGATCAGTGCGATCAGAAGAAAGGCGGAAATGAAAATATCGCTCAAGGTGTGCAATGATTCCGCCAGGATGACCATCACGCCCGTCGCGAAATATGCGGAAATCTTCAGGACAAAAACCACCAGATAGGATATGACCACCAGCCTAAGACTATGCAGTTCCTTATTTTTTGCGAGTTCCAGTTCCATGTACTTTGGTTCTGCGGTACGCCCAATAAAGAAGAAATATTATTATAACCAAACTTGCCAATGCCAGGATCAGAAGCAAGGTATCCTGATTGAGCAGAGCCGCCAGAGTTGATTCGCCGAAAAAATCTTTTTTAATCTTGGGCAGAGCGACAAAAGCATTGACAGCTTCTCCAAATGTGAAAGATTCTTTTTTTCCGATTGCCAAAACATATTTCCCCGTTTCGGTCGGATTGGAAACTTTGATTTCATAATTCCCCGCTCCGACTTGCGCGTCATATTCCGGACCCTTCCAGTAGTTGTCTCCGCCGAACGGCTCGTAGTACCAATTCCAAGCGGACTTGCTGCCATCCAAGTTCGCGACGGTTCGTCCGTCCTTGTCTATCTCGACACTAAAATCTTTGGCGGAGCCTGTTACGGCCGGCACCAAAATATTCACATACAAATCGAGTGGCGCGGAACTTTGAATTTCAAAATAGTCAGGCCGGCCGACAAGCTCTCCGTAGTACGCCTTGGAAATTTCCGGATTCGCCACTTCGATTTTTGTCTGACCCAATATGATTTCCGGCTGATGGGCGGAAGAATGTCCGGTAAAAAGAAAAATTCCGGAAAATATTAACAATAGCAGTAATTTGTTTCGCATGATCCCATTATACATAAAAAAGCAAAGGCGCCGCAATCTCGCGGCGCCCGAATTTCCATTCAGCCTAGATCTATTTAATTCTTTTCTCGACCGCCTGCCAATCGATATTCTCAAAAAAAGCATCGACGTATGCCGCTTTGTCTTTACCGTAATCCGGAAAAAAAGCGTGCTCGAAGACGTCCATGATCAAGATCAGCTTTCCGCCCGGCAAGTGTCCTGTGTCATGTTCATCGATCCAGAAATTCATCAAAACGCCGTCAACCGTATCTTGATACAAGGCCGCCCAACCTATGCCGCGCATCTTTCCGACTGCGACAAAATCTTTTTTCCAATTCTCGAAACTGCCGTAATTTTCAACGATCGATTTGTACAATTCTCCGTCCTCATCGACTTTTCCGTCTCCGCCCAAGGTGTCGAAATAGACCTCATGGAGACGCATGCCGGAAAATTCCCAGCCGAATCTGCGACGCAGTTCGGCGAATTCCGGCGAATCGGTCTTTTTCTCCGCATGCATCTTTCCGACCTCTCCGCCGATTTTGTTCACATTATTCACGTAACCCTCATAGAGAGCGAAATGGATGTCCAAAGCTTTCTCGCTGAAACCGGGCATCCCTTTCAATTTTGAAAAATCCTTTTTCGCATATGCCATATATTTGGAATTTATTAATTACCTTTTTAATTATACATCAGCAATCGAAAAACATTGCACCGGCATTATCCACACTGTCGGTCTTGCAGACAAGCCGATAAGCCTGTATAATTTCTACAGTGACGCATGTATCGGGAAAAATAAAAACCAATCTAAAATAAAAATGGAAGAAAAAGATCAAAACGACAATAACGCGGAAAAGATCCAGGCTTTGCGCGAAATGATATACAACTCCGAAAAGAGCCTGCAAGCGGCCAAGGCCATGCTGCTCCAACTGGAAGGCAAGAAAAAAGTCGGCCGCAAGAAAAAAATGGAAAGCGACGGCGACGGGCGCGTGATCGAAGGGACTTTCGACGGACAGCTCATGATCGGAACGGACGGAAAGCAATATCCGGTTCCGGCCAATTATGCCTCCAAATCGAAACTGGTCGAAGGAGACATGCTGAAGCTGACAATAACAACGGAGGGATCTTTCATATACAAGCAGATCGGACCGGTCGAGAGAAAAAGAATGATCGGCGTGGTCAATCAGGACGCGGATGGAAATTATTTCTTGATCGCCGAAGGCAAACCCTACCGCGTACTCCTGGCTTCGGTCACCTATTTCAAAGTCGAGCCGGGAGACGAGGTCACCTTAGTCACCGCGCGCGACATCGATTCCGATTGGGCCTCCATCGAAAACGTCATCCAGAAAGGCAGCGCCATGAGAAGTTTCTCCGCCATGAAGCCAAAACATGACATTGATGACATCATCACCGGCCAAAATCACGATGAGAGCGACAACCAGACCAAAGAAGAACCGGAGAAAAAAGAAGAAAGCAGGCCCGATCTTTCCATAATCGACGAATGGGCTCCGGACTTGGAAGAGCTCCGACGCGAACTTGCTAAACCATTGACTGAATAAACCAGTATGAAAAACGAAACCGTTCTCAAACAGGACATCCTTTTGACGAGAAAGGATATTTTGGCAGTATCTTTTATCGGTATCTGTTTTGTCATATTCTCAATACCTATACTTAAAAATCTAAACCTTCCGTTTATCAGGATCGACATCTCAAACATACTGCTCTATATATTGTGTTTTTTGATATTTGCAAACATCGCCATTTGGATAGCGGCCCAGATCGGAAAAAAAATATCTGTAATTTTTCAAATAGCTAAGTTTGCTGCCGTCGGAGCCTTCAATACCTTTTTGAATTGGGGCGTCGTAAACTTACTGATGGCAATCACTCAGATCTTCACCGGACCGATGTTCATATTGTTCAATGGCATCGCTTTTTTAGCTGCAAATACTGCTAGTTATTTTTGGAACAAATACTGGACGTTTTCATCCGGATCAAATGATAAGGCGACCGGAAATTTCCTGCAATTTTTTGCCGTCACCCTTATCGGACTGGGCGTGCTTGAGCTGGTCTCTTACGTCATTGTGGCTTATGTAACTCATCCATCCGTCTTCACGCCGGCCCGCTGGGCCAACGTCGGCGTCGCCCTGGGAACCTTGCTTGCATTAGTTTGGAATTTTATCGGCTACAAATTCATAGTTTTCAAGAAATAAGCTTTAATAGGACAGAAAACTTCCTTTTTGGGAAGTTTTAATTTTGACCCGAAAGTGATAAAATAGCAATAATGACTTACAACTAGTACCCCATGTAGTGATTCGGTTAATTACAAACAAAATGTCTAATACGCTTTATCGAAAATACAGACCCAAAAACTTCTCGGAAATCATCGGACAGAAGCACATCGTCCAGACTCTTTCCAATGCCGTCAAAAACGGCCGCGTCGGACAAGCCTATCTCTTCACCGGCCCGCGCGGAACCGGCAAGACATCCATTGCTCGCATCTTTGCCAAAACCATCAACTGTGCGCATCTGAAAAGCGCTGTCACTTGTGAAAAATGCGAAAATTGCCGATTGATCAATGAAAACAGATCGCTGGACATCATCGAGATCGACGCCGCTTCCAATACCGGCGTGGATAACATGCGCGAACTTCGCGAAACCGTCGCTCTGCCGCCGACCAGTCTTAAATACAAAGTCTATATCATCGATGAAGTGCACATGCTTTCGACCGGCGCTTTCAACGCGCTCCTGAAAACTCTGGAAGAGCCGCCGACTCATGTCGTCTTCATCCTGGCGACAACCGAGATCCACAAAGTGCCGGACACCATCCTATCCCGCTGTCAACGATTTGATTTTACTCGCCTGCCGATCGAAAACATCGTTGCAAAATTATCCCTCATAGCCAAAGCAGAGAAAATAAAGATTGACAGCGATTCTTTGGAAATGATCGCCATAGCGGCTGAAGGCGGCATGCGCGATGCCGAAAGCCTTTTGGGACAGGTCATCACCTTGGAAGACAAGAATATCACCAAAAAAGAAGTCGAGGAGATCTTAGGCACGACTGATCGGAAATTTTCACAGGAAATCACAGCCATGATCATTGAAAAAGATGCGACCGGCGCGATTCAGCGGATAAATGAGCTCCTGCGTGACGGCTATGATCTCCAGGTTTTCACCAAATCGCTCCTAAATTATCTCCGCCAACTGATGCTTTTGAAAATCGATCCGTCTTTAGAAAAATATTTCAGTTACGAAATGACGGAGGAACAAACGACGCAGATGACGAAGCTGTCGGACAAAATCGAGCTTGACCGGATAATCCGTACCATAAATTTATTTCTGGAAGCGCAAAGCAAAATAGCTTCTTCCGCCATGCCGCAATTGCCGTTGGAAATAGCCGTCATCCGGGCGACACGCACTTTTCCAGTCGATCCGGAAAAATACGCCGTCCAACCGCCCGCGAAAATCATCTTGAAGAAAGAAAATAAGATAGCGCCGAATATGGAAAACGGATCGCGCCCGCCGGAAAGTCGGACGGAAAAAGCGGCAAAGATCGAAGCACCCGGACAACCGTCTCCGCAAGACGAGGCGGTCATCGACATCGACAGCGTGAAGGACAATTGGAAAAAGCTATTGGCAGATATCAAGACGCACCATTATTCGATGTCCGCCCTATTGGCTTCTTGTCGAGCCGTCTCGGCAGAAGGCAATGAGATCACCGTAGCCGTGCCGTATGATTTTTACAAAGAAAAGCTCGACGATCCGGACAACCGATTGACAGTCGAAGATGTTTTTGGTAAGATCTTAGGATTGAAAATCCGCCTGAAGGTCGTCACCGACAAAGAGGCCGGCATAATCGAAGCGCCAAAAACAGAAGAGATCCAGGATACGCCGGGCGAACAAAATTCGCTCATCGATTCCGCGTTGGAAATTATGGGCGCGAAGGTAGTGGAAGAAAATTAAAAAATTAAATATTGGGCTGTAGCCAAGTGGTAAGGCAACGGGTTTTGGTCCCGTGATCGCAGGTCCGAATCCTGCCGGCCCAACCAGTTGAGACGAATCGAAGCGAGAGCTTCGGTTTTTCTTTTGTTTAAACGACTTTTATGAGGTTCTGACTTTTCATACTGCGCTTTTAATTTTGGATAGTCATTTTTTATGGGAATCAGCCCATCAAACATAAACCCCGCTTTGGTCAAAGACCTAAGCGGGATTATTTTTTATACTCCATAAAAATAAAAGGCGGGTATTAGCTTTATAGCTTCACCGCCCATGCAGATATTCAAAACCCGAAAGTTTCACCTGCAAATGAATTTTTACTCCACCACAATTTATCCGGCGGCCTAAAGTCCGGAAAACTGTAGCAGAAAGCTTCCATGGCAAATTGCCACAAGGTATATACCTGCATAAGAAGCAAAGATTCTCTGACAGGCAATATTACCCACCTTTTCATTTTTGATTTACTCATTTTAAAACTCCTAAGTGGAAAGGTTCAATTTTGAAATACTCTTTTTTCGTGATATAATTTAGGAACATTTATTCAATTATTCAATAAAAAACATGAACGATATTGTGGAAAATTTTCAAAAAACCGTCCGGAAGCCTTGGGGAAAAGAAATCCTCTATGTTCCGGAAAATCTGGAGCGGGTCGGAAAGATACTTTTTATCGACGCCGCCAAGCGGCTTTCGTTGCAGATACACAGCGAAAAGGAAGAAACGCTCTGCCTTTTCAGCGGCAAGGCTTTGTTATGGATGGGCAAGAGCCAAGATTCCATGAAAAAGATCGACATGCTCCCCTACTGCGGATATACGGTCGAGCCCGGCACCATACACCGCATCGAATCCTTGGATGACAGCGTCATTTTGGAAGTTTCCGGTCCGGAAAAAGGCACGACTTTCCGGATTGAAGATGACTTCGGAAGGCCGGATGAGACTGAGCAGATGAGATCTCAACCGGACCGCGGATGGCAGAACGCGTAGGCGTCTTCCAAACCAACCAGAAGCAACTTGCGAATTTATAATACAAAAATTCCATGAGAAACAAAATGTCCATGGAGGGTTTCGAAGCCAGGATCAAAAACGAAAAAATAGAACTTATTTTCAACGATCCGTCCGGAGGAAAAAAGTTTTTCAGCATCAAAAAAAGCCGAGACGGGTTGAAATTTTTGAATATGCGCGAGCATTTCAAGATTTGCTCGATCTTGGGCGTCTGCGAAAGTCCGAAAAACATCCTCGAAATGGCAACATCCAAGTTTTCGGAAAAACATTTTTTTCTCACTTACGCGAAAAAGAAAAATTCTATCTTTTCTCTTTATGGAGCTGTCTCCAAAGATGGATACCTTTGGAAAAAAACAGGCCTCATAAAAAATATCCATTCTTTCGGTATGGCGGTTCCCGAATATACTTTTGAAAAACAATACGTCCTTTATTTCGGCAAAGGATCCATACGGCTGGCCTGGTCGTCCGATCTGACAAAATGGCACGTTTCGCCAAAGACAGCATTGAGACCGCGCAAAAGCCGCTTCGACCGGAGCTCTCTGAAAATAGTTCGTGTCCTGACAATGGATGAGGGCATCGTTATTTTTTATTCAGCCGAAGATGAGCATAAAAAACTCTGTCTTGGCGCCGCCCTGTTCGACAAAGAAGCTCCTGAAAAAGTATTGTGGCGTTCGGAGCATCCTCTTTGGAAACAAATGGACAAAAATCGATCAAGCAAAATCAAGATCATAGGCATCATACCGACCAAAAATAAATTCATCGCCTATTTTCAGGCAGAAGATGGAAATATTTTTTTCGAATCTATCCGATCCGGAACGGCAAATGAAATTTCCAATTTGCCGAAAAAATCAAAATCAGCCAAAAAACCGAAGGTGGAACATCCGAAACTTACGCGCTCACATAAAAATCCCATCCTCGCCCCACGCCAGGAGAATGCCTGGGAGGCGGTAGCCACATTCAATCCGGCCGCGCTGAATTTGGATAATAAAATCCATCTGATATATAGAGCCATAGGCACGGATGGAAAGTCCCAGTTTGGCTACGCTTCCAGTAATGACGGGCTGACATTTGATGAGCGCCTTACATATCCGGCCTATACCGATCGCAGTTCTAAAGCCGTTAGAGACCAGAGTTTCTATTCTCATGCGATCTATCCGTCGGGAGGCAGCTGGGGAGGATGCGAAGATCCGCGCATGGTTGAAATCGAAGGACGAGTTTACGTCACCTTCAACATGTTCGACGACTGGGCCTTGCGCGTCGGCCTGGTTTCCATCTCGAAAGAAGATTTCATCGCCAAACATTTTCATAAATGGGACGGTCCGCACATACTTTCGCATGGAAACCGAGACAAGAATTGGGTGCTGTTTCCTGAAAAAATACGCGGAAAATTCGCCGTATTGCACAGCATCATCGGAGATACCGATGATCGCATCCGCATAGAATACATCGATGATTTGAAAAAAATCTCAAAAAAAAGATTCAAAAGTCCCGACCCGCAAAAAGTCCCGGACCGCTCAATTGCTTGGCACACCCACATTCGAAGTGCCGGCCCACCTCCGGTCAAAACCGAAAAGGGCTGGCTGCTCTTTTATCACGCGAACGATTCAGAAACTCATAAATACAAGGTTGGGGTCATGCTGCTTGACCTTGAAGATCCGACAAAAATAATCGCCCGGGCCAATATGCCGGTGCTCGAGCCGGATTTTACCTACGAAAATCACGGCAAACCGGGCATCGTTTACGCGGCAGGAGCGGTCATAAGGGACGGCGAGCTGCACCTGTATTACGGCGGCGCAGATAAGGTAGTTTGCGTGGCAACCGCTCCCGTTGACAGATTTGTCGACCAGCTCATATCTTCCGGAGAAACCACCATGACCGCCATAAATCTCAAATAATCATTAATCCAAAAAAAATTATGCTCACCGTCGAACGTTCCCAAGAAAATCCCGTAATTTTGCCTAACAGCCAAAGCGCTTGGGAAGATCTGGCGACTTTCAACGGTTCTCCGATAAAAAGGGGGCGGGCCATCCATGTCCTGTACCGCGCCTTGGGCCATCCGGAAATACATCATGGCAAAATGCTGCCATTATCCACGATCGGACACGCCAAAAGCACGGATGGGATTCATTTCCATGAATATGAACAATTCATAACGCCACAGGAACAATGGGAGCGTTTCGGATGCGAAGATCCCCGCGTAACGAAATTCGGCGACAAATATTACATATTCTATACCGCCCTCTCCACGTTTCCCTTTTCTCCGCCCGGCATCACGGTCGGCTTGGCCATAAGCAAAGATTTGAAAAAAATAGAGTCGAAACATCACGTGACACACTTCAATTCCAAAGCTATGACGCTCTTTCCGGAGAAGATCGGCGGCAAAATGATGGCACTCCTGAGCGTCAATACCGATCAGCCGCCGACATCGATCGGGCTGGCCGCATTTGAAAAAGAGAGCGACATGTGGTCGCGCGAGTATTGGGATGCATGGTATGACAATTTATCTTCACACGCGCTAAACCTGCATAAACAAGACGGCGACCATGTAGAAATCGGAGCGACCCCCATAAAAACCAAAAAGGGCTGGCTTTTGGTTTATGCCCACATTTATAATTATGGAAGATCCGGACAGACTTTCGGAATTGAAGCGACACTGCTCGACCTGAAAAATCCGCAAAAAATTGTCGGACGCACCCGGACACCGCTGATGGTTCCGCAGGAAGAATACGAACATTACGGCATGGTGCCGGATATCATATTTCCTTCGGGCGCTTATGTCGAAAAGAACGATCTGCACATCTATTACGGCGCAGCCGACACGACCATTTGTCGAGCCACCACCAGCTTGTCCGAACTCCTCGATGAGATGCTTGCTCCGGAAAGCAAATTACGCTTCGAACGGCACAAGGAAAATCCAATTTTGGAACCGATTCCGGAAAACGGCTGGGAAAGCGTGGCGGTTTTCAATCCGGCTGTTTTTAAAGAAGATGGAAAAATCCACATCGTTTATCGGGCTATGGGAGATGACAGCACCTCTCAATTCGGTTACGCCGTAAGCGAAGACGGCACACACATCAAAGAGCGCCTGTCGCAACCAATCTACGGGCCGCGCGAAGATTTTGAAAAAAAGACCCATCCCGGCAATTCCGGCTGCGAAGATCCGCGATTCGCGCGTCTGGATGATGATTTCTACGTATGCTATACGGCTTTTGACGGAACCAATCCGCCCAGAGTCGCCCTCACCAGCATAAGCGTTGATGATTTTATGGCGCGGCGCTTCAACCGTTTCGCGCGTCCGAAACTCATATCCGCTCCCGGCATCGACGACAAGGATGCCATTCTCTTTCCAGAAAAAATCGACGGCCAATACGTCTTTATACATCGCATCCAACCATCCATCCATCTGAATTACATAAACAGCCTGGATGATTTCGACGGAGAGAATTTTTTCACCCGCAATCCCATCCTCTCTCCGCGCATAAACATGTGGGACGATCTTAAGGTTGGTTTATCCGCCACACCGCTCAAAACTGATGACGGCTGGCTGCTCATATACCACGGCGTCTCCTCGAAAGACGGAACGTATCGGGTCGGAGCGGCCCTCTTGGATCTGAAGCGCCCGGAGAAAGTGATCGGCCGCACGCGTGCTCCGCTTTTGGAACCGGAAATGCCGTATGAAAAAGAAGGAATAGTGCCCAACGTCGTATTTCCTTGCGGCGCCATAATAATCGGCAAAAAACTTTTCATATATTACGGCGGAGCCGATAAAGTCATCGGGGTCGCCTCGATCAAGCTCGCCGATCTTTTGGACGAATTGAAAAAATAAAATAAGCGCGTGACACGAATACTGGCATATCCGCATATCCGCGGCAATTTTTTGAGTGAAAAATTTGTATTATCGAAGGAGACGCGAATATGCCCATGAAAATACCGCATCATTTGTACCAATTCAACAATGGATCAGCTATGATAATCGTAAGCGGCGCTTATAGTGCCAAGATTTTTATCGCCTCCAATGGCGATATAGTTCAAAAAAAATCCGAAGAAGTCTCGACCCGCGAAGATTATTCCGACCACGAAGGCTTTTGGCGCATGGGCAAGATCAAGACCAAAAAAGATACCGGCGCCGTCGGCGCTTGGGGAAACACGGAGCATCACAAGGAATACTTGCATGAAAAATTCTTGAACATATTGCGCCAAGATACATTCGATTTATTCATGAACGAGCATATCGCGGAAGTCTATTTGTTCGCGCCGCATTATATTTCGCTGGCCATCATCGGGCATGCTCTGCATCCTTTCTTGAAACAGCGGATAAAAATGATTATCGATGGAGATTATAACCATCACCACCCGACGGAAATATTGAAAATCATTACTCGAAATAAAAACGACGAGCGGAAACAGCAAGAAGAAAGCTTGCGTGAAAAATTACGCTTGATGCAAGAAAAAAATTCCGATTATTTGCACTAACCAGCTTATTGGTCTATATATTAAATATGGGATATCGACTATATACGACTTCAACAAAAGCTTGGGATGCCATGCTTTCCGAAATAGAAAAAGCTACCAAGCGATATTGCATGGAAATGTACATATTCCTGGACGATACCGACCAAGACTTCATCGGCAAGCTCAAAGAAAAATCGAAGCAAGGCGTCAAGGTTGTCATGGTACTGGACGCGTTGGGCAGCGCCAGATTGAAGAAAGAATCCGTGCAATCCATAAAAGAAGCCGGGATCGAGCTTCTGTTTTTCAGCCATTGGCTGCGCCATACCCACCGTAAAATTCTGATTGTCGACGGAAAGACCGCCTTTGTCGGAGGGGTCAACATAGGCAAAGAATTTTCCGCCTGGAGAGACATGCAGATCAAGCTGGAGGGCCGGATGGTGAAATCGATAAGCGCTTCGTTCGCCTACAGCTATGAAATGGCGGGCGGACACGATGCGGATATTTTAGCTTATCGGAAAAAAGCCCTCACCCACAGGCTGCGGACATGGTTTTTAGACCACTGGCCATCCCGAAACATATTCTCGCTGAAGTCACATTATATCAAAAAAATATCACGCGCGAAAAAAGACATCCTGATAATCACTCCATATTTCACTCCGCCAAAATGGTTTGTAGCCCTCATAGATTCCGCCGTCCGGCGGGGCGTAAAAGTTGAAATTATAATACCCCAAAATACGGACCAGCCTCTCATCGATCGGGTGAATTACCGTTACATGTACGAACTCTCCAAAATAGGCGCACATTTCTATTTGTCCAAGGAAATGAACCATGCCAAAGCCATGCTCATCGATCGGAAAGAGGGCTTGATCGGATCGCAAAATATCGACTTCCTGTCTTTTAGGCTGAACGCCGAATCCGGCATATTTTTCCGGCAAAAAAATATGGTCGCAGAACTATCGCAAATAATGGACCAATGGAAGAAAGAGGCGGATATTTTCCAGCCGGAAAAATACAAGATGAGCCTCAAAGACTATATTATCTTTCCTATTATCAAACTAGCTTATCATCTTTTGTAGAGAACAAAAAAGCCCCGTGAGGAGCTTTTTTGATTTTTATAACAAACTATTTCAAAGTTACAGTTGCACCAGCTTCTTCAAGTTTCTTCTTCATTCCTTCTGCATCAGCCTTTGCTACTTTTTCTTTGATGACTTTTGGAGCCGCATCAACCAAATCCTTGGCTTCCTTCAATCCAAGACCGGTCACTTCGCGAACAACCTTGATCACGTTGATCTTTGAAGCACCGGCTGAAGTTACTTCAACATCAAATTCAGTCTTTTCTTCAGCTGCAGCAGCTTCACCGGCGGGAGCAGCGGCACCAGCCATCATCATCGGAGCGGCAGCGCTAACACCGAATTTTTCTTCCAGAACTTTCACAAGCTCGGACAAATCCAAAACGCTCATCTTTTCGATTTCAGTGACAAGCTTTTCGAATTTTTCAGGAATAACCACTTCCTTTTTTTCTTCTGTCATATTTTTGAAAATTAATTAATTTATTAAAAATTACTTATTAAGCTTTTTGATCAGCAATAGCTTTCAAGGCCGTAACCAAACCTCTCATGTTGCCAGCCAACACATTGACGAATCCGGATACCGGAGCATTCAAGGTTCCGACCAACTTCGCCAACAATTCTTCCTTGCTTGGAAGCTTTGCTAACGCGTCGACTTCCTCTTTGGATAATTCTTTTGTTCCAAGAATTCCACCGACAATCTTCAGATTTTCATTGGCCTTGGCCGCCTTGGCGATGATTTTTGCCGCTGCCACCTCATCTTTTGATGAAACTGCCACCGCAACTTGTCCTTCCAATCTCTTGGCATCCATCTCGATGCCAGCGTCTTTCAGAGCCAGATTGATCAAAGTCTTTTTCAAAACCTTGAGATCCACTCCTTCGGCGCGCAATTCTCTTCGGAGCACGGTCATATCCTTCACTTCGAGACCTTTGTAGTCAGAGAAAACGACAGCCTTGGAATTCTTCAGCTTGTCAGCCAGATCCTTCACCAGGACTTCTTTTTGTTGTTTAGTCTGCATATTGTTTAAATAAAATTAAAAATCTGCGTTCTACTGCAGACTCGAGAAGGACATCAAATGTCCTATGGCCGTTTCACTTGGACATTTGATGTCCAAATTCTGTGCCTTCCTCGGTAGGACTTATATGCCTACTGTCTGCGGAATAGTGTTTCTATTGTATATCAAAACTCGTTTTTGTCAATCCAGCACTAACTTTGTATCAGTTCCGAGTACTCGGAACTTTTGGCTTTAGCCGATACAAAGTTAGTGCGGGATCAATTATTCAGCCTTTGGAGCCTCTTCTGCTTTCACTTCTTCAGCTGACGCAATTTCTTCTGCTTTTATCTCCTCAGCTTTTGGAGCTTCTGGAGCAGCTTCAGCTTCCGCAGCTTTTTCCTCAACCTTCTTGGCAGGAACCTTAACTTTTCTCTTATCGCCTGAAACAACGCCCTTTTTCACGAATAGATTGTAGGCCGTGTCAGACATTTGAGCACCCTTGGAAACCCAGTATTTCACTCTGTCTTCCTTGATGACCGCTTCTTTTGAGTGTGGGTTATAGCTACCCAAAACCTCAACGTGGCGGCCACCAGGGGCAATTGTGTGCTCCTGAAGCATTATTTTGAACTGTGCATGATTTCTTTTTCCAACTCTGGCAAATCGTATGGTTAACATAATTCGATAATTCAATACGGAATAACTTGATTATCCCTTATTTAAAGCTTATTTTAGTTACTTGTCCAGTTTATACTATATCCTGAAAGTTGTCAATTCTTGGCGATTTAGCTATCCTCGCCTGTTTTAAAGTTTAAATTTGGCGGGGTAACCTTATCAGGTTCTAAGCCATATTGACTTTGTAGCTTCTGAGTTACTGGATCTTTCAGCTCAGCAAAGATCATCATGGCAATCGGATCTTTGAATTTCAACTTTATCCGGAAATTGCCTACATTTTTAATTTCCAATGTGGCCGAATGCGGAACTTCAAATGTTCCGTCAATTATTGATGCCGTCACATGAGTAGTAAGTCCCAAGCGAGCAACCGTGCTTCTGCCATCTAAAATAACCAGAATATTCGGATCTGTTTTTATCGTTTCAAAAGTGGAGCCCAAGACAAATTCTCCCGGCTCCAAAATAAATTCCTCCTTTGAAATGTCAACTTCTTTATATTTGAGTTCTACCTGATCGGTTATCCCAATTGTCTGTCCAGGTTCTGGAATAAGCAATGTCTTGCCAAGATGCATGCGTAATCCGACAGGCCGGATATTTTTCCTATCAAAATCAGGACCAACAACTATTTTTCCTTCGTCTATATATTTTTCAATTGTTTGGTGTGATAGAAACATTTATTTATTTTCAATCCAATAATTAGTCAGAATTTCCCTTTCTTGTCCTTCGTAAATTTTAATAACTTTAAATTTTCCTTTCGTTTCTTCTTTGGAGTTTGAAAATTCCAGAACAACAATCTTTGCAATAGCCTCTCTTCCGGGACTTATCAGATCGATCGGCGTTTCAACGGGGAAAACCCTATTTCCATCCTTGGCAAAATCATATACATTCCCCTCTTTCAAATCACTTGGTTCTTCAATCTGTAACGCCCAATTAAATTTTATTTGAAATCCCATATTTTAAGAAATAATCTATTTTTTATGTCTCTTAGTATGACTATATACAAAATCAATATTCTTTCTGAATTCTTCGACCTCTTTTGTCAAAAGAGTGATTGAATTTTCTAGCGTTATAAATTCAACTTTATTCTCTTCTGTATCCCAAATTGCAAATGTCGCCTCGCCTGTTTTATGAGCCGAAATTTCGCCAGGATTAACCAAAAGACAATTTCCTATTTTCTCTTCGCTTTTTTCATGACTATGACCACAAAAAACTGCGTCAAAATCTCCTGATTTAGCCATTGATCTGGCAATGTCCGGATAATGAGTTATGAAAATTTTCTTACCTTCAAATTCAACAAAATCATATACGCTATCGCTGACTGTTAAGTTACTTCCCGGAGTCAATGATGTTTTAGTTATCATCGCCCTTTCGCCATCATTATTTCCCCATACCGCAAAAGTTGGAATCTTAAAGCTAGCAAAAAATTTGGCAATTCCATTATTCATAAAATCACCTAGGAATAAAATTTGTTCACACTCCTTTTCCTCAATAGTTTTCAATGCAAGTATAAGATTGTGGGAGTTTTCGTGTACATCGGATAAAATTGCGATTTTCATTTATTAAAATTAAGAATATTAAATTGTTTCAATCCACTTTAAAAATATCTCGCGTATTTCATCTAAATGCACCTTATCTCGAAATACATGTTCTGCGCCCTTGATTATATGCAATTCCTTTTTGCCAGGCAGGCTATCAAATAAAATTTGTTGGTGTTTTGGTGGCGTGCCTTCATCTAATTCTCCTACCATCATTAACACCGACATAGTTAATTTATCAGCACCCTCAATCAAATCATAATTAAATCTGTCTTCAAGGTGTTTGTATTTCAATTTAACACCATTCTTCTCCTGTATCCAACCTCTCTCCTTCATTTCTTCTGCGTTTTTATATTTTGGCGTAGTGATACTTAGCTTGCCAGAAATAACTGTTGAAATGGGCGCCAACGCTTTGACTTTTTCCGGATATTTTTCCGCAAAATAAGCTGTACATATCCCTCCCAGACTATGTCCGGCCAAACAAAATGGCTCTTCATACCAAGAATTTTCACTTGCCCATTTTATAACATCTTCCAAGTCTTCAAAGTAGTTAGTAACCGTAGCATCAGCATAAGTTCCATCACTTTCACCAAAAGTATTAGTGGTATCAAATCTAACAACGGTATACTTACTGTCATAAAACGCTTTGGCAAAAGCTGCAATATGAAGCTCTTCCTTGCGGCCGCTAAGACCATGCATTACAAATGCAAGGCCTTTTTGATTTTCCTGCCTTTCCAATAGAACAACTATGTTTTGATTTTTTCGATTCTTTATTATAATTTTTTCCATATTACTTTGCTAAAATTTTAATTCTTCTTATATTTCCTTTGCGCTTTGATCGCCTCTTGGTCGAAGCAATTTATTTTAATTTATAATAAGTCGCTTTGCCTTTTCCAACTTTCACTATTATTCCCAAATCGATAAGTTTTCTGAAATCCAAATTTCTAGTGGGCTTGGCACGATCAGTAAGTTTGGAATAATCTTTATCCGTAATAAATCCTTTTTCTTTGATAAAACCGATTATTTTCTTATGATAATCCCTGAGAACTGTTTCAGGACTGACAGTTTCTTTTTCCAACTCTTTCTCGACTCGCAAAAGCTCGTCAATAATTCCATCCGTAAAGTATTCAAGCCAAGCCGTAAAATCCAAACTATCTTTTATATCGTAATAATTTCCAGTCAAACCGACTTCCTGAAAATAACGGGTAACGTTCTGATTATAATAATTTTCAAAACTGAACAGATTGAAAGTATCAAGACCCATCCTCGCCAAAAGAATTTTAGTAGCCAGCCGCGCCGTGCGGCCGTTTCCATCGATAAACGGATGGATAACCACAAATTGCTTATGAAAAATTCCGGCCAAAATCAACGGATCGACTGATTGATTATTTTTTTCTAAAAAATCAAATAATTTTTCAAGCAAAGGCAGCACCTCTTGATGATCCGGAGGCCAATAAATTGTCTTTCCAATTCTTGGATCATTGACAAAGACCGGTTCTTTTCGAATGTGTCCCCAGCGATGTTTTTCGATGAGACCGTCCGTCACCATTTTTTGGATCTTCTCAAGCCAGCCAACACTAAGAGATATCTTATCCGCCTTAATCAGCCCATTAAGCTCGATTAGAGCATTGTTATAATTCAACACCTCCTTTTCGGAGTCACGAACAAATTCTGGCTTGTTCTTGAGAATTTTTTTAACCTCTGTAAGTGGCAAAGGATTGCCCTCAATACTGGTTGAAGAATGGGCTGATATTTCCCGAGCTCGACGTTCCATATCCAAAAGCACAACCTTGGAAAAACTTCGAGTATTGAGCTCGGTTACAATTTCCGCTATACGTTTTATATTGCCTAAAAGCTTATTTGTTATGGTATATTTCGGCTTAAACATAGCAATAAATCATGTGCTTATAGACATATTTTAGACGATTTTTAGACGATTGTCAAGCCTGGTAAATTGCTCCTTTTTATGCTCCCTGTGCTTTGCGGTGAGATTCACCAGTCAATACCCACCCCCGCCTCTTGGGAGCTTTTTAGTCTTAGTCCAATGCTTGCTATTTTGATAACCAAGTTCGAATCGCGCAAATAATCGTGCAAGAATTGCGCAATAACTAAACTTTATAAAGTTTGTCAATATTTTTATTTTTTATAAAGTTTTAAACAATAACTTTTCCTTGCCCCAAATCTTCCTGCTTTCTTTCAACAGTTCTGATATTTCCATAAATTTATCAATTTATTATGATGATCTTCGTTTGTTATACCAAATAATTCCAAGCTTTTATCATCACTTATTGTTTTTTGATCTTCAGACATCTGCTGCCAATTTTCCCATGTCCTTAGCTGCTCTTTTAAAGTTGGCTCTTTATGAATTAGTTCTATACCAACCTCTGCTCGCCAAATATGCACAGGATCAGTTAAAAGCTTATCGGCTTTATCCGGATAATGTTTGCGGATTTCTTCTTTGGAATATGGCCGTTTATACATACACTCATCATATCAAAAAAAGCCGCTTTTTGCTAAAATATTAAAATTAGTCAATTTCTTGCATATGCCAAATTTTGACCAATTTCAAATCAACTCCAATAGTCGACTTTTCCACCCATTTTCTCCTAAAAATAGATTGGATGGACAGGTCTTTTTGGGATTTATCTCGCGATGGCCGAAGATATTCTCTTTTTTAACCTGCGGATAATAGTCCGGCCGGCTTATCGCCTTGTTCCATTTTCTTATATCAAAACAGGTCATATAAAAAAGCTACGAACGTAGCTTATTTGAATACATCATATCTGGCCAAATCATTTCTTAAATCTTCAATAGCATTTATTCTCAAATTATATCCTATGCCATTACCGCCCATATTGATGAACTCATCCACATTCTCTTTAACATCATCAATAAATAAACATTCTTCTATTAAGTAGTTAGATTTATTTACAGCTTCAAGATATATTTTCCTATCTGGCTTACAACAACCTACTCTAAATGATAAAATAATGTTGTTTATATCAGAAAAGAACCTCTTGATTATCTCTGTCTCCTGCATGACCTCCCAGTGCAACTCCGTCGTGTCCGATAGCAGCATTAATTTTATATTCGGTTTTATCAAGCTTATAATTTTCTCAATGTCATCATTGCTTGTGGTCAATATTGCATCCCAAAGTTCACAAAATTTTTCAAATTCCAAATCAGTTGCATTGATTTCCTTAATCGATCTCTCATAAAAATCCCGCGTACTTATTTCGCCGTTATGATATTTTTCAAAGATGCCCGAATTTATCAGCTTATTCTTTATTTTTTTATCAGAATAAGGAGAAAATTTCATAATCCCCTCAAAAAACGGCGTGTTATCCCAATCAATCAATACTCTGCCCGCATCAAAAATAATCGCTTTTATTTGCTTTTCCATATATCTTTATCATACCAAAAAAAACCGCCATGCCAAAGGCAGGCAAGCTTTTTGCGATTTTAGGATAATGACAAAGTTTACCGTCCGGCAAAAAGTTGGACAATATAACTCGTCACATACGTCTCAACCAGAGCCGCCACCAAAAAAAGCGGGATCATGATCAATACGAATTTTTTCATGGCAAAATACAGATGTTCGCGGAAAGGTTCGCGATACAACAACAAATGATAAAATTTCATGCCTAGCCAAAGACCATAGCCGGCCGCCAGAATAAAAGCCGGGATTTCAAAAATGCCATGCGGCGCCAAACTTAAAATTACCTTGAATATGCCGATCTTTTGGGAGAAGACAAAAACAAAAGTGCCGATAATCTCGCCGTTGATAAAGATGAAATAGAGCGGTGCCAATCCGAAAAAGAAACCTAGGACCAATGACAGAAATGCCTTGACCGAATTGTTCAGAAAGATAACGACAAAAACCAAGAATAAATTGAAATTCAGGATAAAACCGGACCCGTACGCGATCTGCGCCACCTCGTTGAAAGCTGCCTGCGGATTAAGCTTGGCCCAGATGAATCCGTACGCGATCGAAGCCGCAAACCACAATGCGATAAAGACAATATGATTTCTTATGCTCGTTTTTTTCATGGCTTTACCTTTAAAATAATTACATCCCGATCGGAAAATTATTTTTGCCGAAATAAAAAACCATGGGATTTCCGTCCGCATGGTCATGATCCGCTTTTCTTTCAGTTTCCCGGCTGTCCCCCTTGTCTTCTTTTTTCCAAAGCCTGACCCAACAATCGATTGCGCACATATCCCAGAAGATTGACTCGCGGATCTTTATAGACATCGAAGCTTTCTCCTTGCCGGGCGACATATCTATCGATCTCCCGACAATAATTTTTGAATTCATCGCTCCCTTCATTCAATTTGCCTTTTTGCAATTTGTCGAAAATCATCTTGTCTGAAACTTCCAGCCGATCGGGATCCAAATACTCAAAATGGGGATTGTCCGAACCGGCTTTCAATATTCTTATATCGTCGGCAATCTTGTCCATATATTGCTCAACAGCCTTGTCAGCCAGATCAGAATCAATCTCTTCTCCTTTTCGATCATAATTTATTAGAAGCGTTTCCGGACTTTTCATATTTTTATTTCAAAATTTTTCCTCCCTGGCCGACCTGGTCCAGCCGGACTGAAAGCAATTTAGAAATGCCTTCATCACCCATTGTCACCCCATAGAGAAGCGAGGCTTGGCGCATCGTTTCGCGGTTATGCGTGATCGTGACAAATTGCGTGCAGCCTGAAAGCTCAGTGATGATGCGTCCGAAGCGCTTGGAATTGGCTTCATCCAAAGCAGCTTCAACCTCATCCAAAACTGCAAATGGAGGCGGATTGTGGGAGATGATCGCAAACAACAAAGCCAACGAGGTGAGCGATCTTTCTCCGCCGGAGAGCATGGAAAGATTGCTGATTTTTTTGCCCGGAGGCGAAGCAAAAATATCGATTCCGATTTCCGTCTTTTCGCGTTTTTCTTCCGCCTCGATCTCGGCCAACAGATCAGCGTCTCCACTTTCTTCAGCCGCTTCTTCATCTTTGGCCTTGGATGACCTTTTCCTGACTTCCACCCTTTTAAGGCTGGCATTGCCGCCCCCAAAAATGATGCGGAAATATTTGGTGAATTCCTTGTTGATCTCTTCAAACGTCGAAGCGAATTCTGCATTGATCTTCTGATCCATCTCCTTTATGATTTCCTTCAAAGAAACGATGGCGCTCTCCAGATCTTCCGATTCTTTGGTCAAAAATTCAAAACGCTTATTGGTCTCTTCATATTCCTCAACCACCAAAGGATCAATGCCGCCGATCTGCTCCATCTGGACTTTCAATTTGGCAATCTCGTGTTCCAATTGGGATCGATTGATGTCTTCAGCCGCGTCCTTCAGATCTTCAACATTCATGCGCAGTTCTTTCAGCACTTCATTCTTCAGATCCTCTTCATGCACTTCGACGCGAGCCAAAGCGATCTTGGACTCATTGAACTGGTCTTTCATTTTGTTCAATTCATCCTGTTTGGCACGCAGGTTTCTTTCCAAATCGAAGAATTTCTGACGCTTCTCCCGGTCAGATCGAATCTCTTCGCTGATCTTTTGATCAAGCTCCTTGACTTCATTTTCAACTTTCTGAATCTCTTCGCGGATTTTTAAGGTTTTTTCTTTCAGCTCCAAAATGACAGATGAATCTTCCACAACTTTCGGTTTTGAGACGTCCCGATGGGGCGTCTCTACCTTGTCTTCCCCGCCTGCAACGCTTTGCGTAGCAATGCGGGCAGGTTTTTTGCCTTTTTCAATATCCGATTTCAATTCGAACAATCTCTGCTGGATAGCTCGCGCAAATTCCTTGATTTCCTGCAAATCTTCCATCTTCTCCGCACTTTCCAAACGAGAGATCAATTTTTCCTGATCGGCCCGGATGTCTTCAATGCCCTTTCTGACATAATGCAGATCCACCGGAATGCTCTGGATCTTGATCTCCTCGATCATTTCCATGCTTTTCTGCTTTTCTTTTTCAATCTCGATACGCCCTTCCGTCACGATCAGATCGCGATCCAATTGGTTCAGGCGATTTCTTCTTGCATTTTTTTCTTTTTCGAGCTCCGCCAATCGGTTATTGACTTTATTTTCCTTTGACTCATGTGTCAGCTCGTCGCCCAGCTTGTCAACTTCGCGCTGTATATTCATCATGTGGCGGCCCATCTCATCTTTCGCTTCATTGAACTTGTTCTTTTCCGATTGGAAATTGTTCCATAGATATGTATAGAGTTTCAGCTGTTTTTCTTTGAGTTCCTTGGCCACGCCTTCGCTCTGAGCCGCTTTTTCAGCTTGCCGTTTCAACATTTTGAGATGCGGCTTGATTTCTTCTGCCAGACTCTTGGCCTTGTCCAAATTATCGCGGGTCGATTCCAACTTTCGCAAAGCTCTTTCTTTTTTGATCTGATATTGCTTCACGCCGGCCGCCTCTTCAATGATCGATCTTCGATCAAGGGGAGTTGCGTTCAAAACCGCATCGGCCATGCCTTGATTGATAATGGAATAACTTTCTTTTCCGATGCCGGCTTTCGCCAAAAGATCGACCACGTCTTGGAGCCTCGCGCGCGATCCATTGATGAGATATTCGCCTTCGCCACTCCTGTATATTTTTCTAGTAATGGAAACTTCCTCGAATTCCAAAGGAATTTTTTTGTCCGCGTTGTCGAAATACAAAGTCACCTGCGCACCACCCAGCCTGGCTTTTTTCCCTGAACCGGCAAAAATGATGTCTTCCGACTTTTTGCCGCGTAAATTCTTCATGGATTGCTCACCCATCACCCAGCGCAAAGAATCGGCAATATTTGATTTGCCGGAACCATTTGGGCCAACAACTGCGGTGATGCCGCGCGTCTGACCATCTTGGGAAAACGAAAAATCCAACGTGGTTTTGTTGGCAAAAGAAGATCGGA